>RPQH01000095.1 GCA_003820375.1 Ignavibacteriota bacterium
AACTTAACAAACTTAACAAACTTAACAAACTTAACAAACTTAACAAACTTAACAAACTTAACAAACTTAACAAACTTAACAAACTTAACAAACTTAACAAACTTAACAAACTTAACAAACTTTTGCATACTGATTTAACAACATATAAAAGATATAATAACAGCCTGACAAAATACTCACGTTACAAAACCCGTGTTGTAAATATAGGTGATGTACCGCTTGGCGGCGATTATCCCATCCGCGTGCAGTCTATGACTACAACCGACACAATGAACACGCTTGCAACTGTTGAGCAAAGCATAAGAATGATAGAAGCCGGTTCGGAGTATGTCAGGATAACCGCTCCCGCATTAAAGGAAGCTGTAAACCTTGAACACATAAAAAATGAGTTACGAAGACGCGGATACAAAACACCTCTTATTGCCGATATACATTTCACTCCAAATGCAGCAGAGCATGCGGCAAGAGTCGTGGAAAAAGTGCGTGTGAACCCGGGTAACTACGCCGACAGGAAAAGGTTTAAGATATTTCAATATACAGATGAGATGTATGAACAGGAGCTTGAAAGAATCAGGGAAAGATTCATGCCGCTTGTAAAAATATGCAAAGAATACGGCACTGCAATGAGGATCGGTACAAACCACGGCTCACTATCCGACAGGATTATGAACCGCTACGGTGATACGCCGCTTGGCATGGTTGAGTCTGCACTTGAGTTTGTGAGGATTTGTGAAGAAACCGGATATCATGATATTGTTCTTTCAATGAAGGCGAGCAATCCGCAGGTGATGGTTCAGGCTTACCGCTTGCTGGTAAACAAGATGGAAGAAGAAAAAATGAATTACCCAATCCATCTTGGGGTAACCGAGGCAGGTGATGGTGAAGACGGCAGGATAAAATCATCTGTTGGAATCGGTACACTGCTTGAAGACGGTATAGGAGATACTATCCGTGTTTCACTTACAGAAGAACCCGAAGCGGAAATCCCCGTTGCAATTAATCTTGTGAAAAGATATACCGGCAGGGAGGAACACGCTGAAATTCCGCATATAATAAATTATCCAATTGACCCATTTGAATATAAAAGAAGGGAAACAAATGAAGTTGATAAAATTGGGAGGAAGAATGTTCCCGTTGTTATAATATCAGCCGATGCAGAAAAGATTATTAGTCCATTAAGTCTGGCAGGAGCGGGGTATACATATTATCCGGAGTATGATAAATGGAATATTGGTGATGCTGCACCGGATTTTATTTACCTCGGAAGTAAAGATATTGAATATAATTTACCCGGTACACTGAAAAAAATATTTAATTATTCCTATTGGAATGGACTGGAAAATAAGCCGGAGTCATTTCCATTGTTTACTGCAGAAGAATATATAAATACAAAAGACAGGTCAGATAGAATAAATTTTGTTTCTGTATCTATTGATGAACTGAAAAATAAGCTGCTTGATGAAATCAAAGCTGATGAAAAATGTATGCTGATACTTAAGACAAGCAACAAACATGCAATGGCAGACCTTAGACGCGGCTTCGTTGAATTAATGAATAATGGTTTTAATGTTCCGGTTGTGGTACAAAGAAAGTATGACGGATTAAGTGACCAAGAGCTTACATTATACGCTGCAACAGATTTCGGCGGACTGCTGGTTGACGGGCTTGGCGATGGGATATGGATTGAATCACAGTATAATGATTTAAGCGTTATTAACAGCATCAGTTTTGGGATTCTGCAGGCAACAAGAACAAGAATATCGAGAACGGAATATATATCTTGCCCCTCATGCGGAAGAACCCAGTTTGACCTTCAGGAAACAACTACAAAAATAAGAAAACGCACCGACCATTTAAAAGGAGTGAAGATTGGAATAATGGGCTGTATAGTGAATGGACCCGGTGAAATGGCAGATGCGGATTTCGGATATGTCGGCAGCGGTCCCGGGAAGATTACACTCTACAAAGGCAAAGATGTAATTGAAAGAGGAATTGATGAAGAAATAGCAGTGGATAGATTGATAGAGCTTATTAAGGAAAATGGCATGTGGGAGGAAAAGAGTTCTTAGCAAAGATTATGGAGTGTAGTAAACGTGTTACCGCAAATACTTCTTCGAAAATCTGCCGGGTATACTTTAAATCAGAATACTATCAGCGTAATCAGTATAATCTGTGAAATCTGCGATTCAGACAACCGGTGAAATCAATATAATCTGCGGTTCTTTTCTGTCCTTAATTTATTCAATTAATTTATTCCTGGTTTTTTGTTAACTTCCTGTAACTTTACATTATATTCAGCCATGAAAAAACATTACCTTTTCATACTGCTTCTTTTTGTATTTACCTCTGTTTCCTATTCCCAGATGTTTGGCAATGAGCCCACTGAAAGGGAAAGAACTTACGATGTTGAACATATCAAAATTGAAGTTAAGCTTGATTTAAAAAATAAAACGCTGGACGGGATTGTAACAACTGAAATTCGTTCTGCAGCAGATGATTTCAGAAGCTTCAAGGTTGATGCAGTTGGAATGAATGTAAAGAGTGTTAAGGAGTGCCTGTATAATCATACTGATAATCCTGAACTGGCAGAGACTTATGAAGATATTCCTTTTGAATATGATAAGAAAGAAATAACTGTAAATTTAGAACACAAGGTTGCGAAAAATTTTCCATTTAAATACCGGGTAGAATATTCCATTACTGACCCGGAGAAAGGATTGTATTTCATAGCACCCGATTCAATTTTTCCAAATAAAAGATATGAAGTGTGGACACAAGGCGAAGGTGAAGATAACCGCTACTGGTTCCCGTGTTATGATTATCCCAATGACAAAGCGACTACTGAAGTAATAATAACGACTGATGTTGCATACCAGACATTATCCAATGGAGAGCTGATAATGATTATTGAAAATCCTGATGGAACAAGGACATGGCACTGGTCATTAAGCAAACCGCATTCATCATACCTAGTAATGCTTGCAGTCGGAAACTATGATGTAGTTGAAGACGGCTGGAAGGATGTTCCGATATTCTCATATGGACCACCCGGTGAACTTGAAAATATAAAAAGGTGTTACGGCGAAACAGATGATATTATAAAATTCTTTTCAGAGTATTCTAATTACAAATACCCGTGGGGCAGGTTTTCGCAGGTGGCAGTGCAGGATTTTATTTACGGCGGTATGGAAAATACAGGAGCTGTGGTTTTATTTGACGGTTCGGTTTATGATGACAGGGTTCCGCCTGATTATAATGCTACCGGTCTTGTTGCACATGAATTAGCACATATGTGGTGGGGTGATGTGGTTACATGCAAAAACTGGAATGAAATATGGCTCAATGAAGGGTTTGCCACGTATTTTGAAGCATTGTATAAGGAATACTCATTGGGCAAGGATGAGTTTGATTATTCAATTTTGAAGAAAAGTGATGAAGTGCTCGAAGTTGATTCGATAAAAAGAATGCCTATTTATACACGGCACGGACTAACAACAAACACTTACAGCAAAGGTGCATTAGTTCTGAATATGCTAAGGCATCAAATGGGTGATGAGATGTTTAAAAAAGCATTGAATAATTACATTACAAAATATGAATATCAAAATGTTGTAACGAAAAATTTACTTGATGAAGTAAACGGTATCTTCAATAATAATCCTGAATTTGACAGGAAACCGGTTGATTTCTCTTACTTCTTTGAAGAATGGATATATAAAGCAGGACAGCCGGAGTTTAAAGGGAACTATAGATTTAATTATAGTACAAATGAGCTTAGCTTAAATATACTGCAAATACAGAATCCTAAAGAAAGCTCAGTATTTCAAACACCGGTTGAGGTTGAGCTGGTAACTGAAAAGTCGAAAAAAAAATACACTATTCGTACTACTACTGTCCGCGGTATAAGCAATGAATATAAATTAGACGGCAAATTATTAAATGTTAACTTTAATCCCGGCAATAGTGTATTATGCAAAGCTTATGTAACAAAGCCTAAAGAGATGTGGCTTTACCAGCTTGAAAAATCCGAAAATGCAATTGACAGGATTATGGCGGCAAGGGGATTGAAGGATTTTATCAATGATTATGATGTAATAGACAGGTTATCATGGTATATGAGAAACGACAAATTCTGGGGTGTGAGAAATGAAATCCCGGCAGTTTTTACACAGCTAACTGATTTTGATGTTCCACTTATGTTAATGACAGATTTCGATGACGAACAGGATCCAAGGGTTAAGCGTTCAATGCTCACAGCAATAGGCAGCTATTTTGTAAATAACCCGGATTATAAAAACAGGGATACGGTAATCGGACTCATAATGAGCAGGATTAAAGGGAACAAAAGCTATTATATAACAGCGGATGGAATTATTGCATTATCAAAAATTGCAGATAAGGATAAACTTTATGATTTGGTTGCACCGTTTATTAATGAGAATTCACACAATGAAATTATCAGGAGAAGCGTAATTGAGGCATTGATAGAATCAAAAGACAGCAGGGCAGTGGATATTTATAAAGAATATGCAATAAGAGGAAGTACATCAAGATTAAGAAGTTATGCAATTGCAGGATTAGAAGATTTTGTTGATGATGCAACTGTGATTGATGTTTTAAACAAAAAGCTGTCCGATAGAAGCCGCGGTATCAGGTCAAGAGTAGTTGATATTTTATCAAGAGCTCCATCAGCAAGCTCAAAACCATATCTTGAGGAATTATTGAAAAGAACGAATGATGATGACCTTTCTATTAAAATAAAAGAATTACTGAGTAAGATAGAAAAGAGTTTATAGAGTTCGTATCCCGCTAAAGCGGGACCTTCGCTTCGCTGCGGGAGTTCTGAGAGTTTGATGAGAATGGGCAGTGTCAGGTGTTAGTTTGAATGTATGGATGAATATAGATTAACCGGTTATTTTGATAGGCAAAAAAAGAGCTTAAATTTCCTAAGATTCACCTGACACAAGCGTTAGCTTAAGATGACCGGAGGATTTACAATTGGTGCCAGACAAGGGGTTATCTCCAATTAAGAATTAAGAATGACGAATGAAGAATTGGAGGATTTACAATTGGTGCCAGACAAGGGGTTACTGATATAAATATGCGTGAAATAAATTAACAACAAAATTATATAAACAACTCAAGACTTTAATTCCCTGATTACCCCTTGCAATCTATCCGGCTTGGATGATTTATAATTGCTGCGGAAGGTCTTCATTTTACTTACTGCAACTAATCTAAGTGTTCTATTTTGTCAGTGTTCTCTTTTTCCATTATTTATGAAATTCTCTTATTGGGATTTAATCTATAATTACTTATTACAATCTTCTTGAGTAACCGCCGAGTTCTCGGGGTGGACACACTGCCAGTACGGTGCTCTGTGGTTAATTTATGCAAAAATCCCCCAAAACTGCATCTTTTATTGTCTTGTTAATGTTTATAATTATGCGGATATTATAAGTCCTTTTTCAGAAATAATAAATTTTAAATATTCATTTTTTCTGTAAATAACCCTAAAAAGGGCTAAAATTTTATTTTCACGGAGGAATGCCTCCGGCTTAATTAACCCCCACTCACAATGGGAATTTATAAACTTATTTTTTAATAAACTTTTTTAATGGCAGAACAAAACGATCCCCAGGTAAACCCCGTCAACGATGTGCTGAATATTCCCAAACCGGTAGGCGAACCGATTGAAATTAATTTGAAAGACAGACCGGTTATTAAGACTAAAGATTTTGTTGCTAAAGACTACTCAGAAGACGAATTCAGAAAGTATATTGAGCTTTACGAAAAAACTTTCAATGTTATAAAAGAAAATGAAATCGTCAAAGGAAAAGTTGTTGCTGTTTCAGGCAATGACGTATTGATAGATATCGGATTTAAATCCGACGGCAGAGTTTCTATTGATGAATTTCCTGACCCGGACAATATCAAAATAGGTGATGAAGTTGAAATATTTGTTGAGAAAATTGAAGACAGGGAAGGACAGCTTGTTCTTTCACGCAAGAGAGCCGATATAATAAGGAACTGGGAAAGAATTATCAGGGCAAAGCAGAATGATGAGCTTATTCAGGGTAAATGTGTAAGAAGAATTAAAGGCGGATTTGTTGTTGACCTCGGCGGAGTAAATGCATTTTTACCGGGTTCACAGATAGATACAAAACCTATCCGCGATTATGATGTGTTTGTCGGCAAAATGATGGATTTCAAAATACTGAAGATTAACCACCCGAACGAGAATATAATAATTTCACATAAAATACTTATTGAAGAATCGATGGCTGACCAGAGAGAAAAACTCCTCAGCACTATCGAAAAAGGACAGATTTTACAGGCTACCGTAAAAGCAATTACAGATTTCGGTGTATTTGTTGACCTTGGCGGCGTTGACGGATTAATTCATATTACCGACCTTTCTTGGGGAAGAATAAGCCACCCGTCAGAAGTTGTAAATCTTGACCAGGACATCGATGTTATAGTACTTGAGTTTGATGAAGAGAAAAAGAGAGTTACACTTGGATTAAAACAGTTAACCCCGCATCCATGGGAAAATATTGAAGAGAAATTAAAAGTTGGTGATAAGGTATCAGGTAAAGTTGTATCAATAACCGATTACGGCGCATTTATTGAGATTGATAAAGGCATCGAAGGATTGATTCATGTTTCCGAAATGTCATGGACCCAGCACATTACAAATCCTAACCAGGTTGTATCAATGGGCGAAATAGTTGAAGCAATAGTTTTAAGTCTTGATAAGAGTGACAAAAAGCTTTCACTCGGAATAAAACAGCTAACTCCTAATCCATGGCAGTCATTGCTTGAGAAATTCCCGATTGGCTCAAGGCACCAGGGTAAAGTTTGCAACATCACCAATTTTGGTGTGTTTGTTGAGCTCGAAGAAGGTGTTGACGGGCTTGTTCATATTTCAGACCTTTCATGGACAAAGAAAATATTTAATGTAGAAGATTTTGTAAAAGTAGGCGATATGCTTGACGTTCTTATTCTTGGTATCGATATTGATAACCACAGGATAGCATTAGGACATAAGCAGATAACCGATAATCCGTGGGATTCACTCGAAGGTAAATATACAGTAGGAACCGAAGCTAATGTAAAAGTTATGAAAGCTCTTGAAAAAGGCATTATAGTTGAATTACCCGATATAGTTGACGGATTCATTCCGGCATCACAGCTATCGGTTTACCAGATAAAGAATTTTGCAGAGCTGTTCCAGTATGGTGCAACATTAAATGCAGAAGTGATTGAATTTGACAAAGAATCGAAGAAGATAGTTCTTTCAGTTATCGAATACCTGAAAGATAAAGACCAGCAGGAAATTGATGAGTACATTGCCAAGTTCAAGATAACGAAGAAATTCACTCTTGCAGATGTAATAGATAGAACGAAAACAATACAGGATTTAAAAGAAGAAATAGATTTCAAGATAGATGATGTTATTAATGAACCGCCAACAGAACCGCAGCAATAAATATTATTGATGATATTTTTTATTAAAGCATCCCTCAAACAGGGGTGCTTTTTAATTTATGACTTGTTCATAACCTTTCTATCCCTCTCCACAACGAGAGAGATTGAGATATTCTTAGTAAGTTTTTCTTAAAAATAAATTATATTTAAACGGAAAACCATCTTTTACTGAATTATTTATTAGAATAAGAAAATTGAAAAACTTGCTAAGTGTATAAAAGAGGATAAGTTGGATGTAAATGACTTACAAATTCACCTTACTCAAAAGTATTATCATATGGTAAGATTTTAGTTTTTGTATTTAATTTCAGCTCCTGTCCTCATCCCCGACCCCCTCTCCTATGATACATGAGAGGAGAGGGGGAGAAATGAATTTTAGATTTTCTTTCTCATCGAGAAACTCTAATTTACTGCTCCCCCTCTCCTAACACCTATCATAGGAGAGGGGGTCGGGGATGAGGACAGGAGCTGAAATTACCTGTATATTTTTTTTGTAACAAATTGATTTATGATTTGCGTAAGGGGTGAGGTGGTGAACGCAGCAATAAATATCAAACTTAAAAATAAACAATAAGAATAATTTAAAATGGAAGATTTAAAGAAATATAAAGAAGTTTTATTTGAAGCTGCTGAAGAAGCAGGAAAAATAATAACCGAAAGTTATAATACGGTATTCAGAATTGGAAGAAAAAAAGAATATAATGACCTTGTAACTGAAGTTGACCATAAGAGCGAGAAAAAGATAATCGAAGTAATCCATAAACATTTTCCTGAACATAACGTTCTTTCAGAAGAATGCGGCGACCTGAATATGACATCGGATTATGTATGGATTGTTGACCCGATAGACGGCACGGTAAATTATGCTCATGCTTTACCGATATTTGCGGTTTCAATTGCTCTTGAAATAAAAAAAGAAATTGTATTAGGTGTTGTTTATAATCCTGTTTTAAATGAAAAGTTTCATGCAGAGAAAGGAAAAGGTGCTTATTTAAATGAACTGCAAATTTCCGTTTCAAAGATAGAAAAATTGAGAGACAGCCTGCTTGTAACGGGATTTCCTTACCTGGCAAGAGAAAATACAGGCAACTGTATTGACCATTTTAATAATTTTATTAAAGAAGGGCTGCCAATAAGACGCCTTGGTTCTGCTGCTCTTGATATGTGTTATGTTGCATGCGGCAGGTTTGACGGCTTCTGGGAAGTTGCATTAAATCCGTGGGATATGGCTGCAGGATATCTGATACTGGAAGAAGCCGGCGGAAAATTAAGCAATTTTAAGGGTGAAGAGTTTTCTATTTACAAAAAGCAGCTCCTTGCAAGTAATGGAATGATTCATGAGGAAATGATGGAAGTGCTGGGAAAGGTTGAATGTTAAAGGTTGCATGTTACAGGTTACAGGTTGAAAAATTGAAAGATTGAAAGATTAATAAGAAAATTCATATTTCCAAACTAACACCTGACACTGCATCCAACTCCCGAACTAGCAGCTCTTGAACACTCTAACTCCCGGCTCTTCATTGATAAATTTATGTGATGATTATTAAATCAAAATCATATAATATAGATATTATATTTTCTATTTAAAAAAGGAGAGGGAAAAATGATAGCTTTAGTAATTTTTTTAATCATTGTTGTTATAGTAGTTTCTTCATTAAGGAAAGGAGCTGCAGGAAATCCGCAAATGCAGCGTGTAATATCTATTGTCCGCAATATTGCGATAGTAGGTATCTTTATTGCTATAATCTTTTCAACAATTGTACAGGTAGGACCGGGCGAAGTTGGAGTCCAGGTTCTTTTCGGAAGTGTGCAGGATGGAGTTCTAAGAAGCGGTTTAAATTTTGTTAACCCGCTTGTTAATGTTGAAAACATGGATATAAAAACCCAGGCATATACTATGAGCTCGATACGTGATGAAGGTATGCAAACAGGGGATGATGCTATTACAACGCTTTCGATGGATGGGCTTACACTTAAGCTTGACCTGACTGTCTGGTACAGATTAAGCGAAGGAGATGCTCCGCAGGTTTACAGAACTATAGGAACTGATTATGTAGAGAAAATCGTAAGACCTGCAATCAGAACTTCTATCAGGGATGTTTCGGTTGGCTATTCGGCTACCGATATTTATTCAACCAAGCGTGAAGATTTTGTGAGACAAGTGACAAAAAATCTGGAAGATGCATTTAACGGAAGAGGAGTAATACTTGAAAGAGTATTATTAAGAAATGTAGAGCTGCCGGATATGGTAAGAGCTGCAATTGATGAAAAAATAGCCGCAGAGCAAAAAGCACAGCAGATGGTGTATGTTCTTCAAAAAGAAAAACAGGAAGCTGAAAGAAAAAAAGTTGAAGCCCAGGGTATATCCGATTTTAACAGGATAGTTTCACAAAGTATAACAGACCAGACATTGCAGATGAAAGGTATAGAAGCAACACTTGAGCTTGCAAAAAGCGGTAACAGCAAGATGATAATCATGAATGGTAAAAATATGCCGCTGGTGTTCGGAACCCCGAACTTCTAATGAGTTCTTAGAGTTCTTTATGTTTGTTAAGTTCTTTAAGTTTATTACTTGAGATAGATATTTATTGTCTCTTTCCCAAATTTCTATTTGGGAAAGCTTTTGATATTGAATTGAATATTTATTATCAATTGTAGTTCAAAACTTTCCCAAATAGAAATTTGGGAAAGAGGGGTGCTAAATCATTCTTAATTTTTAATTCTTAATTGCTATGAAGGGTGTACCTTTAAACGAAGACCTGTATAATTACATTGTCGATACATTTGCAGCGGAAGATGATATTTTAAAACAGGTTGTAAAACATACTGAGGAAATGAAATTTCCTTTAATACAAATTTCACCTGAGCTGGGGAAGTTTTTATTTCTGCTTATAAAAATGATCAATGCAAAGCGTGTGCTTGAAATTGGTACGCTTACCGGCTACAGCTCTATATGGATGGCAAGAGCATTGCCTGATGATGGAAAGCTGACAACGCTTGAAATCAGCAAGGAGCACGCAGGTGAGGCGATGAGTAATTTCAAATCGGCAGGACTGGATAATAAAATAGAGTTAATATTAGGCAGTGCAATGGAATCACTTGATAAGCTGAAAGATGAAAAGTTTGATTTCGTTTTTATTGATGCAGATAAAACGGGCTATCCTGCTTATTTTGATAAAGTGATTGGGATGGTAAGAAAAGGCGGAATAATTACTGCAGATAACACTTTGAAGGATGGCAGAATAATAGAAAAAAATCCGGATGAGTTTATTAGGGCAATACAAGTTTTCAATAAAAAGGTTGCTGATGATGAAAGAGTGGAATCATTGCTTATGCCAATATCGGATGGCTTGACAATGGCATGGGTGAAGTAAAAAATTTGTGATAACATTTACTTCAAACGCATCTGTTTAAATTCTTAAATTTCTTTAATTTATAATATTAGTTGTTTCCATCATACCAAGGGTAAATCAAAGAATATTTCTTTTGATTTACCCTTTTTGTTGGAAAATAGACAAATATTGACATTGTATTAAGAGATTTAAACAAATAATGACAAAAACGATATTAAACTATTATATGTTTGGTATTATGAGTTTTATTAAAAATGAGGATTTTATGAAAATAGTTAAAATATTAATAGCGATTTTAGTCATTGTGTTTATTAAAAAATATAATAATATTAAGAACAGAGGAAAAGTGCCATATTTAAATAACACATATCGAGAAAAACTTCTTAATGCTGTTCTATTTTTCGTAAAAAACGTAAGAAATCCTTCAAAATTGAAAATATATAAATTATTATATTTTTTCGATTTTCGACATTTTAAAGAAACAGGCAGGAATGTAACAAACTTAGATTACTATGCATTAGATTTTGGACCTGTACCGCTTGACTTTTATAATGAAACTCAGGATAATTTAGTCCCTCCAGATTTTAGCAATTATTTGGTAATAGATATTTTCAAGAGTGATGAATCTGGTAAAAAAGGAGGATTGTTTAAGGTAAAACCCAAAGTACAATCTAATTTAGAAGTATTTACTCCTAGAGAGAGAAGGATATTAGAAGAAATTGCAGAAATATATAGGGATGTAGATGCAAGTTTAATTTCAGAAATATCACATTTTAAGAATCAGCCATGGGATAAAACGAGAAAAAATCTAGGCGTTAATAAAAAAATTGATTATCTATTAGCTTTAGATAAAGAATCAAATATTAGTACTGAAGATGCAAAAGAAATGATGGAATCAAGAGATGAAATGTTAAAAAACTTTCCTTTTAAAAGAACTTAAATCAAATGGCTTGTGGAGATGTATATCTTCATAAAAACTTTAGATTTTCAGATGGTCAATATGGCCGGAAATATTTTGTTGTAATATATGAACCAGATGATAATGAAAGCTTTTATTTAGTTTTAAAAACAACTTCTCATATAAAAAGCTCAAACATATCCATTGGATGTAATGAGTCAATAAGAGGGTTTTATATCCCCCACGGTAATAGCTCAGTATTTCCGATTAATACAATTATTCAAATTCAGGAAATATTTGAACTAGATTTATCGGATTTTTTAAAAGGAGCCAATCAAAGAGGTGATATTTCATATATCGGGTGTTTAGAAAAACTATTATTATCACAGCTAATAAACTGTATTAAAAGATTGAAGGACGATATTTCAGAAAAGCATTACAAATTTATCATAAAAAAGAAATAATTTTATAATTCTTCAGGCAATACCGTAAATAGAAAAGATACTTATTATATCTGCCAATAATTATTATGTCTCCAAACCATCCAAAACCACAGCACATAAGACCAATTGCAATCTGCATATTCAGCCATAATGGCAAAATTCTTGTTTGCGAAGCAATAGATTCGGTCAAAAATGAAACATTCTACCGTCCTGCAGGTGGTATGATTGAGTTCAGAGAAAAAGCTGAAGATACACTAAGACGTGAAATCATGGAAGAAATTGGTGAAGAGATAGCTAATATAAAATTGCTGAATATTCTTGAGAACATTTTCACATATGAAGGCAGGCAAATGCATGAGCTTGTTTTCATCTATGATGCTGAATTTGTTGATAAATGTATTTATGAAAAAGATGTAATCCGTATTACCGAAACATGTGATGTATGGTGCAATGCTTACTGGAAATCATTGGATGAATTTGGAGATGGAAAATTGAAATTATATCCGGATAATTTGAAAGAGTTACTGGTTCAGCTTAACAAGTAAGTAGTCGAAAGGCGAGGAATCGAAATATTTAATTTTTCCACAAACCTTACAAACCTAATAAACCTAATAAACCTTACAAACCTTATAAACCTTACAAACTTTACAAACCTTACAAACCTTACAAACCTTACAAACCTTACAAACCTTACAAACCTAATAAACCTTACAAACCTTATAAACCTTACAAACTTTACAAACTTTATAAACCTTATAAACTTTAAAAACCTTCTTATTTCCCTACTTTTTGTTTTTATGTAAATTATACCCCAATTTTTGAATTGTATTCCCCTCAATATGGCATTATATTATAGTTTTATTTTTTAGTATAAATGCCAAAAATAACACAAGTTAAAGCAAGGGAAATCCTTGATTCCCGTGGAAATCCTACGGTTGAAGTTGATATCATCCTGCAGGATGGGACATTAGGCCGGGCTGCTATACCCTCCGGTGCGTCTACAGGACAAAAAGAAGCTGTCGAGCTTAGAGACGGCGATAAAAAGAGATACCTCGGCAAAGGGGTTTCTAAAGCTGTCTCCAATGTTAACGACATTATTTCTAATGCACTTATAGATGCTGAAAGTACAGACCAGACAAAAATTGACTGCATGCTGAATGACCTGGATGGTACTAAAAATAAGTCCAATCTTGGTGCAAATGCTATTTTAGGTGCATCTCTTGCTGCAGCAAGGGCAAGCGCTAATTATTACAAAATGCCTTTCTATAAGTATGTTGGAGGCAGTAATGCAAAGGTTCTGCCTGTACCAATGATGAATATTATCAACGGCGGGAAACATGCTGATAATAACCTCGATTTCCAGGAGTTCATGATTGTTCCGGCAGGAGCTAAATCATTTTCCGAAGCATTGAGAATGGGGGCTGAGGTTTTTCACAACCTGAAGAGTGTACTCCACAAGAAAAATTACAATACTTCAGTCGGTGATGAAGGCGGGTTTGCTCCAAACCTCCAGACAAATGATGAAGCATTCGAAGTTATTTTAACTGCAATTGAGCATGCAGGGTACAAAGCGGGAAAAGATATATTCCTTGCAATGGATTCTGCCTCAAGCGAAATGTGGAACAAAGGCAAGTATGATTTCTTCAAGTCTCATATTAAATCAAAATCATCCGAAGAGATGGTTGAGTATTACAAAGAGATGGTGAATAAATATCCGATAATCTCAATCGAAGACGGCATGGGTGAAGAAGACTGGGACGGGTGGAAATTAATTACAAAAGAGCTTGGTGATAAAATACAGCTCGTAGGCGATGATATATTTGTTACCAATAAAGAAATCTTGAAAAAAGGAATTGAACAGCATGTTGCAAACTCGATATTAATAAAGCTGAACCAGATAGGAACATTGACCGAAACACTGGATTCAATTGAGCTTGCAAAATCAGCCGGATATACGAATGTAATCAGCCACAGAAGCGGTGAAACGGAAGACGTTTCAATTGCCGATGTAGCTGTAGCAACAAATGCGGGACAGATAAAAACAGGTTCTTTATCAAGAACCGACAGAACAGCTAAATACAACCAGCTCTTAAGAATAGAAGAAGAGCTTGGTGATTCAGCCATTTACGCAGGAAAAAATATTTTCAAAAGCTTAATATAATAATCATATCAGTACATTAATGAAATCGACGGACTTTAAGTTTCCGCTTCCGAAAAATCTTATAGCCCAGCATCCAAAACTGCCACGCGACGAATGTAAATTGATGGTAGTTGATAGAAAACAAAAATCCATTGAAACAAAAAAATTCAAGAGTGTAATAGATTACATGGATGAAGGCGACTGCCTTGTTTTAAATGATTCCAAAGTTTTTGCCGCACGCCTTTTCGGCTTAAAAGAAAAAACAAATGCAAAGATAGAAGTTTTCCTTTTAAGGCAGCTTAGCCAGGAAGAAAACATATGGGATGTTCTTGTTGACCCGGCAAGGAAGGTAAGAATCGGAAACAGGATTTTCTTAACGAAAAACTTGTTCTGTGAAGTTATTGATAACACAACTTCAAGAGGAAGAATAGTCCGTTTTAATTACAGGGGAGATTTCCAGAAGTATATAGAAAAGCTCGGAAAGACTCCGCTTCCGCCATATATAAAAAGAGAACCGACAGAGCAGGATAAGGATAATTACCAAACGGTTTATGCTCATAATGTCGGCTCAGTTGCTGCACCTACTGCAGGGCTTCATTTTACTAAAGAACTGCTGAGAAAGATTGAAAAAAAGGGAATAAATATTGCTCCGATTACACTTCATATCGGGCTTGGTACATTCAGACCTGTTGAAGTTGAAGACCTGACGAAGCACAGAATGGATTCTGAATTTTTCTATATTCCCGATTCTACTGCATCAATGGTTAACCAGACAATAGATAACAGGAAGAAAATAATTGCAGTCGGTACATCAGTTGCAAGAGTACTTGAAGCAAATACAACAGCAGGCAGAATGATACGCTCAGGTCAGGGCTGGACTGATAAGTTCATATATCCCCCGCAGACACTGAAAGTAGTTGATAAGCTTGTTACCAATTTTCATTTGCCGCAGTCAACTCTTATAATGCTTGTTTGTGCTTTTGCCGATAAAGACTTTGTAATGAAAGCTTATAAGAAAGCAATTAAAGAGAAATACAGATTTTACAGCTATGGCGATGCAATGCTGCTGGTGTAAGCATTTACACCCTCAATTGCGAGCCAATGATTGACAGATGATTTAAGTAAGGATTTGGATTTATAATATATCCGAAGATTTTTCAGATTTGAAAGCGAAGCGGGTACCCTCTGGGTCATCCCAATAATCGATGTGATGATTTTGGAGATGACCCAGAGGGTACCCGCTTCGCTTCGTTATTTCAAAACCTTGTCCTCACCCCCCGGCCCCCTCTCCTATGATAGACGTTAGGAGAGGGGGAGCAGTTAATCTAAAATCTTCTATTGAAAAACAAAATCTAAAATTGATTTCTCCCCCTCTCCTTTCATGTATCATAGGAGAGGGGGCTGGGGGGTGAGGACAAGAGTTTGAATTATATGTAAAAACTATCATGTTAACTGATTACTATCCTTTTGCTTAAGGTTAATCACTAAGTTTTGTTCTGCTGTGTTTTTATAACGATTTTTATTACAATGTTAAATATATTTACCATTAATTAAGAGTTCGTAATAAATATTTTTATTAATGATAGCAATCCTTACAGCAGCAGGAAAAGGAGAGAGGTTTAGAAAATCTTCCCTTGTTCAATCACTACCCAAACAGCTTATTAAAATTAACCGCAAGCCGGTTATTTATTATTCATTAATTGCACTTGAAAATTGTGATGAAATAGATGAAATATTCGTAACATGCTCAAATGAATATATTGTTACGATAGATAAAATTGCTTCCAAAAATAATATTTCAAAGCTTACAATGTTTGTTGAAGGGGGAAAAACACGGTTTGAATCGGTGCGGAATGCCTTTAATCAAATTATTGCAGGTGATGATGAGCTTGTGTTAATTCATGATGCAGTGAGACCAAACATTACTTCCGGATTGATCGATGACATGATTAATAACATTGGTAAAAATGATGATGGAATTGTAATCGGAACAAAGATAACAGATACCGTGAAAAAAGTTAAGAATGGAAATATAAAAGAAACCATTGACAGAAGTGAGTTATGGACAGTGCAAACACCGCAGATATTTAAATATTCTGTGTTGAAGCAGTCATACAAAAAAGCCGGAAGAAAAAAAGATTTCACGGATGAATCAGCAATGGTGGAGAATTCAGGATTTAAAGTAAAGATTTATGAAGGAAGCATTGAAAACATAAAAATTACCGTTCCTGAAGATATTGAGCTTTTAAATAAATTATGGAAAAAAAAATGAGTGTTGGGAGTTTAAGAGTTTTGAGTTTGAGAGTTAGGTGACTAATTAAGTTTTGTTATAGAATGAATAAAAGAACCGGATGAGGGTTCTATCAGAAATATTTTTAAGAGAAGGTTACTCGTCCTACGACTATCGGAAATAAATGAATGATTTAATAATGCCGGATGATTTAAAATAGAACAGGTCGTAGGACGAGTGAAAAACCGGAGAATCTCTCATCCATCCAAGCCGGTAATCCAGGAATTTTTTCATCCATTGCAGGTACTCATCCGACGACCTGTGCTTCATTTAATATATACAGAAGAGTAAATTAAATTATATTTATCCCGGTAATCGTCGGATGAGCGTTCTATTTGGATTAGCGTGATGAAAAAATCGGAGTTGGGTTCAAAACAGTGCTGAGTTGGGGTCAAAACTGGTCGGAGTTGGGGTCAAGTTGGTATCAAGTTGGGTTATCATTTTTGGAAAACAGGGGTTAACTCATTGCAGTATAAGGAGATAACGCCGTCAGAAATGTAAGATTTTTGATTTAAAATTTGCGATTTTGAGCCGGAATCGCCAATTTTTCATCAAAATAAAACTTCACTATATCATTAACCAATATCGCTATGGGAAAAATCCGGCAGCAAAATATTGTCGCTGATGTTGGAGAGTTAAAGTGATACTTGAAGGTACTTCCGGTTTATTTCAGGACACACCCCTTCCGCTTCGCTCCCTCCCCTCTCGAGAGGGGAATCCTTACCTCTTTATTTATCTATTGATTAAAATTGCTTAAAAAGCACTCTAAACACTCTA
>RPQH01000096.1 GCA_003820375.1 Ignavibacteriota bacterium
AGGAATTTATAATGTGTCCAAACGGCGCCGTAGGTGCAGAAGTAACCACAGCTCAGGCTGTTAATCCAAACACAAACGTAGCAAACACAAACGTGGCAAACACAAACAGAAACCGTCGTAGAAAACAAAAACCCTTGGTCACTGTTGAAATATACAGTTTCAATGACTTGGAGATGCGTGGATTGGCAAATATGCTGAAAAGCCAGGCTGGTTCAATCAACCCGTTTTTACGTGGAAGAATTGCAATTGGTCAAATACCGGCTGTAACGGTTATCGAAAGGTAATTAAACATGTTGGTAAGATTTAACCTGTTGTTTTCTTTATAAATAATTTTCGGGTTCGCAATCCCACACAGGTTTATCTTCCGCCCCTGAAATTCGCTTTGGGGGCGGTTCTTTTTTATAGACATACAAGTCAGGGGCGCTCGTTTCCTCGCATACCCCATCTTCCATCCTGTCCATCCATAATCACCATAGGCGTTACCATAAGTCGTCCCACATGCTTTGCATTCTTGGGCATTTCCGAATTGACATCCCAACATTGTCACCATCAGCGTTCTGAATAGTACTCGCTGTGGTCACTTCGTTCCTATCTCTTTCGTTTATCCTCACAGGTTCGGCACAGCTCGGTGGACTGATAGGTCGGGAAAATGAAGAAATAACAAGGCATTATGTAAAGCTGTCTAACTTTATCGTGTTGTCTGAATGTGAAATCCCAATCGGATGGTCTAACACACGGGCAGCCCATATGCGATACATCACAGCTTCACGGTTCTCCCGAATACATAATGCGTGTTATTTCTCATTTCCCCTCCCTCATTTGCGATTATCTCATAACATTTGGAATCCAAGCCGGTGCGGGTTAAAAGATTGTTCGCTTCACCGTTATTGAATTTCTTGCAGATGTTGGCTGTGTGTGGTAGGGTTAGTTTTGGTTCGCTCACAAACTTTTCCCCTTGTTTGGTGGTCATCTCGATAATACGCAGATTGCCTCGCCTGTTATGAAAGGGATCGTATTCAGGCTTGGCAAACTGCTTTCACTTAGTCGAAATGTTTTCAGTTATATCCATTTGGTCGCCTCATCGAACTCCGCTACATCGTCAGCTCATCATTTCATTTGGCGTTAAGTCATACGCTCCGTTTCGTGTGTTATCCTGTTGTGTGATGGTGGTGTCACTTCGTGGTGTCCTGGTGTTTGGCGATGGTGTCAGCCGCAGAGTTTTTAGCTTGCTTCACTCACTCAGGTTTTCGTTCGCTCACCGCTGAAAACACTGCTTACATATAACCTTACATTCGCAGAGGTTTTAGCCCCTGATAGTTTGCTCGTGGCTCGCAGCTCGTGGTTGCCAGCGGAATAGATACTTCTGTTAATTGTCGTATTATTGGATTTTTGGTGTTGGTTCTTTTATTTTAGTTCTCTGTGTTTCCCATCCGCTGAAGCCCACTCGCTTGCGCCCACTCGCATTTGGGTATCGGTCTAAATCCACTGCTTTCAGTTCATCGATCTGCGCGGGCTTGGTTACAGGTTCATCTATCGTTTGCGTTCAAGTCTGTACAGCCCTTGCTTACGGTTGGTTAGGGGTATATGGTATTTTGTTTTTTGGGTAGTGCAGCGGTTTGATGTTAGTTTGTCGGTTATTGTTATTTTTTACGTTTATCGCTATTTTTGTTTTGTTGTTTAACATTATTTCATTTTTAATCTTACTTCTTAAATAAATATGGAAAAAGCAAGAATAGTATTTAATGGGTTATCTGACGGATGGATAGATAATGCTAAATTAGTATTCGAGTTTGCTGAAAATTCACCATTAAAAGATGAATTTTATAAAATTGATTACATCAAATTAGCTAACAGTGATTTATTGAAAGGTATGACTATATGTAATCGTTATAAGTTCACAGAAGCTTATAATGAATATAAACTAAATAATGGTGTTGATGATGGAATGAACGAGTATCAATTTCATTTTTCAGGTATGAAAGATGATACTGAATTATCATTTCATATATGGAATTCTACAGTGAATGGTGTTGGTTCTTATTTTGAAGTTAATTGTTTCTTGGAATCAGAAGATGAAGATGCTGAATTAGAAGAAGGAACAGTCAGGAAAGTTGACCAATTCTTTATCAATTCCATTATGAGAGAAGTTATTCCTGAACTAATTGATAAGTTTTTAGCTATTTCTATACATGCATCCGATTGATATCTTTCCTTTAGTACCAGCTCCTTTAAGTACAGTTGCTATGCTTATGGGTGATGAACAGGCTAAAAAAGAACTCTTTAATTTTTATAATAGACGTTCTATTTACTGGTTGATAGTTAAATGGTTATTTTCTATTAATAATAAAATAGATGTTTTGCACCATAGTAACTTCTTGTTTGTTCATATTTTTTCCCGTAGCGATAGGAAATTCATTCGAATAAAAGTTCTCACCCCTGTTGAATATTTCGATATTGACCATTTTGATTTACGTCTTCGTTTAAGGAATGAAAAAAAGTCTTTTCGTGCATGTTCTAAAATGCCTTTTAAAACTGTATTAGATGATTCTCCATTTTATCCTTTATTTGGTCCTCAAGAAATGATGACTAAACATTATAGTGCTTATAATGTATCTGTATTTTTAGATTTTGTTAAAAAATTCAAAAAAAACATCAGATTTTTATCAATTCCGCGCTTCTTGGGATTTTGAAAAAGATGTTGTCTTAATTCATAAAGTTCAGTGACTTGACAATGTCGCTATTATTATATTATATTTGTAGACGTGATGATTCTTAATTTTCACTCCACAAACAGACCTTAACTTTTTCAATACTCACAAACTTTAATTTTAGTTCTTTTTATGTTATTTCCCAGCTTTCAGCTTCCAAAGGTTGGGCTCAAATACTACATTTCGGTTTAAATTGTGCCTGTATAAGGCCGCGTTAAGCTTCACCCACAAAAACATAATAAATACTTATGTCTCCCAAAAGGGAGAGATTTTATAATTAATATTCAGTTTTTAAATGTTTAAATTTAATTTCAGCATAATCGATGCTGACACTTCTGAAAATTTATCCGTCATCATTTCGACAGATGATTCTAATAAAGACAAAGTTACTCAAGAAGAATTAAAATGTTTTTGTAATTTTTTAGTTCATGTTTGGCGAAAATGTTACGAATCCCACAAACGTGAAGTTGAAGTTAGAAATATGCGTTTCGGTATTCCAATTAAGTATCAACCTTTCAGCATTACAAGATTTAGGCAGTTAAATAATGGTGTTTATTTGTTTGGTTTAGTTTCTCATGTTTTAGATTAATAACTTATTTAAAGTACAAGGGGTTGGGGTTTTCTCAGCCCCTAATTTTTATCAAATTTTTAATGAAAAAAGAAGAATTAAAAGCTTTATTACAAGCTTTCTTTGATGAAAAAATACGTGATACATTTGCTAAGGATTTCTTTGATAATACCGCTAAAGGTAAACAACGCCGTGTTATTTTAAGGCTTTCTTTTGATGAAACAAACGTTGAGCAAATTTCTAAGAATAATATTCTTTTTGGCACTACTTATGATAAAGGTTCGGCTGATATTATCATATCTAAAAACAATTTTTAAATTTTAAAGGGCAGGTAGAAAGGCCTGCCTTTTTTAATAATATAATTATGCATTTAGAAAATAATGAAATTAACAATAGGGTTATTTCTCTTCGTAAAAATGAGAAAGAAAAATATTCCTATAAAGATTCATCAGGCATTTTAATAGTTGGTTCTAATAATTTTTGGTATTATGTTAATCGCTCAGATTCTTTTCCTCCTGATGAAAGACCAATACAAGAAATCATAGATGATATAAAAACTAAAATTCCAAAAGATGTTTATGGTGATTCTGAAGGTAATAAACCTTTACTTATTCCTAATGAATTGAATGTTTATTTTTTTGATGGATATTGTAGTTTTGATATTGATAATGAAGATGTCGAAACTGATGATGTTAATGTTTAATATTTAGATATATTTTGTTTAATCAAAGGCAGGACCTAAAAAATCCTGCCCTTTTTTATTATCTTTGTATATGGAAAATAAAAACGTAGTCACCCTGGAAGAACTCACCCTGTCCAATACATGGGAATTGGAAGCATTAATTAACGTATTAATCCAAAAAGGTATCATCAAAAAGGAAGAAGTTCTTAAAGAGCTTCAGGAATTGAAGAAAGAACACGATAAGAAGATAAACTTATATGCCTGAAAAGATTTGTCTTAACTGTAAATACTTTTTTATACACATGCAGGAACGTGATGTGCCATTGCTTGTTAAACACAATCCTAAGTTAGAGGGCACATTTCAACCGGGCCAAAAGCTTTGTGTTAAACGTGATGTATTCGTTTACAAGAATGAAACTTGCGGGTTTTTTATGGGGTGGTGACTTTTATATTGTCGATAATTTTTCGATATTTAATCCATATTCGATATCATTTATCATATAATTATGATCGTAACGTCTTTTTTCTCTCTCTGGAGTATTTTCTATTTTTTTTATCAATTCGTCTTTGCTTTTTACATCAAATATTTTTTTAATTTTTTCAAAATATATTTTTGATTCTGCTCTTTTCATGTAACTTATTTCATTTTGGCCATACATCACTAAATATGGGAACCATATATTTTTTGTGTTCAATGCTGATATATAATATAATAAAATATCAATTTCTTTTATGTCTTCTTGTTTAATGTTATTATAGTCTACTCTTTCATATATCATGGTGTTTCCTAATGAAAGCCAATTTGTTCCACCTTCATTCAGTAATCTATCTCTTCTTGTTTCATCTATTAGTTTCATGTAATTCTGTAAAAATGTATAATCTGCATAACTGTGTCTATCTGTGCTGTCTATTATCCAATAATTATAGTTTAGTATATCAGATACTAAATCAAATTTATCATTTTTTAAAGCAATACAAATCATGTAAAGAAATATTTCTTTAAAAAAGAATTTATAATGCTGTGAACATCTTTTTGTGTTATTTTTATTATAATAACTATTTTCAAGAAAAATCAACTCAGACCATTTTTCTATGTTCTTTCGTAAAATATCTATATACAAATCTTCTTTTATTTTTATCATCCATTCGAAAAATTCTAAGAAATTATTTCTTATAGGTTTTGTTGTTATTATTTTATCATTTATTTTTTCATCAAATGGAATTTCTCTTGTATCATCTTCTATTATCATACATTTTAATTCATTTAGCATGTAATCTAAATAATCATCAATTAATATAGGTAAATTGTTTTTTCCTTCCGTAACTGCATTTATAAATCTTTCTAATTTGTGATGTACTTTTCTTTGTATTGGATTATTTTCTAATATATATTTTGGTATTTCTCCTAATTTAGGTTTCTCATTTGAGGATTTATTATATAGAAAATTTTCAAGCTCATGGTATTGATCTTCAAATGTGTTTGTATCAGATAAATCAAAATAAATTCTTGATTTCATGAATATTGGTAATCTTAGCTCTCCATTTTCATCTTTAGTTAATATAACTGGTATAAATTTACTTTGTGTTGTCGTCTCATATACTTCCTGTGATATAATCATCGATTCAGTTCCTACCCCTCCTTCTCTACTGTCCGCTTTTTCTGCATATTCTTTATTGCAAAATACTAATACCTTATCTATGTTTTTATCTTTTACCATTTTTTCCATAAAATCAATCTTATCATCTCCTGGTTTTAAATCATATATATCTATCGTAACTATTACACCACTATCTTCTATTAATCTATCTACTATTTCTTTTACTTTATCTTTATCCTTTTCTGGTTTCCATGAATATGAAATAAATACTTTTGGTCTTCTTATTTCACTGTTTTTTCTTTCTTCCATTTATTTCTCCTCCAATTCTTGAAAGTTTATATCACCCCATAAGCCCCGCCCGTTCTCCGCAGCTTCTTTCATTGCTTCTCTAAACTTTTCAGCATAGATAATAGGGAATTTCAGGTAAGCATAAGCATAACCATCTTGGATAATTTTCAGGTTGAAGAACGTTCCATCCAAAAGGTAAGCATATCTTAGCAGACGTCCATAGCGGTCTTTGTTATCATTTGTTGAATCCGGGTAAAGTATTACTTTTTGATTAAGTAGAAGCTTTTCAGCGTAGTCACTGGATAACTGTCCTAATGCTTGAATGGTCTTTTTATCTTTGTTGGTTCGGTTAGCGTCTTTATCTAATTTAGAAGATTCCCACTTCTCAGGCGTATCAATTCCGAGCAGTCTAACTTTATCCCCATTTTCAGTCACGAAGGTATCACCATCAGTGACTTTGGTAACGGTTATAGTGTCTTGTGCATTTGCATATGTTAGTATTAATATTATTAATAGTAATATTTTATTCATTTCTCGTTAAATTTTCTTTCCATATCTGTTTTTAAATCATAATTATATATTATGGCACCGAATAAATCTTTTTCCTTTTTTAATTCAGTTTCTGAAATGTTTGTTGGATTTATATTGTCATTATTCTTATTTGTATAAAACCATACAAATAAAACAAATCTATTATTATATATTTTTTCGGCTGTATTTTTATAATATTCAATATAAAATTCTGCTATTTCTTTTTCTTTCTTTTCTGTTATATTTTTATCTTCTAAAATTAATGTCTTTTGTGCAAAAACTGTATTATCATTATCTTTTAAATATTCTGTTTTCAGATATAAATTATCCATTTTCTTTTTTAAAGCTTTTATTGAATCACTATATTCGACAACAGCGTTTAAATTAAACTTAGGTTTAGATATAGATTTTTCTTGTTCTTTATCACCTGAATAATTGTATATTAAAAATATTACGATAGCTATTACCGTTATAAAACCACCCAATAAAGTAAATCCAATTATTTTATTTTTTCTTCGTTGTTTTGGTGATGTTTTTTCAATTTGTGGTTTATATTTGTTTATTATAGGTAACAAATATTGTGTGTAGTAACCTTTGTCTATTTTATAGAATTCGTTAGTCCATTTGCAAAATTCTATATAATTTGTTTTTGCGTGTGCTTCAATTTTTTCAATACTGTGGTAATTTCTAATTTCTTCAATTAATTTTTCTCTTGTTTTTACCGCATCGAAACCATGTCTTTTTGCTATGTTTGTGTTTCCCCCTTTGGTATCTATCCAACATATTTTACCAGAATTTATTAATTGTAATTCTTGAATTAAATAATTGTAATCTTCTTTCAATTGAAAACATAGATGTAATATTTTTATACAACTTAAAATAGCTCTTTCACTTTCCGCTGAATAAGAATATATTCCACTGCTCATAATTTGGTCTTGTTGTATTGTGCTGTACCTATACAATGCTAAGTAATATAAATTTTCACCTATAGCTTTCGTTGTTTCTGTATATATATTTGATTCAGTATCATTTATTTTACATGCGTTTAAATATGATATTATCTCCAATGCTTTATCTTCTGTTATTTGTGTTACCGTACTTATCCATAATGAACATATTGCTTTATTAGCCCATAATTCTGGTGCTTTCGGATTTATTTCTAAGCCCTTATTACAATATTCATATGCTTCAGTGTAGTTTCCTGCCGTCATTGCTTGTTCCATTATTGAGATAAAATTCTCATATCTTTTTTGATCAACTTCATTTAAGCCTTCTAAATATTTGTTTATCTCAACTGGTTTGATAATGTTTATAGTGTTTTTACAATATTCACAAGTGAAGATTTTCATTTTCTCATCCACTTTTACTGAACTTCCACAAGCAGGACATTTTAACGCTACTAATTGCATAATATATTTTTTTTATTACTTCATTAAATCAAGACGTTTTTTGATGTTACATAATAATAAATTATTAATAAAATAGACACTTATAAATCCAGTAAATATTTTTTTTCTTTTCTTTTTTTTAATGTTAAAATTTTTCAAAATTCTTTAATTTTAAATCAGAATTGCAGTTTTTCTTTAAATATTCTGTAAAAATAATTAAAAATGTTATGTTTTCTTTGTAAATTTCTCATTAGATAATTATTTGTTTTTGATTAATTTACCGTGTATTTCTTAAAAACTCCCGACCATATTAAAAAGGGTAAATTATGATTAACGCGAAAAAATTACTATTATTATTACTGCTGTCAAATTTCTTATTATTTACGGGTTGTGCTACTCTTTTTTCAGGTAGCAAAGATGAAATAGACCTGTCAAGCGAACCATCTGGTGCACAAGTTCTCGTTAACGGTGCAGATAGAGGAAAAACACCCTTAAATTTAAGACTTAAAAAAGGTAAAGAATATACAATCGAATTTGTAAAAGAGGGTTACGAAAAGAAAACCTGGAACCTAACATATAGCATTGGTGCAGGTTGGATTATTCTTGATATTCTTTCTGGATTAATTGGTGTAATAATCGATGCTGCAACAGGCAACTGGAACAGTGCCGATTACGATTCATACAAAGCAAACTTAGAAGTAAAATCATCGGAAAGTAAATAAAACTATCGGTCGGGAGCTTTCTGTCGTTCTGGTTTTCAGCTAAGTCTTTAATTGTTTTAAAGCGTATCTATGGGGTATGCGGTTTTTACGGAAATGACCATTTTGGGCTTCGATTTTTCCTGATTGGGTTTTTCACGTTTTTTATTGAAATGGTATCATGTTTGGTGGCACTCATATCATTGACGCTAAAACTATTTTTATATTCAACAGGTCGTAAATTGCAGAATATAGTATTTTTTGTAAAACAAAAAATGAAAAGGCGGGTTTCCCCGCCTGTCCTTTATATCATATTAACTGCTTTTCTGTAGTCTTCTGCATCCGTATGAATATACCTCTGGGTAGTTGCTATATTAGAATGCCCGGCTAATTCTTTTACAAAATATATACTCACTCCTTTTTTTAACAGGTTTGTAATAAATGTATGGCGTAGACAATGGAAATGTAAATATTTAGGCAGTGCAGCAATTTCTATATATTTTCTCATTAATTCTCCTGTATAGTCCTTACCATATTTTTTATTCTTTGATGTTTTGAATAAATAATCATCAGGGCTTTCCATTTTCATTTCATTTATTATCTCAATTAGTTTTTCCGCAATAGGTATATATCTTATTTTTCCAGTTTTCGTATTAAAGTCATCTTTGTTTATTATCCTTATTGTTTTATCTCTTAAGCTTATATCTTTCCATTGTAAATTTAATAACTCTGTTAATCTTCCTCCTGTATAATATCCAAAATACAATAAATATCTTACAGCTGGAAAATGGATTACTTCCAAAAGTCTTTCAAATTCATCAGGTTCAAATATATGTATTTCATTTTGAACCTCTTTTTTCTTCTCAACTTCTCTTGCAGGGTTAATTTTTAATAGATTAAATTTAACCGCTAATTTAAAACTTACTTTTATTATTCTAATATTTATATTCACCGTTGCAGCTTTAGCATAGTTCAATCTATATTCTTTAAAGTTTTCAAAATCTTGAAACGTAAATTCATCAAGGTTTTTATTTCCAAAATATTTATCTAAATACATAAAGGTTGTACAATAAAGTTCATATGTTCCTAATCGATGGTTATTCTTAGCATAGTTTAAAACCTTTTCTTTTAATGTTTGTAATGTTGGTCTTATCTCTTCAGGGCTTTTTATCATAAATGCATCAGCTCTTTTTTTCGCTTCTGTTTCATCTTTTGTTTTTAATGATGTTCTTTTTCTTTTACCATCCGCCCCAAGATAATATAAATAGTAAATTCCTGTTTCAGAATCTTTTGAAGTGTAAAGTTTCATTATATCTCCTTTTCTTTAGACGTGAGTGACGTGAGTAAAAACATCATAGCATTAAAAGGGTTTTCTTATTATCTTTGTATAATTGCTTAAATATGCAATTTTTTTAAAGAATTTCCCAGGCGCATTGGTGTAATTGGTTAACACGCCGCCCTCTCAAGGCGGAAAGTACGGGTTCGATCCCCGTATGCGCTACTAAAATCCTTAATAAAAGCTGCAAAATAAGACATTTTAATACACTTTCACTACCACCAAAGTTATAAATAATATTAATTCTGTATCCTGATTTCTGTCATATGATAATTAAAGTGAACTCTAATTATATTTGTTTGATTATAAGTAAGCATGAATTTATTTAAATAAATAATCATATTGTTTGCGGAATTGTCAGGACTCTGAATATTATTTGATTAAATGTTAAACAAGAAAGGATTAAATATATGCTGTCATTAATATGGAGTGCTATCATAGGAATAATAACCGGGGCATTGGCAAGATTCATAACACCGGGTAAGGAAAAAGGAGGAATATTTTTTTCTATGTTTCTTGGTATTGTGGGAGCAATAGGCTTTACATTATTAGGCAGGGCTCTTGGACTTTATGAAGAAGGAGAATCAGCAGGATTTTTCGGAGCATTAATCGGCTCGATTATTGTCCTCCTGATATACCGTTTTATAAGAAAAGAAAATGCATGATTTTATTATCATAATTGATTTCCCGTTATGCATTATTATAGGTAAACTGCACAGACAAATTAAAACGTGATGCGGGTTCTATCTCGTATACAAAGCAAAAGCTATTCTTACAAATGGCTTTTACTTTTTGTAATAGTTAACACGAAACTTTTATATTAATTTTGAAAAAATTTAATTATAATCAGAATGGAAAAAAATAAATCAGTTCAGAAAATTCAAACGTTTAAGGCATTGCATGAGTCAGGTTGTTTTATTATTCCGAACCCATGGGATATTGGCTCAGCTAAGTTTTTGGAGAGCCGGGGTTTTAAAGCCCTCGCTACTACTTCTGCAGGATTTGCTTTCTCAAAAGGTTTCCAGGATTCGGTTTCGGCTATTCCCAGAGATATAATGTTAGAACATATAAAGGAGATTTGCTCTTCAACTTCATTACCTGTTAATGCTGACTTCCAAAACGGTTACGCTATAGAGCCGGATAAAGTTGCTGAAAATGTTAAATTGTGCGTTGGAACCGGTGTTGCAGGCTTATCGATAGAGGATGCAACCGGTGATAAAGCCGCACCGCTTTATGAACGTGAACTTGCAATTGAACGAATTAAAGCTGCACGCTCAGCTATTGATTCGCAAGATCTTCCGGTTGTTCTGACAGCACGCTGTGAAGCATGGCTTGTTGGTGTGGATAATCCTTCTAAGGTTGCTTTAGACAGGTTAACGGCTTATGCAGCTGCCGGAGCTGATTGTCTTTATGCTCCAAGAGTTAATGATTTGAAGGAAATCGAAAAAATCGTTAAGGAAGTTACGCCAAAACCAGTCAATGCTTTGATTACAGATGCCGGGCGGCATTTGACGTTCAAACAGCTTTCAGAAATAGGAGTAAGACGAATATCTGTCGGTGCTACTTTAGCCCGTGTTGCATGGTATGGATTTATCCAGGCGATTAATGAAATATCAGAAAAAGGTACATTTAATTATTTTACTAATTCGGCACCATTTGATGTACTTAACAACCTATTTGAAAAAAAGTAAAAATCTTATAATGATTTTCATTTTTTGCAACTATCAATTTCAGATTATTTTTCCGAAATAAAATTATCCGGCATCTGAACTGCAACAACCTTTCCGCGGGCTGTAATTACTCCATTAGCCGTAACAGTAATTTCAGATACTACTTTTCTTCCTTTTATCTCAATTAACTTTCCTCTCAATTCGAGTTCAATATCCAACGGAGTTGGTTTCAGATAATCAACCTGAAGAGAAGCAGTAACAAAGCGGAAAGCAGGTTCAGTGCCCGGTTCCCTTCCTTCAGCCCTGTAAGAAGCTAAAGCTGCTGTTCCTGTTCCATGGCAATCTATTAAAGATGCAATCAATCCGCCATAAACAAATCCGGGAATTGCAATGTGATATTCCTTTGGTGTAAAATGTGCAACTGTTTCTTCACCATCCCAAAAACTTTTTATCTGATGTCCGTGTTCATTTAAGCTTCCGCAGCCGTAACAGTGACTTAATTCCTCCGGGTAAAAATCCTGAACTGCTTTTGTATTCATCATTGAAAATTTATTTTAATTTTAATTTCAATAATAGTTATTTTTTAAGTTCCGGTAAATGAATTACGTAAAGTTCAGTTTTGCCAATAAAAATGCCTCCATTTTCAGAGGCAATAATATAAATAATTTAAATTTTTCAGCAGCTTTAATCACCAAACACATCTGCTCCATTTAAATCTCCGGAATCAAATCCTCTTTTGAACCAGCTGCGTCTTTGTTCTGATGTTCCGTGTGTAAAAGCATCCGGTACAACATATCCCTGTGTTCTTTTTTGAATCCTATCATCACCAACAGAGCTTGCAGCGTTGAGAGCTTCATCCAGATCACCGGGTTCCAGTAAGTTCATACTCTCAGCATAGTGTGCCCAAACACCCGATAGGTAATCTGCCTGCAATTCATATTGGATAAGGTATTTGTTAAACTCCTTTTCCGGTAAACGCCTGCGGAGTGAATTCAGTTGTTCATCGTATCCAAGCAAAGTTTGTACATGATGACCAACCTCGTGAGCTATAACATATGCACTTGCAAAATCACCGGGTGCTTTAAACTCATCACGCAATTCCGAAAAGAAGCTCAGGTCAATGTAAACTTTTCTATCACCGGGGCAATAGAACGGTCCGGTTGCTGAACCTGTATATCCGCAAGCCGAGTTTACTGCATTGGTATATAATACTAATTTCGGATATTGGTATGACATTCCTTCTTTACGGAATATATCTGTCCATACTTTCTCGGTCTCTGCAAGAACAACCGAGGTGAATTGTGCCAATTCCTTTTCTTCTGCCGTTTGCTGGTATTCAGTTGTATTATCAGGTGCTCTTGTCTGATAATTATCATCCACCTGTGATGGGTCTCCGCCTAACAGGTAAACCAGGAGAAAAATTACCAGTGTTCCAATTCCTCCTCCTATTATGCCTTTTGAAGACATTCCTCTGCGGTCTTCAACATTTGAACTGCCTTCCCTGTCTCTCCATTTCATACTAAATTCTCCATTCTAGAATATAAACACATGATTATTATCATTATCATGAGTGTCAATTATTGTTATAACTATTTTTGAATAAAAATGATTCTGGAAATTAATACTTGGAAAATGATATTACTACAATCCGATCAGCAATCTTGCCGGTAATAAATTTATTATTTTCTTTCTGATAAAGAGGCAGGATGATGTTGTTAACACGCGAGCCGCTTTATTTTTTTAAAGATTGAAATTCAATTGAGATTTTCCGGAAATATTAAATAAAAAATTAATTATTGGGAATTTTCTTAACCTGTTTATAATTATATAAGATACTGTTATTATAGTACATTTTAGTCCGGTTTATTAAATTTTATTATTAAACACCAAATTTCAATATTTATATGATAAAAATATTACCCTTTAATTTAAAGAAAGTAACAATATTTGCTGCATTACTCTTGTTACAATACTCCACATCAGCTAATCCTTCATCTGATTGCAGTTATATGTGGATATCACAATCGTCAGGAACAACAAATATCTTATATTCAGTAGAAGCAGTTAGCGATTTGATATGCTGGGCTTCAGGTGCTAATGCTACAGTCATCAGAACAACAGATGGTGGTATTACTTGGCTGAATGCCAATCCAAATCCCGGTGTTCTAACCGGCAACCTGATAAATATAGAAGCAACAGATGCCAATAACGCATGGACTACACGTTTTCAGGGTACAGCTACATACATCTATAAAACAACTAATGGCGGTGCAAGCTGGATACAGGTACATGTACAAAACGGCGGATATATTTTTGGAATACACATGCTTTCACAAACACATGGGTTTGCATTTGGTGACCCTATTGGGTATAAATGGCAAATATCTGTTACTACCAACGGTGGTTTTAACTGGTCACTCTTACCGACATCACCAACAGCAACTGCGGGCAACCAGGGTTTTCCGGATTGCTTCCAGGTTTCATTACCGTATATATGGTTCGGCTCTTATCCGGGACAAATATTCCGTTCAACAGACGGAGGTAATAATTGGTCAGTTCATAATACACCGGGCATTGCCAGTGTTTTTGATATTCATTTTATTTCTCCATCTCTTGGCTTTGCTAGCTCTATAAATATGGTCAAATCAACCGATACAGGTTCTACTTATCAACCACATCCGGTAATGGGTTCAGGTAATATTGATGCTATAGAAGGATTTGGAAATAATGTCTGGTATGTAAGAGGCAGCGGTATTTACCGAAGTTCTGACAGCGGCAATAATTGGATTTTGGAATACAACACCGGTATTACTCAACAAGATATTGATTTACCTGACAGTAACGGTGCATGTCTAACCGGATGGGTGGTTGGATATGGCGGCACTATTACAAAATTGACTACATCACCTGTGGGTATTAGCAATAATAATTACAATATTCCAAATGAATATTCATTAGAACAAAATTATCCTAATCCATTCAATCCGGTTACAACAATTACTTATTCTATTCCTCAAGCAAGCCATGTTATAATATCTTTATATGATGTAACAGGCAAAAAAATAAACGGTATTGTTGATGAATATAAAAATGCCGGAACATATAATATAAACTTTGATGCATCACATTTATCATCGGGAATGTATTTCTACAGATTAGAAGCCCGTCAAGCCGGGTCTTCGAAAGGTGGATTTTCTGTATCTAAGAAGATGATGCTTGTAAAATAATTTTTTAAGGAAAAAATATTAACAATGTAAGAACGCCTTTTCCTAACTAAACAGTCAGGAAGAGGCTTTTTTATAAATTTAAAACCATCACTTTGGAGAGATATTCTTAAAAATTATTATTCCTTCCCAAAATAATCACTTCATATTACAACAAATTTACTTAAATTAATGTTATTATTTGTTTTATGCACTCATAGTTTTGATAAATTTAACCATATAAAAATGCTCAAAGCATATGTAAAATTAGCGGAGCTGTACGAAAAGGACTGGGGAAAATTCAGCCTGCATTATATTAATGGTATAAATAACATTAAAGAAGAATTCCATTTAAAAATAAGCTCTGTCCTTGATATTTCCTGTGGAACGGGAGATTTAATAAATGAACTAAAAAAATGTTATGAAGTTGCCGGGTCGGATATATCACCTGATATGATTAACATTGCAAGAAAAAAATTTCCTTCTATTGAATTTCACATTTCAGATATGGCTAATCTTAAGCTAAATAAAAAGTATGATTTAGTATTAAGTACATTTGATTCTATCAATTATCTTTTGGATTACAATCATTTCGATAATACATTAAAAAATATTTTTAACCTTTTAAATCCTGCCGGTTATTTTTTATTTGATTATAATACAGATGTAATGTTCAGGGAAAAACATTCGGGAATTATTGAACGCGAAGCCGAAGGAATAAAATTCAAGCAAATCCTGGAATATAATGATGAAAAAAGAATTGCAACAACTATATTTGATTTTGGAAATGATGTAAAGGAAATACACATACAAAAAGCATATAATTATGACGAAATAAAAAATATATTGGAAATTAATAATTTCAAAATAATCCATTCAACTAGTGTTGACAGCAGAAAAGAAGTAGATGAAAAAACACACAGGGTTTTAATTCTGGCAGGAAAGAAAAAATAAAAAAAGAGTTTTCTGCCGTGAATAAGTTTTTTATTATTCTACGTCTGTTTAGCACCGGGTCTCTTTAACCATGTAAACACCATCACAACCAGTCCTGCTGCTACAATACCTTCTGCCCAAAAGAATGCAATATAATCAGCCAAACATCCTATTGTAGGTACAAACGGCTGAACATTTCTTAATGCCGGAAGTGCAAAAAGCATTGCAGATAAAAATGCAAACATAGAATATTCTATTTTCCTTTTTCTTATAACTATTGATGCTACTACTAATATCACGGCAAAAGCGATAAACCAGAATAAAAGCATAATAAACCATGAAAACATTTTAACAGATGTAGCTCTTTCAAGCTTTAACTGCAAATAAGTATAACCCTGTTCGGTTACAACTTCATTAACCGATGTAAATTTATATCCTTGTATCGATGTAGTGAAATTTGTTTTTTTAACAATTGGAATTGAAACGGTTTTTATTTGTCCTGCACTGTCTTTCTCCTGTGATGTCACATATAATTCTGCATCTGCTGTGTGCTTATCGTAAGGATATTCCATAACAAAGCCATCATACATTTCTACTGTAACTTCAAAAGGATTCATTCTTTTTCCTTTTGCGAAGTTAAATTCGTTTCTTCCGCTGTTACTGTTTGTATAAATTGTAACATCCTTTGCGAGAGTATAACCATCTTCGGTTAAATTTCCTTCGGGGTCAGGCAACATTCTAATCTGTAAATCACCTTTAACGGGATCTATACCGGTAACCTGCATGAAAATTTTTATATGGTCAGGATTCGATTCGTCAGCATCAATATTGACAACAGGTTCTTTTTGCAGTTCTTTTATGAATATATTAAATTGAAGAATAAACAACAGAGCAAGAATAATCATAGTTATAACCGCAATAACAATTTCTTTTTTGGTAATATTTTTACTTAAAATCTGCATATAAATTACTCTAAATCAAATTATTTAAAATATCTTACGAATATAAACATATATTTTTATTTTTACTTATCAATTAATCAATTTTTATAAAATAAAAAAACGGATACAATAAATAAAATAACAATAGCATCCGTTTTTCGGTAATCCATATTACCTGTGTTTACTAAATTATATTAGCTCATGAAAGAAATGGTAAATATGATTTATATTACTCAAGGCATTTTATAACAACAAGTGTCATATCATCATGTACAGAGATCCCGGAGACAAATTTCCGGACATCCTCAAGGATATACTCAATAATGACCTTCATTAGTTAATGGTATAATATTACCCGGCAGTCTGCCGTTTGGGAAATCGAAATAAACAATAACTAAATTAATAGTTCCTGTCTTTGCATTTCTGTTGTAAGGGTCAACAATTGAAGTATCAGGTGTTAAACATGTAAAACCCTCATATGGGTTGTATTGCGAATACAAATCACTGAAAGATAAAATTAACAATAAAATCAGCAGGGAACATCTTAGAAATGATAATGTTTTTGATAAAGACATTGCTTTTACTCCATTTCAAATTAGATTTTTTGTTATTTTTAAAAAATAAAGGCAGGCTTGTCTGCTTACCGCAGACAATAAAGTAATAAGC
>RPQH01000097.1 GCA_003820375.1 Ignavibacteriota bacterium
GACTCTTAACTCTCAGACTCTCAACTCTCAGACTCTCAACTCTCAGACTCTCAACTCTCAGACTCTCAACTCTCAGACTCTCAACTCTCAGACTCTCAACTCTCAGACTCTCAACTCTCCAACTCTCAACTCTCAGACTCCCGGCTCTTTTCTCTTCTCCAATACTGCAACAACCTTCTTCAAGTTCTTCGATGCTCTGTCCATTATCTCATTGCCTTCCTTCATTACTTCGCATTTATAATCTTCATCTTTTATTTGCGGCAGGTTTATTTCAACATTCTTAAAAGCTCCCCATATTCCTGTTTCAAGCGATTTAGCACCAACAGCAAGGTCACTGGATGAAGATATGTTGCCATACTTTGCCATTTGCAGCATCCATTCCCAGCCTGAGTCTGCAATTCTCATTACAGATAGCGGTACATTTACTGCCTTCTTCAATCCCTCCTGCATCTTTTCGATTCTTATCTTCTTTTCTCCATCTGTGTTCTTCGGCATTTTCATTGCAATCATATAATCGTTGAATGCATTTGTATCTGCATCTATCATTGGTATAAGCTTCTTCATATTTTCATGAAGCGGAGTGATAAATTTCCTCATCTTTGAATCAAGGTGCTCGAACTTCTTATTACCGTAGCTCATCCATCCCATCATTGCCCCAAGTGCTGCACCAAGTGAAGCAATCAATGCCGAAACACTGCCGCCGCCGGGTGCTGATGTTCTGGCTCCCACTAATTCTGTAAAATCTCTTACTGAAAGTGATGCCAAAGGTTCACTGCCCTTTTCTTCTATCATGTACTCAATAATTCTCTTTTCAGGTATGAATTGAGATACTGAGCTTAATCCCAGTCTTTCAATTACCAATCTTATCTTTTGCTTTTCATCAAGGATGAATAAATTTTCTTTTTCAATATAATATTCTGCAGCCATTAACATTGCTTCAAGCGGAATTAACCCAACCAGCTCGCTTCCGCATACTGCAAGATTCATTTCTTTTGCATCTTTCACACACTCCTCAAATACAACATGAGGCGGAGTTATTGTATAATTATCAAGATTGATAGAAACCTGTGCCATGTTATACTCATCAACATACCAGCCGATAGCTTTAATTGCTTTTAATCTTCCCGGTTCATTTTCACTTCTGCCCTGCTCACGGATATTTAATGCAATCCTGTGTGCCTGCTCTTTTGTGCCGAGTATATTAACATTATATGCAATCAGGAAAAATCTTGAGCCGGTAACCGTTGCACCTGATTTTGGGATAAATTCCTGCGGTCCGAAATCCGGCTTCCATTCGGGTTTATAAATTTTATTTTTTATCCCTTCATACTCGCCTGAGCGGATTTGCTTCAATGCTTTTCTATCCGGATTGGTTGATGCCTCTTCATATAAATAAACCGGAACACCAAGCTCTTCGCCTACTCTTTTGCCGTAGCGTTTTGAGCACTCTACGCAGTCTTCAGTTGTAACATTAGCAACGGGTACAAACGGCACAACATCAACAGCACCCATACGTGGATGAGCACCTGTCTGCTTTGTCATATCAATCAGCTCATATGCTTTTTTCGAAAACTGAAAGGCAGCTTCTACAATCGAATCGGGGTCACCAACAAATGTAAATACCGTACGGTTAGTTGTTTTTCCGGGGTCAACATCAAGCAGTGTAACACCTTCAACCTGCCTTACTGCATCAGCACAGGCATTAATAATATTTTCATCTCTTCCTTCGGAGATATTTGGAACGCATTCTACTATTTTTCTCATATTTGAATAAAGTTTTTGTGAATATGCACAAAGTTAGCATTAATAAAGGAATGAATAAATGGAAAAGAGATTCATCAGATTAGTCAGATTCATCAGATTAGTCAGATTCATCAGATTAGTCAGATTAGTCAGATTAGTCAGATTAGTCAGATTTAAAATATAAACAAATCCTAAGAACTCTCTGAACTCTCTGAACTCTCTGAACTCTCCGAACTCTCCGAACTCTCTGAACTCTCCGAACTCTCCGAACTCTCTGAACTCTTTAGTGCACTTTTCAATACATATTTTTTTCAGCCTTCCAAAATCTAACCAATTTCGTGAGCATCATTTTAAAACAATATTACGACATGCTATAATTTATTTCGATATTATCAAAGAACGATTATTTATGCTTATATAGCTATATAAGCATCACTATATAATTTAATATAGTAATTGTTAATTGTCAAGTTTTTGGTGAAAAAACCTCACCCCTTTCCCCTCACCTGGGAGGAGAGGTGTATTTAGAGCTTAAAAATCAAAGGATTCCCCTCTCGAGAGGGGTGGATTATCAATTCCGTTCTACGGAATTGATAAGACGAGGTGTGTTCTGAAATGAGCCGGAAATACTTCAAGTATCACTTTAACTCTTCCAACATCAGCGACAATATTTTGCTACCAAATTTTTCCCATAGCGATAATGGTTAATGATATAGTGAATCCGCCTAGGCGGATTATTTTGATGAAAAAGTTGTGATTCCGGCTCAAAATCGCAAATCTTAAATCAAAAATCTCACATCTCTGACGGCGTTATCTCCTTATACTGCAATGAGTTAACCCCTGTTTTCGAAAAACGATAACCCAACTTGATACCAACTTGAACCCAACTCCGACACAACTTGAACCCAACTCCGACACAACTTGAACCCAACTCTGATTTTTTGCCGGCGTATCACCACGCAAAACCGCAAAGACCGCAAAGATGAAGAATGAAGAATTGAAAGATTAACAATTGCACATATAAAAGGGGTAATCCGGTAAATTAATTTCGGAGTTGTTTATCTAACTTATGCAGTAATTTCTGATTATCCGGACTTATATTAGTAACCCTCCCGAGTCCGTTTCGCTCCTTCAAGCTCTATGACTTGTCTAAGTGCAATTGTAAATCCTCCGGTTATCTTAAGCTGACGCTTGTGTCAGGTGAATTTTAAGAAATTTAAATTCCCTCTTTGTCTATCATAATTATAGGTTAATCTATATTCATCCGTAAATTCAAACTAACACCTGACACTGCCCCTTACAACAATTATTTTTTCGTACTTATTTCAGTGACCCTCCTGATGCCGTTTCACTCTCTCCGCCTGCCTGCCAAACTGTCTGCCCAGGCAGAAGTTTTGGTGCAGACAGGAATCTTCAACTTGCTTGTTCTATATTATTTTTCATTCATATTGAGTATAAAACACCGGCTTTGCATTTCGCAATTGGCAATAGCTCCCTGCACGCAGTCGAAATTCGAAATTAATTGTATTGTTTTAATTCACTTATTTTATGAATTTGTGTAATTGAATAAAAATACCTGATGAAAATAGCTTTTCTTTCACCCTTTTATCCTTACAGAGGCGGGATTGCCCAGTTCAGCGATTCCCTTTTCGAGGCATTATCAAAAGAGCATGATGTAAAAGCATTTACATTTATACGCCAATATCCTAAGATTTTATTTCCCGGTACATCACAATTTGTGTTAGATGAAGATATTAAAAGAGATATAAATGCAGTGAGAGTACTGGACAGCATTAATCCGTTTACATATTGGAAAACAGCAAAAAGAATCGATAAGTTTAAACCGGACTTAATAATCACAAGCTATTGGATGCCGTTTTTTGCCCCGTCATTTGGAATTGTTTCATTCCTTTTAAAAAGAAAAGGATATAAAATTATTTCGATTCTGCATAATGTTATACCGCATGAAAAAAGAACCGGCGATGTTATGCTGACTAAATTTTTCTTCAGGCAAAATACCGGGCTTATTGTACTGAATGATGAGTCAAGAAAAGACCTTGAGAAATTAATGCCGGGTTCAAAGTTTTTTGTACATCCCCATCCGTTATATAATCATTATGGAAATATAACCGGTAAAGCTGAAGCAAGGAAAAGCTTAAATATTCCCGGTGATAAAAAAGTAATTTTATTTTTTGGATTTATCAGGGATTACAAGGGGCTTGATATTCTGCTTGAATCAATGAATGAGCTTGATGAATCATATCATTTAATAATTGCCGGTGAGGTGTACGGAAGTTTCCAAAAATATAAAGATATAATTGATAAATATTCCCTGCAGGATAAAATAAGCTTACACATCAAATACATACCCGACAGCAAAGTCTCTGTTTATTTTTCTGCCGCAGATGTAACAATTCTTCCCTACCGTTCAGGCACGCAAAGCGGGATAATCGGTATCTCGTATCACTTCGATACCCCGGTAATTGTTGCAGATACAGGCGGATTGAAAGAAATGGTTGAAAACGAAAAAACGGGATTAATTATAACTTCATCAGCACCGGAGCTTATAGCAAAGGCTTTAAAGAAATATTTTGATGAAGAATTAAAAGAAACATTCCAGCCGAATATAATAGAGTTCAAGAAAAAATATTCATGGGAAGGGCTTGCTGAAGCTATTACAAACTTTGACAACAGCATTAACTGAACTTCTTCACTTCTTTAAATTAAAATCACTGCAATAAGGAAGGCTGTAATTCCCATAAACAAAAACAGGATTGTAAAATATATAAATAATAATGAAGTTTCGAAAAAAGTAAGGATTATACTTTGTTTATATACGTTAAGTATTGCAATAAACAAGTAGAAAAAAGGAATTACAAAAACGAACATCAGCATAGATATATCAGGAATCAATAATTCCAATAAAAAAGATAAAGTAAAGCCAAACATAACAAAGGAGAAAAAATGAAGAGCAAATACAAGATGCTCAACATAATATCTCTTCTTGGATAAATAAATAAGTTTCAGAGGAATCGAAAACAACAGGATCATTCCAAACATATAAAGCGGCAGTTTGGAGCTCATTTCATTATTAAATCTTTCTGCAAGTAATTCATCAGAAATATTTTTTGAAGCGATAATATCATTTGCAAAAGAGCTTATTGGTCCGTAACCTTCAAAGTCTTCAATATTATCAGGGGAGATCAAACTTGAAACAAAAAATGCAACAATACTCATAAACAGGTACAATTTCAAAGGTGAAGTATACCTGTTAACTTTTCCATGAATATATTCATTAGTAAGCTTGCCGGGTTTAAAGAGCAAAAGCCTGAGAGAGCGGAAAAATTTTGTATCAAAAGTGAAAAATTCTTCAACAAAATGGGTTAAAAATCCGGGAACCGAGCGGTCACCCGGGGCAATTCTTTTTTGCCCGCATTTATGGCAATATTCGCCTGTTAATTCGGTATTGCAGTTTAAACATTTTTCCATAGGCTCCAAATATAATCAGAAGGTTGCAATTATTCAGTCTCAATATGAAATGAACCCCTATTTTATACCCAACAATTGCATTTGAATTAATATTAATGTTTTTTATAATTGTTTTTACACAAAAAATAAGCTATGTCAATAAAAGTATCAAATTTAACGAAGTACTACGGGGATTATTTAGCCGTAGACAACATCTCTTTTGAGGTAAACAAAGGAGATATCCTTGGATTTCTGGGACCAAACGGTGCCGGAAAATCTACTACAATGAAGATAATTACGACTTATCTTCCTCCAACTTCAGGAAAAATTGATGTTGATGGTCTTGATGTTGAAGACAATTCTCTTGATGTGAGAAGAAAATTTGGCTATCTGCCGGAACAAAATCCGCTCTACACAGATATGTACGTTTATGAATACCTGGATTACATAGCTGCCTTAGACGGAGTTCCGCAGGAAAAAGTCGTACAAAAAAGAAACGAAATGATCCGTGTTTGCGGATTAGAGGAAATGAAAGGAAAGATCATTGGTGAGCTTTCCAAAGGTTTCAAGCAAAGAGTCGGGCTCGCACAGGCAATGATAAATAATCCTGAGATTCTCATTCTTGATGAGCCAACATCGGGACTTGACCCTAACCAGATAATTGAGATAAGAAACCTGATAAAAAAATTAGGTAAGGAAAAAACCGTTATCTTATCTACTCACATTCTTTCTGAAGTCCAGGCAACATGCAACAGGGTTATTATTATTAATAAAGGCAAGATAGTTGCAGACGGCTCACCTCAGGAACTGCAGTCAAGGTCAAAAGGGCAAAGCATTGTCACTCTTGAAGTTAAAAACAATTGTGACAAAAATGCTCTGACATCGCAGTTAAAAACAATCAGGAATGTAAATAAAGTAGAATTTGTAAAAGATACGGATGATTCCTTCATTTACAATATTTACGGTGAAAAAGGTATCGATCTCAGAGAAGTTATTTCAAATAAAGTTATGGAGCAGAGAGCAACATTGCTTTCTATGCAGGCCAAACAATCATCTCTTGAAGATATATTCAGGGATTTAACAAAATAAGAATTTTAGTGACGTATAAAACTATATGAAAAACATAAAAACAATATACTTAAAAGAACTGAAATCCTACTTTAATTCACCGGTGGCATACATTGTAATCATTGTATTCCTGGTAATAGTAGGATGGTTTTTCACCAACGGTTTCTTTCAGTCTAACTATGCTACATTGAGGTCAATGTTCGATATGGTTCCTTTTGTATTTCTTTTCTTCATACCGGCAATAACAATGAGGTCATTTTCGGAAGAAAAAAAGCAGGGAACAATAGAATTGCTTCTAACAAAACCGGTTCAGGACTATGAGCTCGTGGTCGGAAAATTCCTGGCAGCATTGGTTCTGACATTGATAACACTGCTCCCGACTGTGATATATCTTGTAGCAGTTATTTATTTAGGCAGTGTAGACCCGGGTCCCATAATCGGCGGATACCTTGGTTTAATTCTCATGGCAGCTGTCTATATCGGAATCGGGATACTGGCATCATCATTAACAGAGAACCAGGTAATAGCATTTATTGTAAGCTTTGTAGTAATATTTGCACTGTTTATGATGGGTAAATTCCTCGTACAGGTATCACCCACATTGGTTTCGGCGGTAGAATATATCAGTACTGACTATCATTACACCAATATTTCAAGAGGAGTGATAGATTCAAGGAACCTCATCTATTATTTCTCGATGATATTTTTGACAATTTTCCTTACAAAAATGTCTCTTGAAAGCAGAAAGTGGTAATTTAAAAAATAATTTAATTTATAAGTTTTAATAATGAGCAGCGAATTAGAAAATCAAGAATTAAATCCAGATATGTCACCGGAAGAGCAAGATGAACGTCTTGCCTCAAGGCAGAAGAAAACGGATTCAAAACGCAAGCAGGCACTTCTGCGTGGTGCGTTAATTATCGGAATACTTATTCTGATTAATATTATTTCTGTTAACCTCTTCTTCCGTTTGGATTTTACATCAAACAAGATATACACTTTATCAGATGCCAGCAGAGCTATTGTTGGTTCACTTGAAGATAAACTTGTTGTGAAGGCATATTTTACAGACAACCTGCCCGCACCTTATAACAATACGAGGCGGTATTTGCAGGAAATACTAGATGATTACAGAAACTATTCCAACGGTAAGCTTCAGTATGAAATAATCAGTCCTTCTGATGAAACACAGTTGGAAAAAGATGCAGACGGGTACGGCGTTCAGCCGGTACAGATACAAACAGTGAAAGACGACAGGGCTGAAGCTATGAAAGCATATATGGGAATTGTTTTCCTTTACGGTGGAAAGCAGGAAACATTACCGTTCATAGGCAATACACAGAACCTGGAGTATGAGATAACAGGTGTTATTAAGCGTCTTGCAGAAAAACAATTAAAGAAGGTCGGTTTTTTAACAGGCAACGGAATTCCCGGAATGGATAAATACGGCAAGGTAAGCCAGTTCCTTTCCAAATATTATTCATTAGTTCCTGTTGATGCATCAAAAAACAACCCGATACCTAATGATATAACTGTACTAATAGTAAATACTCCCAAAGCACCACAACAGCAGCAGAACCAGATGATGCAGCAGCAGCAGCAGGGAGCTCCAATAGTACCGGAAAACCTGAAGTTTGCTATTGACCAGTATCTGATGAATGGCGGTAAAGTTATATTCTTAATGAACAAGGTTTCAATTTCTTCACAGCAGCAGTTCCAGTTTGCACAGGTTACAGCAACAGGACTGGAAGATATGCTCGAGAGTTATGGTGTTAAAGTTCTAAGCAATATTGTAAAAGATAAGGAATGTGCATATATCAGCGTACCGATGCAGCAAGGACCAATGCAGTTCTATACACAGATACCATTCCCTTACTTCCCGAAGATTATGAATATTAATAAAGACCTACCTGCATTTTCCGGAATCGGGCAGATATTTCTTTCTTTCACATGCTCGCTTGATACTTCGGCAGCATCATCTAAGGGAATAAAAACCATTCCATTATTAATTACCTCGCCAAAAACAGGTGTTGATAATGAACTTGCTGTTATACAGGCATCGGGGAAAATGCTTCCTGATTCAATGTTTAAATCATCCAATCTATTAGTCGGTTCAATTTTCTCAGGTGCATACTCAAGCTTTTATAACGGGAAACCAGTTCCTGCAGATACTGCAACGGGCTCAACACCCGCCCCAACTACTATTAAAGATAAAAGTCCTGAGACAAGGATAGTAGTAATAGGAAACGGTGATTTCCCGACAGATGAATTCAGGGGACCTGATGAGAACCTGATATTTTTCTCAAATATGATTGATTATCTTTCTGACGATGTCGGTTTATCCGAGATCAAATTGAAAGATGCAAATCCGAAACCGATAAAGACAATCGAAGACAGCACAAGAAAAATATTGAAATACGGATTGCTTGTAGTTCCTCCGGTAATTGTTCTGATTTACGGTGTATGGCGCTGGAGAAGAAGAAAAATTTCCAAAAGCTAACAATTCTTACAATCACGGCTGATTATATCAGCCGTGATAATTATAAAATTCAAAAATAAATATTTCATAAAAACAACTTATGAATAAGTCAACAAGAAATTTATTAATAATCTTTGTATTACTGGCCGCTGTAGTTTTTATTTTCTTTAAAGGCAAAGACAGGGTAACAACAGAGAAGATAGATGAAAAATTATTTAATGCGGATTCAGCAAAGATAGATAAGATAGAAATAGTTAGAACCAATGAATCGATAACATTAGAAAAGGTGAACGGCATCTGGCAGGTATCAAAACCGGTTGTATATCCTGCAGATACATTAGCAATATTGCCGCTGCTCGGCGATCTGCAGAATTTTAAAGTGGAAAGCATTATTTCCGAAAATCCCGAAAAGTTTTCCGGTTATCTTGACTCAGCCAACAATACTGTTGTAACTGTTTACCAGGAAGGCAAAAATCTAGGCTCATTTATTCTCGGTAAATCAGCTATAAGCTTCAAGAATTCATATATCAAGAAACAGGATGAGAATAAAATTTTTCTTGCCTCAAACCTGACGCAAAGTAATTTTATAAAATCATTAAAAGATTTTAGAAATAAAATTATAATCCAGATACCTTCGCTTGCTGTTACATCTGTATCTTTTAAATCTACTGATTCAAACAAAGTGGATTTTACAGTCAGAAAAGATTCAGTTGGTAAATGGTTTATCGGTACCGATTCGGTTTCTGAAGGTATTATGACAGGCTTCCTGAACCTGATTGCAAATTACAATACAGAAGATTTTGTAGATTCAACAATAACATCTTTTCCGGAACCAACCTATACAATTACAATTAACAGCGGCAGAATAACTGTAATTAATTTGTATAAAATGAATACAACACCTGCATCATATTATATCCAGGTATCCGGCATAAATCAGATTTTTAAGGGATCCGAAGGCTTTGTAACCACAATAACCAAAAAACGGACAGACTTTATTTCTACAAAACCGTAGGAAGAACCTGCTCCAAAAACAACAGAGAAGAAGAAGAAGTAAGTATAGCTGATAATTTTTCATAGGCAGGACTAAATAAGTCCTGCCTTTTTTTTGCGTTTTTTAAGTAAAATCTCAATATCCGTGTTACTATAAAAGTTTCAAAATGGATTAGAAACGTTTACGTCGTGGTCAAAAAAAAATTAATAATACCTCTTCCAATACATTGGATTTTTAAGTATAAAGCATTATTTTATATGCAGTTCAAATAGCATTGATTTTGCAAGCAAAAATAATGCTATTTGAAGAGTTTAAGTTTTATTACAGCAATTCCTGCAGCAGCTTTTTCACTATAGGGGAAAAGGAGAAAGCAGTTTGCAGACGACACAAGGAAGGCAGAGCTTTTAAGTTCTGCCTTTTTTTATTACAAGTTTCGAAACATTATAAGATGTGATTCCTTTTTTCGTTTCATAGTTATCTTCCACCTGTTGTTGTTTTTAGAATTACCCCATCCTGACCAACAGCCCAACCGGTATTATTATTATTTAAAATAATTTTTCATTTTATTAATCCCGCAGAGCGGGATTTCATAAACAGTTTAACGAACTATTTAATCAAAATCATTTTTCGTGTTTGAGAAAAATTGTTTGTTGATAATTTATAGAAATAAACACCGCTCGGATAGTTTGCAGAGTTCCATTCAACTTCATAGATACCGGGCTTTAATTGTTCATTGACGAGAGTAGTGATTTCTTTTCCAAGTACATCGTATATAGTAAGCTTAATATCCATCATCCCCCTAGCCCCCTTCGAAGGGGGAACTAAGAAGCGGATCTTTGTTGATGGATTGAATGGATTGGGATAATTTTGATAAAGCACAAATGCTTCCGGCAAGTGTTGGGTGATTGTTCTTATTCCAATCGGATTTCCTCCCGTGGTTGTTTTTAAAATCATTCCATTATTTCCAACAATATACCCTGTGTTTTCTGAAGTGAAGAAAACTGAATTCGTTTGCTTATCACCCGGAATATAATGCGAGCTCCAGTTATATCCGCCATTAGTTGTTTTTAATACAATTGAATATTCACCTATAGTATATCCGGTATTTTCATTCAAAAAAAATGTTTTTGAATACCATGAGTCCGGGCCGTAGAAAATAGCTGTCCAGTTAGCTCCCGCATTAGTTGTTTTAATAATAGAATAATTTTCACCGCTTGCATAGCCGGTATTTTCATTTATAAATACTATTGATGTAACCCTGCTGACCATACCGCTTGTAACTCCAAACCAGTTAATACCACCGTTAGTAGTTTTAAATATAAAAGCTCCTAAACCGCCATAGCCCGTATTTTCGTTTGTAAAAAAAATGGAGTTCAAACTCTGGGAATTAAAGGTACATATTACATTCCAACTGCTCCCTCTATCCGTTGTTTTATACACTTTACCTAAGTTGTACCCGCTTGAAGAAGCATACCCGATATCCGGAGAAGGAAAATGTATTGCATTAACATTTTCATAAGATAAAGGAAGTATTATATTCCAGTTTGCACCTTCATTTGTAGTTTTTAAGAATACACTTCCGCCTATTACGCCCGTATTGTTATCTATAAAAAAAATTTCTTTTAAATAATGTGAACCGGTATTTTGCGAACTCCAGTTCACACCTGCATTTGTGGTTTTCATTATTAAACCTTCATAACCAGCAGCATACCCGGTATTTTCGTTTGTAAAATAAATATCATAAATATTTCTGGTTATTATTGATGATACATTATTCCATGAAAGACCCGAATTTTCAGATATTACAATTGTGCCTGAAGAGCCGACAGATAAACAGCGGTCAATACCATTAAAAGATACTGAGGATAATGACTGATAAGATGTTAAAATGGAATTCCAATACAAACCGCCATTTGTAGTTCGTTTCGACATACCATTCCATCCAACTGCAATACCAATATTTTCATTTAAAAAGGAAACAGATAATAATGAGTTCTCCGTATTATAGCTTTGGTCTGTCCAGTTAGCACCGGCGTTTGTTGTTCTTAAAATTAAGCCATATCCGCCAACAGCAATCCCGGTATTATTATTTATAAAATATATTGAATGTATAGTTTTATTTATGGGACCATAAACGTCTTTCCAAACATCACCCCCATTAGTTGTTTTATAGATAATTACACTGCCGCACATATATCCTGTATTTTCATTAAGAAAGAAAGAAGAATTAATATTTGCGCCGTTTATAATAGTAGTCCAGCTATTGCCGCCATTTGTTGTTTTAATCACTTTGCTTCCAAATGCAAACCCTGTTTCAGGTGAAGTGAAAGATATCGAATTATAAAAACCATAATTGTTTTCTATGGTCATTAAAATCCAGTTATTTCCTGCATCAGTTGTCTTAAATATGCTGCTGCAAGTACCGGAAATATATCCCGTTATTTGATTTACAAAGTGAACGTAATAAAGATATACACTATCTGATATATAGCTGACATTCCAGTTGAGACCGGAATTTGTAGATTTCAATACTAAACCATTGTTTCCAACAGCAAAAGCAGTATTTGCATTAATATATTTTACACAATTAATGTCATTTCCCTGCGGTAAAGGATTTAACCAAAACCAACCGGATTGGGAAAACACTTCAATGCTTGACAATGAGCATACTATGATTAAATATGTTAAGATATTTCTCATATCATTTTATTTTAGAAGAACCATTTTCTTAACTTGTACAAAATCTGAAGTCATAAGCTTATAAAAATACACACCGCTTGGAAAGTTAGAAGCATTCCATTCAATCTCGTATGTGCCGGACTTTAGTTGTTCATTGACGAGAGTAGTGATTTCTTTTCCAATCACATCGTATATAGTAAGCTTAATATCCATCATCCCCCTAGCCCCCTTCGAAGGGGGAACTAAGAAGCGGATCTTTGTTGATGGATTGAATGGATTGGGATAATTTTGATAAAGCACATAACTCTCAGGTAATGAAGATGAGATATTATTTACTCCAATTACAAACCCATTATTGCAGAACTGCTGAACATTATCTGCAAGCTGTTTTAATTTAGTAACTGAGTTTAAATTGCTTGTACCTCTTGCAACAAATTGTGCCAATACTATTCTTTGCGTATCATTAGGATTCATTGTGAAATTTGTACCGCCTCTGTTCATAACAATATGCCTTTCACCCGGGGGATTTATGTTTACTATATTCCCCGATAAAACATTCGGACCGCCGCAATTTTCTACTGAGCCCGAAGGGTTTCCCGGCTGCCCTTCGTTCCATCCTGCTCCGGTTTCAGGGTCACCTGAATAGCACGCTTTTATAATTAAGCTTGTAGTCCCACCGGGTGGCACAACCCAAGGGGTTAAATCTTTCTTTAATCCATGCATGAAATTATAAGCAAGCATTATGTAGCCATTTGAATCACCTCCAAGTCCTTCACATGGTGGGATTACATTATTTGACCACAATTTAAAATATACATACGACTTGCTTAAACTATTTCCTGATGAACATTCCAGCCACTTTAGCCCAACAGCAGGCGGATTATAACCATAAACAGTATCATAGTTTGATGCATTATAGCAATAACTCATCTTTCTGATTGTATCACATCCTATATAATTATCATTCAAATTTCCAAGTGTGGTATTACTGACAAGTGAAAAGAAAGTACCGTTCCACGGCTGAGTATTTTTATTAATACACTCCCATTTAATAAAAATAACATCTTCCAATCCTGTTTTATTATAACCCCATGCAGTCATATGTACTTCAGCAAATAACGGAGCAGTTCCGCCGCCGAATCCTTCTCCAACCTTATGCTCTTCGGGAAAGCCATCAGTTAAGCACATGAAAATTGTTTGGTCTGCACCTTTCACGCCCGGCGTATCAATTAAATATTCGTAATGTCCATTATGATTTACATCCACATATGGTGCTCCAAACGGAACCATCAATCCCCAATTTTTCCAGTTATTGCTGTCGGGAATATCAGTTCTTCTTACATTATATATTTTGAAATTAGAATTAGTAATTACGATTGGAACTCCTGAGGAATTGTTTATATATCCTGGTACATACTCACCATTGTATGATACTGAAGCCATTCTAAGAACTCCCTGAACATATGCCGCAGTTGTAATGCCCGTTGAGTATAATGCAATTTTACCTGAACCTATCGGCCATTCCATTCCAAGTGGATTGGAGTATCTAAAATCTTTATTAAATACACCTGTGTTTGTAAAATAGGTCCTGATATTATTAGCTTGAAAAATACCCTGATGAAAAACAAAAGGATTATTTCCCAATGCATTGTTACCGGTTGAAAATAAATTTAATTGAATTGAAAATGATACGAGAAGAATTACAGTTAATTTTTTCATATTACTTTTCCGAAAGAGTTTTTCCCTCTTATTTCCCTTCTCATCCCTGCGGCAGTCAGGGTTTGCCCTGAGAAGGGAAAATAACGAGGAGAAATGTTTTTGTATGTTCATTGTTTTTTTAAGAAGCGCTTTGCTCTTAATTTGCTGAACATAAGGTTGTTTAACCTTTAATTCCCGCCCGAAGCGGGTTGTCTTGTTCTTGTCTACTCGGTTCAAAATTACATTATGTTCTTATAATCACCAAAGATAAATTATGCCCAAACGCAGGTCATTTTTGGCATAATTTTTTGAAGTTTTTATATGCATAGAACGGAAAATGCTTAATTTTTTGCATTAATCATCAATATTTTATGACTTAACTCTAAAATTTCGAAGACAGAAATCGGGGTTTGTGTCTTCTGACTCACCCATAAGTACTCTTAAATTATATATTAATGTACCATATTAATTAGTAATATTGAATATATACAGCAATATTTATGAGAGAAAATAAAATGTTCGAGCTCCTGCGCGGGCTTTCTCAGCAGGAATTTAAAAAGTTTGGTGATTTTGTCAGGTCTCCTTTCCATAATAAAAGCCATAATATTATTAAGCTTTATGAGCTGCTGAATAAGAAATTCTGCTCACTGCAAACGAAGAATATTTCGATGGAAGAAATTTCTACACACATCTACCATGAAAAGAGCGATGACAGCTCTAAAATAAGGTCTCTTACATCGGATTTTGCAAAGCTTATAGAGAATTTCCTTATCCAATGCGAATGGGAAAAGAATGAAATTTTTAAAAAAACACTTCTGCTTACAGCTTTAAACCAGCGGAACCTTGCAAAGAATTTTAATACAACATTAAGCGAGACAATTGAAGCACAGGCGGCAGAATTCAACAGGGATGAAGATTATTATTATAACCAGATATTCCTTGAGGTGGAATCATTTAATTATGAACTGGAAAGGAGCACTTCCCTTTCACCGGAAAATTTCAGCAAGATAAGCTCTAACATTGACCTCTTTTTTATTATAACAAAGCTGAACCTGCTTCATTTCATGTATTACCACAAGCAGAATATAACAGTTGAAGATGATTACGGTATATGGCTGAAAAATGATATCATACAATATATTGAAAACAGGAAGAAGCTTATTAAGAAAGAGCATCCAGTCATATATATGAAGTACCTGATATTTATGACAATAGTTAAGCCTGAAAGCGAAAATTATTTTATTGACCTTAAGAATTTCCTTATAAAAAATATTGCAAAAATGAATTATGATGTCAGGGCATATATCTTCGGAGCTTTGACTAATTACTGCATAACAAGATGCAATTCAGGTGACATACGCTATAAGCTTGAAAGGTTTAAGATATACCAGTTAATGGAAAAAGAGGAAATGTTCAAAACAGATAAGTATATTAACTACATTGATTTTCTTAACCTGGTTTTTTCAGCTCTTGATGTTAAAAAAATTGCAATTGCTGAAGAGTACTTTTCAAAATATAAAGACAGCGTATTGCCGGAACTGAAAACAGACACTTTAAATCTTTTGAAAGCACAAATTAACTATTACAAAAAAAGATTTGATATTGCAATTTCATCATTGAACAATATAAGCTATGGTCATTATTATTTTTATCTCAGGGCAAAGATGCTTCTTTCACGAATATATTATGAACTGGATGATAAAGAACCTATTGAGTATATAATTGATGCGGCAAAACATTATATAAGAAGAAACCAGAAGCTTACAACGCAAAATGCAGAGTTTTATTTGAAATATTTCATTTACCTTAACAAATTAATCAAGCTTGAACCGGGAGATATTGATAAAATAGATGATTTGATAATTGAACTTCAAAATGAAAGGACAGCAACAGGTAAAGACTGGTTGTTAAATAAGCTTAATGAATTGAAGCTGAGCTGATTTACAATCTCCAATCCCTTCTCTTTGCTGCGGCAGTAGCATCGAGAAGGGATAAAGGAGAAATTTTTTTAAATTTTTTCCGGAAACCCTTTTTGTTTTGATGGCTTATTCTCTCTCCCAAAATAAGCAAATCTATTTTATTCAGGATTCACCAGGAATTAAAAGGTTATTATAACCTTTGTTTTAATCCCGCCGTGGCGGGAGGTTTTTACCCTTGATTACTCAATTCAAAGATAATATGCAACATACTGTATTTACAAAGAAACTTTAAGCATTTTGTAGGCATGAAAAATACATCATATTTTAATAAATGAAGTATTAAATTAAATGAAATTCTTCGAAATTCTGCCGTTTTTAAGGAAAATTTACCGGATAGCAAGTGGTTTCTTTGGACAACTTATTGGATTTGTGCAGAAAGATGGTGTTTCGCAAAGTTCAGAATATATGATGTTTTTTATATAATTAGGATTAATTAAGAAGTACAAATGAAAGAAAGCAAGATAAAAGAATTATTGAAGGCACTCTCAGTAGTAGAGTTTAAAAGGTTCGGGGATTTTATAAGGTCTCCTTTCTTTAATAAAAACCCGCATTTGGTTACTTTGTATGATTATTTTTCAAAGTACAATGAGAACTTTGATAAGCTTGCAGTACTTAATGAAGATATTTTCAGATTTGTTTTTAAAAATGAAAAGTACAGCGAAATAAAAGTAAGGATTCTTCTTTCAAATTTTGTTAAGCTTATTGAAGAATACCTTGTATATATATCCGGTACAAAAAATGTTATATATCAGAAAACGCTGCTGGTAAATACCCTGCACCAGAGAAATCTCACTAAAAACTTCCACTCTGCGCTTAAAGAAACAATGGAATACCAGGAAAAACAATTTAACAGGGATGAAGATTATTATTATAACCAGA
>RPQH01000098.1 GCA_003820375.1 Ignavibacteriota bacterium
TAAGTTCTTTAAGTTCTTTAAGTTCTTTAAGTTCTTTAAGTTCTTTAAGTTCTTTAAGTTCTTTAAGTTCTTTAAGTTCTTTAAGTTCTTTAAGTTCTTTAAGTTCTTTAAGTTCTTTAAGTTTGTAATGTTTAGTAGATTAAAGTCACGTAGTGACGAAACATTATTAATTAGCAAGTTTTGTACGGCTCCGAAAGATACCTTTGGAGCTGTACAAAACCCTTCAATCCTTCAATTCGGCACAACTCCCAAATTATAAAACACAAAACTCCACTCATCAGTTATTTCCTCAATCCATTTTGATGTTGGTTTACCGCTGCCGTGACCTGCTTTGGTTTCAACACGAATGAGAACCGGATTATTTCCTTTATATCTTTCCTGAAGTGCTGCAGTATATTTAAATGAGTGAAGAGGCACAACCCTGTCATCATGGTCTGCAGTTGTTACCATTGTTGCAGGATAATTTATTCCTTCCTTAATATTATGAATAGGAGAGTAGCTGTACAAATATTTGAATATTTCTTCATTATCTTCACTAGAGCCGTATTCCCTGGTCCATGCGGCACCGATTGTAAATTTCTGGAATCTCAGCATATCCATGACACCAACGGCAGGTATAGCTACCTTAAACAGCTCGGGTCTTTGATTAACAACAGCACCGATAAGCAATCCGCCGTTTGAGCCGCCTGCAATTGCAATCTTTTGCGGTGATGTATAACCTTCCTTAATAAGATATTCTGCCGCAGCAATGAAATCATCGAAAGCATTTTGTTTATTAAACAGCATAGCCGCTTTATGCCACTCTTCACCATATTCGCCGCCGCCGCGGATACATGGCATTGCAAACACTCCGCCGTATTCCAGTAACGGTAAACGTGATATACTGAACCCGGGATTCATAGTTACGTTAAATCCGCCGTAAGAATACAGGTAGACAGGATTATTACCATCAAGCACAAGCCCTTTTTTGTGTACTAAAAACATTGGAACCTTTGTACCGTCTTTGCTTGAATAAAAAACTTCTTTTTCTTCATATTCATCAGATTTAAACTTTACTTCGGATTTTCTGAATAGTTTTGATATTCCTGTTTCAACATCATATATATAAACAGAACCGGGATAAACGAATGAAGTAAAAGTATAAAAAACCTGTTTATCTTCTTTCCTCCCGTCAAATCCGTTCACGGTTCCGATGCCGGGCAATGTCACTTCACTTATAAAATTCCCGTTGATATCATATGTATAAACACGTGAAGTAACATCCACCATGTATGTAGCAATAATTTTTCCGCCAATATATTTTACACCATCAAGCGTAATATCTTTTTCAGGTAAAATATCTTTCCATCCTGAAGAAATATCATCTGCATTAAGCATGACAAGCTTATACTTCGGAGCATTTTTATTTGTGTTAAGAAATATTTTGCTTCCTTCATTTTGAACCGGCCAGGTTGAAAAGCCATATTCTTCTATAATAGGTATCCATTCCTTATCAATATTGTCTGATGGTTTAAAATAAAGCTTGTTACCTTCCTGTCCCGTTTCTCCTGCATATTTAAAAAGATATTTTTCATCTTCCGATGACCATATATCCGAAGAAAGCTTAGGATTTGTCTTATCTTCGAACATTAAAACATCCTGTGATTGGTCTGTACCTAACTTATGATAATACACTTTCTGGAATTCGTTTTTGTGGGATAAAAGATTTACATCTTTAGGTGCGTCGTAATAGTCATAAAAAAATCCGTCTTTAAACCAGTTTGCGTCGGAAAATTTAACGTTGGTAATATGATCGCTCAGCACTTTCCTGCTTTCAATTTCTATGACATTTATTTCCCGCCAATCGGAGCCGCTTTTTGAAACAGAATATGAAAGATATTTTCCGTCATTAGAAGCGTTTACATTGAGCAAAGCAACCGTTCCATCCTCCGAAAATGTGTTGGGGTCAAGAAATACTTCCGGTTCGGAATCCAGGTCTTTCTGTATATATAATACATACTGGTTCTGTAAACCATTATTTTTGAAAAAGAAATAGTAATTTCCCGCTTTGAATGGCCGGCTGTATTTAGGGTAGTTCCAAACCTCTGTTAATCTTGCTCTTATTTTTTCGCGGAAGGGAATTTTATCCAGATAACCGAATGTAATCTTGTTTTCTTCTTCAATCCATTTTTTTACATCAGGTGAATCCATATCTTCCATCCACCTGTATGGATCCGCTACTTTTGTTCCGAAATAATTATCAACAACATCAACTTTTTTTGTTTCGGGATATTTTATTTTTTCCTGTGAATTTATATTCACATGACCGAGTATTATTGATAGCACAATTATATATATAAATTTCATGAAATATGTTTTTGCGGTTGCTAAATTAATGAAAATATTTTAAAGATTTAAGTCGCTTATGAGAGTCAGCCAATTGTGGGTCTTAAATACACTGTGATTTTTACGATTAAAATTATTGAAGTTTAAGAGTGATAGGAGATAGATAAAGAATCGAAGCCATCTCATAGATGATTCGAATGTTATTTGATTTAACACTTTTTACCATTTATGGGATGACCCGGAGGGTACACGCTGCGCTATTGTATTAACGAAAACCAATTTTTGTAATTTAATACTTCTTATGTATGCGTTTACCGGTACATCTTTGGCTCGCAATTTAACAGATTATTGGCTTATCTGTGGAGCAGCTTAAACGCATGGGTCCATTGGTTATTCTTAAATCCATACACAACCCACAGCATAGCAAACGCTTCAAGCCAGTAAGAATTTTCAATACCGCCTAGGTCGTAACAAGCATTCCATCCCCAGCTTAGTATTAAGTCATTTGCCCATTGCTTTGCTCCTTCATCATTTCCCGCTATGAACATATCCGGTGAACCTTCTTCCAGTATCGGGTTTACCATTATAAAGCAATTAACAATGTTAAATGCCTTTACAACTTTTGCATCGGGAATATAATCCTGTATTTGTTTGCCAAGGGGATTTTCCTGTGTTGAAGCAAGCTTTGGAGGACCAGCTTTTTGTTCTGAAAGGGGATTTGTTACATCAATTACTATTTTCCCTGTAAAATTATCCTTCCCGGCAAGGTCTATTGCATGTGTTGCATCTACACCGTGAACAGCAATTACAATAATATCAGCAAAGGATGCAGTTTCTTCGAATGTACCAATACTTGCATTGGAGTTATCAACATTATCCAGCCACTCTTTTAATTTTTCGGGATTCCGTGAGCCGACTTTAACTTCATAGCCGCTTTTTAAAAAGCTTTTGCCTAAAGTTTGCCCCACAACACCCGAACCGATAATTCCAATTTTTTCTTTCATATAATCTCCTTTGTGAATTGAATATTTTATTGTACTCTTTGATATTCCGTTTTTTACTCAACCTATGACTACATTTATTAAATATTTTATTACCTTCGGACTTGTTCATCTTTATTTAATATAGTCATAGGATGAGAAGTTATCCGTTTTTTACTCATCCTATGACTACACTTGCTAAATACCCGTATTCTTTAACAATAATACAAATTTACTTTACATAGTCATAGGATGATTAGATAATTAACCAAACAATCCTTTCAAAAATCCTACCTTTTGTTCTTTTGCTGCCTGTGATACAAGCGTGTTTGAATCATTCCTCAACTGCTTAATTATTTTTACGTCAATATTTTTATTTTTTGCCAATGCCAATCTCACATCATCATTCTTATCTTCAGCAAGCTTTGTTTGTACATCAAGCGGAATCGAGTTTGAACATTCAGCAACTATTTGTCTCAGCTCAACCGGATGATTTTCTATTCCAAGTGCAAACTGCTGATAAAAATATTTCCGCAGGTTATCCGGCTTCATATTAACTCCAACCTTATCTTCTGTTTTATCGTTCATCAATATGATTAACCAGTACTTTAAAGCATCTGATAATCTTATATTCCGGAACATTTCACCCGTAAAATTATGGAAATGCTTTTCATATATTTTTAATGCAGTTACATTAAGAAAATAAGAAAGTGAATCCTGTAAATCCTTTTCTTCCAAATCAAGAATAATAAAGAAGGGTTCTGTATCTTTATGAGGATGAAGCTTGTGCCAGATTGTATCAGGTAAATAATTCTCATTATCGCAGTATTGGCAAATTATTGTTCTTTTAGTATTGCTTGTTAGTTCCAGTCCTGCACCGCATGTCATACATTTTATTACAACTGTATTGCTCTTGTCATCTGCACCTTTTGCCTTTTCAACTCCCATTGAATCATTTATTACAGCAATTGCTTTTGAATGGAAATCCTTAACCTCGCCATCTGCAATACGCATAGGCATTGAGTGTCCGCATTTGCATACAAATGGAATATTATTATCGATAGCATTTTGTATATCTTTTTCTTCCAGATGTGAGCTGCATTCTTCACAATACGGAGGTAAAGAAGAATAAGACATTTTATACGAACCCACTTCATTCACACCGCTGCCGCCGATCTGCTCGATTGTTCCGCTGAGAAAGCCGTTCATATATTTTTCTCTGTCAAGCAGGGGACCGAATAAAGTCCGGTTAAAAAAGTTTCTTAATCTTATTTCACTTCCGCAATTCTGGCAGGTTTCTTCATTATGAACTCCGCTCAGTGAATGATATACATTGCAATTTGGACAATTAACCTGAATTTTAAAGTTAGCAGATTTTAACATATTACATAATTATTTAAGAATTTGAGCAAATATAACGAATATTTCTTATTACTAAGAAATTATTTCAGATTGCACTTCTATTAATAATTTTTTCCCTTAGCTTTTGCACACCAAATAATATTCCGGCGCTTACAACGCTTATCAATGCAACAATACCCCAGTACCTTGAGTTAAGATAAGTTATCTCGTAAAATTTCTTTAATATATTAATTAAAACAAAATCTATATTTGTAACGGCAAGGAAAATATACAGCACTACTATTAATAAGCTGTATAATAAATAAAGCTTAATATTCTTTTCACCTTTATGGAGAGCTACTGCGAGGAAATTAGCCGAAGTTGTAATAATCATAATAGACATCATTACCATCTGCAAATCCATATCGGAAATGTTATAATATTTTTGGGTAATATATTGCCCAAGTATTCCCGCCCCGGTTATTATTAATGCAGAAATTATTACAAAAGAGAAAAGGTCAGCCGTAAAATTTTTACATTTTTCCACGTTAGTATTTTTTAATGCAATAACAAAAGAAGGGATGCCAATAGAGAATAAGTTTATCAGTGCTACCCTGCGTGGCGTTAACGGGAATTCAAAGAAAAAGTATAAAGAAAGCAATGTCAGGTATATAACAAGAAAATTCTTCGTTAAGAAAAGCTTGGCAACAGAGCTGACGGTATTTACTATTTTATTTCCTTCATCAAAAATATTTGGAAGAAGCGAGAATTTATTTTTCAGCAAAACAATATCAGCAACTTCTTTTGTTATCTTGCTTCCTTCTTCCATTGCAATACCCATATCGGATTCTTTTATAGCAGGCAAATCGTTAACACCATCACCTATCATTGCATTGTAAATCTTATCCTTTTTGAGCGATTTAATTATTCTCAGCTTATGGTCAGGTTTTAATCTGGCAAATATTTTCTTCTGCATAATAGTTTTAGCAAGATTTTCATCTTCCACTTTTTCGAGTTCACTTCCCGATATCAATTCATCATCTTTGATTTTCCAGCCAATTTCATGTGCAATTGCCTGAACAGCTTCCGCCGAATCACCCGATAATATTTTTACTTCAATATCATTTTTATGAAACAGGTTTATTGCATCCATTACATCATGCCTTATCTGGTCTGAAATGGAAATGATACAAATGGGCTCTAAACTAATACCGTCTTTGTTCTTAAAACCCTCGAAATTTACAGAGGAATTCGTTTTGCTGAACAGCAGGTTGCGGTAAATCTTAAGATTTTTTTCTTTGTAAACTTTTTCTATCTGCGGCTTATATTCATTAATTGTGCTGTCAATTAATATATCATACCCGCCCAAAACATATGTTTCTGCTTTTCCATCCATGGATAGCTTAACCATACTCATTTTATTTTCCGAGCTGAAGGGTAATTCATCTATACATTCTGCCTGTTCAGCAGGTTTATATATTTCAAGTGTCCTTAAAGTTGCATTTTTATCTGAAGAAAACTTTGCATAGGTTCCAAGAAGATTTTTAACTTCATCATCATTAATATTATTTAATAAAGTTATTCTGTTAACCGATAATTTATTCTGTGTCAGAGTGCCTGTTTTATCAGTGCACACTACTTTAACATTTGAAAATGATTCAATTGCATTCAGCTTCTGTATTATTGCACCAATTTTGCTAATCCTGTAAATGCCAAGTGCAAATGTAACCGATGACATTAACACCAAACCCTGCGGCACTAATGAAAGCAGGATAGTGGAAATTTTTCTTATTGAATCTATATTGGCGAAAGGGATATCCTGGTAAATAATATTTAATATTACAAGTACAACTGCCGCTGTAAAAAGCATTTTTACAATAAAGTTTATCTTCTTTTGAAGAGGGGATAAGCTTAGCTTAAATCTTTTTGCCAGCCTTGTAATTCCTGAGGCATAACTTTCGTCACCGACTTTCTCAGCTATATAATAACCGTTTCCCGATACGCAAAAACTGCCCGAAAGGACTTCTTCATCTTTTTGTTTTATTATTGGTACGGATTCTCCTGTAAGAAGGCTTTCATCTATTTCAAGCTTGTTTGATTCCAGAACCTTTCCGTCAACAACTACCTGGTCACCTCTTTCAATACATATCACATCATCTTTTACAATTTCTGATTGGTCTATGGTTATCAGCTCATCATCACGGATAACTTTAGCTTCATTTTTTAATAAAAGATTTACCTTGTCGAGAGCTCTTTTTGCTCTTATTTCCTGTATAACTGCAATTAATGTGTTTATGACTGCAATGGAAAGAACACCGATGGAATCAAGCAATAATCTCTGGTCTCTATAGGAAAGATAAAAGTAGAGTAAAAAAACAATAATTGAGAAAATAATTAAATTGAAAACTGAAAAAACATTTTCAATTAATATTTCTCCAATTGTTTTTGTCTTCGTTTTTGAAGAGACATTAACAAGATTGCGTGAAATTCTGTCTTTAACTTCTTGTTTGGATAATCCTTTATACTTCAAATATTATACCGGTATGTATTCAGATTTACAAAAATTACTTAGAAAACTTAACTTTAGATTGTAATGTATTTTTTCTTTTAGAAGAATTTTGTTTCCTGCGTTTATTAATAAATTCAGTTATAAGCTTTTTCTCTTTTTGAGTAAGCTCGCGTTTTTCAACACTTAAAATAACTCCATCAGGTTCTTTTAAAATAGACATGTTAGTTTTCAAAATATTTTTTTATTAAATTTCTTGCTGCTATATTATCAATAACCAAAATTTGTGTATTACTAATCCTTCTTGCATTTAACAATTTTATATAATGAGGAATTAAATTAGTTTTTGCAATAAAAGAAGTAAAACCATCGTATCCCTTTTCAAATGAAAGTTTACAGGCGAATGCAAACAAATTACCGGCAACACCTTCATACACTTTGTTTTTGCCTATGTTAAAAGCAGCACTTTCAATTAAATCTATAAAAATGTGATCAACATTATCATACAAACTTATTAAACCTTGAATTACATCAGGATTATTTTTTATTGTAAGTTTATAAACACTTCCTGATTTTGATTCTTTAATCCAGTCGAAATTCCATCCTGATTTTAATTTTCCTATATCTTTAGTAGATATTTTAACTACTTCTGTATCAAAGATATCTCCCGAAATCACATTTCGAATGGAATTAATTAATCTATCTATTTCTACTGAAACCTCTTTTGTAAATTTCATTATTAAAATATAATAATCTTTTCCTAAAGTTTCATGTTAAACAACAGCACTATCTTCGTATACAAGTTCACCATCCGGTTTAATTTTTCCAAGTTCGCCTTCACTGCTTGCAATAACAACACATGCAAGAGAATCAGCAAGCACGTTTGGTACTGTTCTGCACATATCGAGAATTCTATCAACACCAATAATTAATGCAATTCCTTCCTCAGGAATTCCCACAGATTTTAAAACAATAATCAACATCAGTAATCCAACTCCCGGAACAGGAGCAGTGCCAATAGCAGCAAGGGCTGCTGTGAGAACAATCGTTAACTGCTGTGTAAGGTTCAGGTCAAAGCCGTAAACCTGGGCAATAAACATTGCGGCAACTGCCTGGTATAATGCTGTACCGTCCATATTCACAGTAGTGCCAAGCGGAAGAACAAAGCTTGCAATCTTTTTTGGAACGCCGAGCTTCTTTTCACAAACATCCATTGTAACAGGCAAGGTTGCAGCAGATGAACTTGTTGAAAATGCAACAGCCAGAACCTGCTTTTGTGTACGGAAAAAATCTCTTATCTTTATTTTTGTAAATATTTTCAGTAACACCGGGTACTCAACAAAAGTCAGCACGGTTAATCCAAGTATAACTGTGATTGAATACCAGAAGAGGGTTATTAATATATCAAATCCAAACTCTGCAACAGTAGCGGCAATAAGTGTGAACACAGCATAAGGAGCAATGTACATAATTTTTTCAACCAGAACAATCATTGCATCGCTTACTCCTTCAAAAAAATTGATAACAGGTTTAGCCCTGCCCGGTGGAATCTGCATTAAGAAAATACCCAGAAGAATTGCAAAAAAAACTATCTGCAGAAAGTCACCGTCAGCTATTGCTTTGAAGGGATTTTTGGGAACAATGTTTACCAAAAATGTAACTAAATCCATAGAGACGTTCTGCTCTATTTTGACTTTTGCATCATCCTGGTAAGTTTCCATCAACCGCGCCTTGGAATCAGGACTCATAATATGACCCGGCTGAATTAAATTAGCAGCTACTAAACCGATAGTAATGGCTACAACTGCAGTCAGGGCATAGAATCCCAGTGTCTTTCCGCCAATTTTCGCAACGTGTTTCAGGTCTGTTAATGATGCCGCTCCAACAATTAAAGAAGCAAGTACCAGCGGAACAGCAATCATGTTTAGCAAACGGATAAAAATATCACCAACAGGTCTTAATGCTGTACCTATGGTTTTAACTTTTTCAACAGAATTAATACTTTCAAATTGCCGCTCACTGTTATCTGCAAATTTGAATTTTAATATAACGTCTTTTTTATCTTTTAATCCCTTAAAATATTTTATAACAGAAACCTGCAAGCTTTTGTCAAAAGATTTTATAACCGAATCTTTTTTAACTCCATTATCCCATACAGGTTTTATGAAAGAAGCTTCAGTCCAATCATCTATTACTGCGCGTTCAGATTTATAAGAAATTTCAAGCTTGGAGCCGCTGATACTGAATATAGAGCCAAAAATTGCTCCAAGCACCAGTCCGATTATAATTTTAGTATGTAGTTTTATCTTAGGCACAGTTTTTTTATATATTTAGTGTTTGATGGGATAACGGGTTAATAATAAAGTAGCAATTTAGGAAAGAATTTATTAAGAGAAAAGTATTAAAGCATTAACATAGGGCAAATCTCCGTTTTGAAAGAGGATACCCTCATAAATGAAACAATAGGATAAAGCATTTTAATATCCTATTTTATAAATATCATTTTTTTGGTTTCAGAATAATTTTCGCTTATCAACCTGTAATAATAAATGCCGCTTGATAACGAAGATGCATCAAATTCAATTTTATATGTACCTGCTTTCAAAAACCCGTTAACAAGTGTTTTTACTTCTCTTCCTGATATATCAAAAATCTTTAATACTACTAAACTATTTTGTGCTGCATCAAATTTTATAATTGTATTTGGGTTGAACGGATTGGGGTAGTTTTGGTAAAGAGAATATTTGTTAGGCAATTTATTGCTTATGTGCTCAATACCGGTTGGACTTCCTCCATTAGTTGTTTTATACATTTTTCCACTACTGCCCACAATGAACCCGGTTGAAGTATTAACAAAAAAAATATCTGAAAGCGAAGGTTCGAAAAGCTGCTGCAGCGACCAATTTATTCCGGCATTGGTTGTTTTAAAAATATGTCCGCTAAGTGAAATTGAATAACCGTTTGAAGGTGTGGTAAATGTTAAACCACTTAATGCATTAGTAGTACCAAGAAATTGTTCATACCAATTAATGCCTGCGTTAGTTGTAGAAATTACCTTGCCGGATGATCCTGATGCAAAACCATTATCCGGACCGGTGAAATGAATATTGTACGTACCTGATGTACCTGCACCTCCATATATCAAAGACCAGTTATTACCACCGTTTGTTGTTTTAAGTATCTTTGCAAATCCTTCGATTGTTGAACCTGCAGCAAACCCCGTATTATAATTGACAAATAAAACATCATTCAAAAAGCAGGTAGAATCAGAAGTATATTGAAGAGCCCAGGTTGAGCCGCCATTTGTTGTTTTGATTATAATACCTTTATCAGTGGTGGTTTGACGGCCTGTAAAATAACCGGTATTTGCGTCATTAAAAAATAATCCGGAAAGGATATATGGATTACTAATCACATTCCAGTTTTCACCGCCATTTATGGTTTTCACAATAGCCAGTGAAGTTACTACATAACCGGTATTATTATTTACAAATTGTATTTTGCTCAGTACCGTCCCGCTTGATAAATGTTTTATTATCCAATTATTTCCGCCATTGGTAGTCTTCAAAATTCTGCGGATATAAGTACCGCCATCACCGGCTACAAAACCTGTTTCAGTATTTATAAAATAAACACCCGAATTGCCATTTGGATGGCCGGTATTAATCTCTATCCATTGGGACTTAGAAATAGACACCGGTATAAGAATTAGTATAATAATGTAAGTCTTTATTTTTTTCATGAATATTCACATTTGATTTACAAATATTTTAAAGACAATTTTATTATTTTTTGTATTATACGAATTTATCAGTAAAATAAATACTTATATTTCCGGTTGCCTTAAAAAAAATGAAAATACAAAATAGCAGTGTATGATGAAGAAAATTTGCGAAAATCTAATATATTCTTTATAATTCAGGATGGTGTAATCTGGAATATCCAATAACATTCTGCGAATAAAATTTATAATTGATTGTAGAGCCAAATTTGAGTAATTTTAATGTTTAGTTTTAAAAATTAAAAAAACGGGAGTTATATGTCACGTATTGAAAAATTGCGGGAATTGCTGGAGGCACAAAATCTTGATGCATTTTATATCAATCATATACCTAATGTAAGATACCTGAGCGGATTTTCCGGCTCATCGGCTTACATTATTTTAACAAGGGATAAAAATTATTTTATTACAGATTTCAGATACAAAGACCAATCGCATGCACAGGTGAAGGGCTATGAGATTGCAATCAATTATAATAATAACGAAGAAGTAAAAAAGATATTTGATAATAACGGTTTTAAACGTGTAGGATTTGAATCAGGCAGGATTACTTTTCACAGTGTTGAAAGCATGAAAAAAGATTATCCCTCAATTGAGTTTGTACCGCTCCATGATGAAATAGAAAAGCTGACTATGCAAAAGACTCCTGAAGAGCTGCAAATAATGAGAAAAGCATGTGAGATTACCGATAAGACATTTTCTCATATTCTTGATATTATAAGACCGGGAATGACTGAGCTTGATGTTTCGGCAGAAATAACTTACAGCCATAAAAAGCTCGGTGCATTGAAAGACTCATTTGAACCCATTGTTGCAAGCGGGTGGAGAGGTGCACTGCCTCACGGTATAGCTTCAGATAAAACCATTTTACACGGAGAATTGGTTACGCTGGATTTTGGATGTATGTATGAAGGTTTTTGCTCAGACCTCACAAGAACAATAGCTATCGGAGAGCCAAATGATAAAATGAAAAAAATTTACCAGGTAGTTTATGATGCACAGCATAAAGCACTTGAGCAGGCAAAAGCAGGAATGACTACAAAAGAGCTTGATAGTGTTGCAAGAGATTACATAACATCTTGCGGATATGGTGAACATTTCGGGCATGGTTTGGGGCACGGAGTCGGGATAGAAGTTCATGAAATGCCGGGAGTTAGCCAGAGAACAAATATTACACTGATTCCTGATTCTGTTATAACAATTGAGCCCGGAATATATATTGAAAATCTTGGCGGCGTTAGAATTGAAGACGATATTGTGGTCAGGGAAAATGGCTGCGAAATATTAAATAAATCTAAAAAAGAACTTATTATTTTATAATAGGATTTAGTTAGAAAAATAGCAGGGAATTGAAAAAGGTTCTGATAATTTCACAATACTTCCCCCCAATGGGCTCAGGAAGTGTTCTACGGCCGGTTAAATTTGCGAAATATTTTAAGGAGTTTGACTGGCAGCCTATCATTATTACCGATACACCAAGGTATTATTACGCAAAAGATGACTTCCTTCTGAATGAACTTAAGGAAAGTGATACAAGAGTGTACAGGACTCGGTTCAGGGGCAGAAGAAATATCCTTAATGATAATAAACTGAAACGTCTGCCAAATGAAGGTACAAGGCAAATTTTCCGTAATTTGTCCCAGGTATTTTATATGCCTGATTCAAAAAAGAAGTGGCAGAAAAGAGCAATTGACCTTGCTACAAATATTATTGAAAATGAGAACATTAGTATAATATATACTACTGCTCCTCCCTTCAGGGATTTTAATATTGGGGTTGAGCTTAAAAAGAAATACAATATTCCTTTAGTAATTGATTACCGCGATTCATGGCTAAATTCTCCTTCACGATTTTTCCTTACTCCGTTCCACCGTTTCCGCAATATGAAAATGGAAGCCGAAGCACTAAGGGTTGCTGATGTTGTACTGACAATTAACAGAAGAATTAAAGAAACTATTATTGAACAGTATCCTAAGATAAAGCATAATGATATCACAATAATACCGCATTGCTATGATAAAGAAGATTTTGAGCATTTCAGTACACAGCTTCCGAGAACAAATAAAATGCGTTTCACACATACGGGTACTTTTTTCAATAACGATACTCCTAAATATTTTTTGCAGGCACTGGCAATAGTATTTAATAAAAGACCTGAACTGAAGAAAAAGATAGAAGCATGTTTTATAGGTATCCTTTCAAAAGAGAATTTGAACAGGATAAAAGAGTTAAATCTTTTTGAATCGGTTTATGCTCCGGGTTATGTGAATCATAAGGAATGCATCAAATATTTACTGGCATCGGATGTGCTATGGTTCATGATAGGAAAAGGGCAGGGCGATGAACTGGTTACACCAGTAAAGCTTACCGAATATATCGGTGCGGAAAAACCTATATTAGCATGTATCCCTGAGGGTGCTGCAAAACTTATGTTAAAGAATCATAATGCAGTGAAGATTTGTGAACCCGATAACCCTGAAGATATAGCCCAATTTATAATGGAATATTATGACCTGTATGCAATGAACAATTTACCCCATCCAAATTCAGAATTTGTAAACAGGTATGATATAAAAAATATTACCCATCAGCTTGTAAGGTCATTTGAGTTTTTAATAGATATTATTCCGCAAACTGTAATAAAAGAGCAGTTGAAGTCAGGTTAATTTGGAATTTAGATTTACGCGATAAGAAAACTTTACGGCAATAGATTTTGGATGTGAACTATAATATACTTCATATCACGTTAAAACTTGTTTGACATTGAAAATTCTTTATATATCCCCGGAACATATTAGCGGCACACTGCCCCTGTTTTGTAAAGGACACAGGGACAGAGGCAATTATGCCCGTTATGTTACAATGTTTCCAACCAGGTTTAACTTTCCGGAAGATATGATAATGAACCTCCCCCTTCATCCCGATAAAGGATGGATAATAAAAGGGAGAACTTTCCTGCAGAAATTAAGAGGCATTGAACCTGAAGCACATCAACCTGTAGGCAACCCGCCTTTCTGGGAGCCGGGTGGTTTTGTAGGAAGCACTTTTTTCAGAACAAGAGATTACCTGATTAAAAATCTTGTTCATAAATATATGGATAATTATAAGCTCTGGGATTATGACATATATCATTACGAACAGGGGCTGGATTTTTTAAGAGATTCCAGTATTGCAGAAAAATTGAAATCAAACGGGAAGCATATTGTATGTTTCTACCATGGTAATGATGTAAGAAACAGGGGAGTAATAAAGAAAATTCATGAGCTCTCTGACTTAAACCTTACAAGCGAGCTTGACCTGCTTGAAAAATATCCCGGGTTAAAATATTTATTCCTTCCAATAGATACAAATGAAGTTGTTCCTGTTCCGCATGAAAATAAAAAAGTGAAAATTGCCCATGCTACCAGAAGCAGATTTAATAAAGGTTCTGACCATATTATAGAGACTGTAAAACGTCTTGAACAAAAATATCCTGTTGAGCTTGTGCTGATGGAAAATGTACCGCATAATGAAGTGATGGAGATTAAATCAAAATGCGACATATATATTGACCAGATTGCAGATAAAGGCGGTTGGGGTTATGGTATGAGTTCTGTTGAAAGCCTGGCACAGGGCATTGCTACTTGTACATACCTGAATGAAAAATATCTTGAGTTTATTCCCGGGCACGGATTTATTAATGTTAACTATGATAACCTTGAGAAAGAGCTGGTTAAGCTTATCAATGATAATGCTTACCGTTGTGAAATAGCACTCAAAGGCAGGGAGTGGGTTGTGAAAGTACATGATATAAAAGTTGTAATGGATTCACTTTATAATTATTACAAAGAAGCAGGTATTATCCATTGAAAGCAAGCATTGTAACACCCTCTTATAATAGTATCGATATGCTTAGGCACACACTGCTATCGCTTGAGAAGCAGGATATTGGAATGGAAAATTTTGAAGTAATTGTAATAGATGACGGCTCAACTGACGGCACATCCGAATACCTCAATAATTATAATGGCAAGCTAAATCTTCACCCGGTAATTAATGCAAAAAATCTTGGCAGGGCAAAATCAAGAAATAAGGGAATATCAGCAGCAAAAAATGAATTGATAATTTTTCTCGATGCGGATATAGAAGCAAAGCCGGATTTTGTTCGCCATCACCTGGCTCAGCATGCAAAAAGTGAATGTGCCTGTGTTGGTAAAGTATTGTTCCATCCTGAGCTTGTTCAAAACAGTTATATGAAATATCTCGATGAAAGAGGGTCAGCAAAGATGAAACCGGGTGAAATGCTCCCGGGAAAATATTTCAGGACAACAAATGCATCTGTACCGGCGAGTATATTAATGAAAGCAGGGTGTTTTGATGAGAATTTTATTCATTACGGCGGTGAAGATTCGGAAATTGGTATGAGAATAGCCGATGAAGTACCGATTTTTTATTTACCCGAAGCAATTGGTTATAACCGGCATTCACGCTCACTTGAACAAAGCCTGGATATTATCCGTGTTTATGGTGAACATTCATTACCTTACCTGTTAAAAAAAAGACCGGAATTGAAAAAAGATATATTGAGAGAAGGAAAATTTTACTCACCATTACTCCCTTTAGCATGCTCAAAACCTTTCTTTAGATTATTCAAAGCCCTTGCCGCAAAAGGATTTGTACCATCTTTTATATACAGCTACCTTTTGCTGTGCAGTTACAGAAGCGGATACAAGAAGAGCAAAAGAGTTCGTTAAGTTTGTTAAGTTTGTTAAGTTTGTTAAGTTTGTTAAGTTTGTTAAGTTTGTTAAGTTTGTTAAGTTTGTTAAGTTTGTTAAGTTTGTTAAGTTTGTTAAGTTTGTTAAGTTTGTTAA
>RPQH01000099.1 GCA_003820375.1 Ignavibacteriota bacterium
AGTTCCTTTTACTTTTAAGATTTTATTATTACTCAAGTTCTATATTTTTATGTCTCCCCCTCTCCTTTCATGTATCATAGGAGAGGGGGTCGGGGGGTGAGGACAGGAACTGAAATTAAATACTAATACTATAATCTTACCATATGATTACACTCTTGCGTAAGGTGAGTTAGTTAGTCACCTTACGCACTTTCGATACACTTAAGTCCTGAGTACCGAGTACTCGGGAAAGGACAATAGTAAAGAAGATACGGATAATCTCTGATAGCTGATAATACAGGGTTTATATTCACCAAAATATTTCGAATCGTTGTAACTATTGTCCTTCGACTCCGCTCAGGACAAATTAAAAGTCAGCAGAAGGTCATAAAAGTTTCTTAATACTAACATATCCGGTTTCTATTTTTTGATAGCAGTGCTTGCACGCAGAAACAGCAAAGCAGAACCGGTAAACAGTACAACAAACATAACATTCACACCTATTACAGCGAGCCAGGAAGAATCCGGCTCAGGAAAACTGGCGTCCAGCACGGGATTCCATAAAATTAATGCGATTACGGCGGCTACTGTATGTGCTATTGCTGTGACAAACAAAGTTTGTGCCATGCCGCGCGGCTGGAATCGTGCAATGACGGTTCCAATAATGCCAATGATGAGTACACCAAAATACAACAGGTTAACAGGATTGTTTTCAGAGCCTGTGATGCCAACTGCAAGGTTTGACCAGATGAGGAGAAATGCTGTTCCAATTGCAATTGCTGCAGCGGCTTTATACGCAAGATTATTTGCCTTCCTCATTGCATGTTCAAACACCAGACCTGTACTAAGCAGGAGTATAGCAGCAAAAACGAAATCGAATAAACTCCAGTTCACTTCACCGGTGAATTGCATCGCAACAAGGGGAATAAGCAGTATTAACCCAGTTACAATAAAAACAATAATAATTCTTTTGTTCAGCATATAATTTTACAATATATATTAAAAAGTACTTTGTAGTACAAAGTTAATACAGATTATAATATTTGTCAATAGCTAAAAAGGAATAAAAATCCGGTATAATACTTCCTGTCGCTTTTAGGCATATTTTTCAAAAAACCGCAGAAAAATTTTGCAAAGTAAAAAATATACATGTATATTGCACATTTTAAAATGAAAAGAATTTTTATGACAAAGAAAAACAAAAACAGCAATAATAAAGAGTTGTCAGCGGAAAAATTTGAAGAACTGCTCAAAGCTTTGAAAACCCGGTTTGAGAAAAACATGAATCGCCATAAAGGTATTAAATGGGCTAAAGTACAATCAAAGCTGGAAGCTAATACAGAAAAGCTATGGTCACTATACGAAATGGAAAGAACCGGCGGTGAACCGGATGTCGTTGGTTTTGAGAAAAAGTCCGGTGAATATATTTTTTATGATTGTTCAGCGGAAAGTCCTAAAGGACGCAGAAGTATTTGTTACGACCGTGAAGCGTTGGAATCAAGAAAGGAACATAAACCAAAAAATAACGCTGTTGATATGGCAGCTGCCATGGGAATTGAGCTTTTAACGGAAAAACAATACCGTGAGCTGCAGAAGCTTGGAGAGTTCGATACGAAAACATCGAGCTGGGTGAAAACACCTGCTGAGATAAGAAAACTCGGCGGTGCTCTCTTTTGTGACCGGCGTTATGATAATGTATTCGTATATCACAACGGGGCGGAATCTTATTATGGAAGTAGGGGATTTAGGGGATTGGTGAGGGTGTGAAATTTATTGATTGTAAAACTCCCCAATTGATATTTCTCATTTTCCGTGGCATTTTTTATATTTTTTTCCGCTTCCGCAGGGGCATGGATCGTTCCGCCCAATCTTAATTTTCATTTGTGGTATTTCCAATTCATCATTTTCTAAATCATCACTGTCATCAGTTAAAATGGGTTCAAGTCTTTGATTGTCTTTATATTTATCAAAGATATTGTATATTTTGTTTTTAACATCATACCCCAAAGGTTTATCAAAGTCTTCCAGCACATCGGTATAACTTCCGCTTACACCGGGATTTATCAAATTATTTTGATATAGTGTTTCTATTTCAGGTATTAACTCCTTTGCTTTCAAATCCAATATATCGCAAATCATTAAACCTGTTAAATCTGTATCCAAAATCCTGTTATCAGATTGATGCTGCAGAAAGTAATTAAATATTTCTCTATACCAATCAATTATTTCATATTTTCTGGAGGGATTATGCAGAGCTATTTGCGCAACAGCACTTGAAACTTCAGCCCTGACATAGGTATCTCTGTCTTGTTCTTTCATATAGTCAGATATTGCATCTAACCGGTTAAAGCCCAAAGTATAAATTGCCTGCCAGCAAAGATCACCTGTAGAATCGCTGAACCAATAATCAATAAATTTTCTATCCTGCCTGAATAGGTCAAGTAAAATCTGCAAACTTGTCTCAGACTTTATTTCAGTAAGAATAAACAAAGCATGAGGAACAAAATTATGGGTTTTATTATCCCACTTAGTGTGTTTACTGAAATATTTAAATCTTGCAATGCTGTCATACAGTACTTTGTGTAAATCTTCAATTAAAGTATTTCTATCAATACTCAATATTTCTCTGATTAAATCGGGGCTGATATCAAAGCTGTTTTCGTAAAGTTTTTCGATTATTTTATTTTCAAATTGCGGTCTTGTTTTGGATTCAGGAACTACGTTTTTCGCTTTTGCCTTAACAGTTCTTGACATACGTTTTTCATTTTCCCATCTTTCAAGTCCTTTTTCCAGCGTTATTGCGAAAATTGCCTTTTGCAGGGCTTGTAGGTTTTGATAATCCGGACTTAAATCTTTTAATACAGCCAGATGAGATTCTGCTGCTTCCAGATTTTTTATTCCTATATAATAACGGATGGTTGTCACTAAAAATCCTTCAACTTCACTGAAATGAAATTCGTCTCTTTCAGGGTAAAGATTTTTCAATTCCATAATATCCCCCATAAGTTTAGGAACTTTATGATATAGCTTCATGTCAATAAAATCATTAGCAAGAGCCAGCTTTCCAAATAAATAATCAGGATGTTCCTTATTGGTCATTATATTTATTTTATGGGCTTTTAGATTTTTGCCATTTAGTATGTAATAAGTAGATAGATAATGTTTAAACTGAGGAACATTGGGATATTTTCTGATTAAATCTTTAAGTTCATCCAATACATTTTTATCTTTGTTAATAACTTTATTATATACATCCCGTATTATTAATTTTATTTCAGGTGTTATTCCCTCTTCTTTTTCATTCAAATCATCTCTAAAGCTGATTTTGTACGATGAAAGATATAATCCTTCTGAATTCATATGGTTTTAGATATTTTTTTAATAATAATTGATTATTTCATTTTTTTGTGTCCCAAAAGCTGCCGTAATTTGGAAATTTTGATATGAAGACCTGAAGCTGGGTGAAAACACCTGCAAATATCAGGAAGCCCGGCGGTGCACTTTTTTGTGATTTCCGCTATGGTAAGGTGTTTGTGTATCACAATGGCGCGGAATCTTATTATGGCAGCAGGGGATTTAGGGGAGTTATAAGGGTTTAATTATGGAACATAATTTTTTACAAACTCCAAGTAACCCTGCCTGCCATTCATTCTTGTCCATTTATTAACTGATGTTTTAATCTTTTTAAGACAATCCTGTATATCTTTTAAAGTAACAGGTATTAATTTGTCTTCAATAATCAAATTCTTTGAAGAGATGTCCATAGATTTGTTTCTTCCCACCCTGTATTCACACATTTCTTTTACATTGTTATATACAAGGTTAGATTTTTCAGAAAGATTAAAATTTCTGGGAGGGCGGTTTCTTTCCTCCGCTGTGTAAAAATCAATCAGGGCATCTAATGCAAATAATACATCTGCATCAATTAATTCATAATTTTCTTTATAAACTTCTACTATTGCAAATTCAATGTTTTGCAGAACATCCATATGTTGTTTTACAAAATTCATTATTTTTCAGCTATTTATTTTATCAAATTTAATTATTAATTCGACTTATGTTAAAGTGAATAATTTTGGATATAATAAGATAACATTACTTATCGTAAATAAATTCAATCCAAATAAATCCTTGAGTTGATTTTTATATACAAAAGGCAGGCAAGTGGGGACAGGATTAAACTCCCTTATCTTACCGATGACTGGCTGCTAAGTGATAGGCATACGCAATATAATTTGAAGATTTCAAATGACCAATCAATTCACCTTTATACAAATATTAAAATTCATTAAACCATGCTCATTTCTTCAAGCAGTGCCCTTCTTTGTTTATATTTTACTTTAAGTTCATCAATCATCTTATCAACTTTTGCCCTTGCTCCTAGTTTAACCATTCTACGCATATATCTGCATGCTTCTTTATAATGATTTCTATCTGCATGGTTTTTTAAAAACTGCATAATTTCTTCTTCATAAAGCTCAGCTAACTCAAAGCTAAAATCTTTCGATAAATACTGCTCAAAATCTTCTAAATTCCTTAAAGAAATATTTTCTTTTATTAATCCCATTAATCTATTCCAATCCTTTTCATAAATATAAATTTTGGAAGCAAGATAAAATTCGGAGTATTTTTCTTTTTTTACTTCATCAATAACATTATATATAAAATCTTTCCATTTTTCTTCTGCAACGTTATCCTTTAATATCTGATAATATTTCGGAGTGTCTCTGTAGCTATCAATAAGAAGTTTTTTTGCATATTCAATTATTTTCTCTGATTCGTTTTGCAGCATCGAAATTTTCAATAACCACTCATACCAATCAAGTACTAATCCCGGAAGTTTTTCATCGTTTTTTATACCTTGAATTGCAAGAGCTGCGGCTTTTTCATAATTTTCATTGCTTATAGCATCTTCAATTGCAATAATTCGAAAATCAGGAACATTAATATTCTCATTTATTATTTTTTCTGCTTCTTTTTTGCCATGGAGTTTCAAAATTAAATTGTACTTTATCATTATTAAGTGTTTTCCGTTATGCTCGTCTTTTTTCTCATTATCAATAATATTCAGTATTTCATTTGCTTCTTTTTCACTATTTATCAAACGAGAGGCAACATTTAATATTTCAACATGCCATTCCCAATCAATAAATCTTTGTTTTTTGAAGTTTGTGATGCAATATTTATAAAGTTCTGATTTAATATCTTCAGGTAAATCTTCATCCGTTAACTCATACAATAAATCAAAAGCTAAACTTATATTTGAATATATGCCGCCTCCACTGTCATCTGCTTCACCTATCAGATCAAATAATTCCTCAATCACAGCAAAAGCGATAAACATACTGCTTTTAAAACGACCCTCCTCTTTGTGCATAATAGCAGTACCCAGCAGTTTGGAAACACTTTTATCTATAAAATTCATCCCTGACCAATCAACAAAACCATATTTCCCGCTTACGGAATATATTATTGCTTTTATTTGATTTGCATATAATTTTGTAGATTCCTTTTCATCTAAATATGCGAAATTGGAAATAAACAATTTCCTGAAGGAAGTATTTTCTTTACAAACGTTAGCAATATATTTCTTTAACTCATCAATATTAATTTTATCAAGCAGTATATTAACTTGATCTTCTACAGTTTTTCTTTTTTTAATTACTTTTTGGGATTTTGATTTTCTTTTATTTTGCTTTAAACCTAATTCATCCTTTTGTAAATATAAAATAGAAGCAGCAATATGCTTGCATACAGGACCCAAATCGTATGGACATGAACATTCGTAATCTACAATCACATCATTTTTAATTGTAAAATTTACGGTATATACTTGTTCACCCTGTACAATAGACTCGTATAATCCTGCTGAAATTTCTTCAAATGAAATAATATGTCCGTTTTTGAAATATGAATACCCTCTTTCAAGTATTTTATCGTCAATAAATTGGTCAAACTGTTTTACCGGAATCTGCATGTTTTAAATTATGATTTATTTCTATTACAAAAATAAAAACTTAAATTGTTAATGTATAGTTCTATTGTGACAAGTGTATAACCATTATTCGTATATCACAATGGCGCGGAATCTTATTATGGCTCGAGGGGGTTTCGTGGATTGTTAAGAGTGTGATAGTAATATATCCGCCAACAAATAGCAGAAAGTTTACATTCTAATTTTACTTATTATTCATTTTAAAAAAAAGAGGAGGAGAAATAATATGAGAAAAATAATTGTTTTATCAATGATTACATTAGATGGAGTAATGCAGGCACCCGGTGGACCTGAGGAAGATACAACAGGCAGTTTCAAATATGGCGGTTGGGTTGTACCATATTTTGATGAAGCTTACGGTAAGGTCCTGGAAAAACAGCTGAAACCTGCAGACCTACTTTTGGGCAGAAAAACTTTTGAGATTTTTGCCGGCTACTGGCCGGAGCATGAAAATGATTGGCCGGGTATCAATGACGTTACAAAATACGTCATGTCCGGGAACATGAAAAAGTCAGATTGGAAAAATTCTGTATTCCTCAAAAGCCCGGCAGATATCGAAGAGCTCAAAAATTCAAATGGTAATGACATTCAAGTTCACGGCAGTGGTCAGCTCATTCAGTTGCTGCTTAAGAATGATTTAGTGGACGAACTCTGGCTCAAAATTCACCCGTTGATTATTGGTGAAGGGAAAAAGTTGTATGACACCGGCACTATTCCGGCAGCATTTACATTAATAGAGAGTTCTGTTACACCAAGCGGAGTAATTTTTGCCAATTACAAGCGGGCCGGGAAAGTTAAAACAGGTACATTTGGAGCTTAATTAGTTTGGTTCTTTATACTCTAAACTGCCATTTACCATAAAATGAATTAAAAATCTAAGCGAAGGGATTCATTTATTTCCGAAAAAATATTGATGCAAAACAAATATTTTTTTATATTGCACAAAATCCTCCAGCAGTGTAACTTGTGGGTGATTTTAAAGAATCAACTTTGATAAATATTAACAACTAAAATGAATCAACAAAAAATATTTAAAACTACTTTTGCGAGTATCTATCCATTGTATATACAAAAAGCGGAGAAAAAGGGTCGGACAAAAGCAGATGTAGATACCGTTATTTTTTGGCTAACAGGATATAACAAAAAAACATTGCAGCAACAGATTAACAAGAACAGTGATTTTGAAACTTTTTTCACTCAAGCACCTCAAATTAACCCAAATGTTTCAAAAATTACGGGCGTAATTTGCGGCTATCGTGTGGAAGAAATCGAAGACAAACTCATGCAAAAGATTCGTTATTTAGATAAGTTGGTTGATGAATTAGCAAAAGGAAAAACAATGGAGAAGATTTTACGTAAGTAAGAAGAATCAGATTTACGATGAAGACAAAATTTTTTTTGACTTCCGGCAATTGAAAACACAACATGACGTGACAATGGTATTTCATAAAATAAAATACCCTGCAAATTCAACAGGGTATTTATCATCGGAACCGATCCCGGGGTTTCGGGACAGACTGAGATTTCCTCCCGGTTAGATAGGGCGGACCACTTCCTGAATGACAGTGTTTACTGCTATGTTTCATTTCTAACAAATATTTGTATTTAATTGAATTTAAACCTTTTTTATCTTCTATTAAACAGTTAATTTTTTATTGAAAGGAAAATAAACCGCAGCCAATTCACAGCGGGAAATTATTCTACAAATCATATGGCGGGCTTTAAATTTTTGATAAATATGCAGAGCAAATATGAGTATAAAATCATTCGATTATTTGCTTGGATAGGAGCAATCTGCTTATTCCTCATCGTCCCGGTCAAAGCAATTCGATGGGTTAACGAGAGTATGGTGATTAGCACACTTGTCGGTATCGCACCCAGTCTTTTGGGTCCGGCTGGTCTGTTGTTCCTGATCTTGTCAAGTTCTGGCAGACTTTCGCGTCTGACTCTGGGGCAAGTCACTAAGCTTGTCACCCTAATTGCCCTGGGGCTTGAATTCGCTCAACTTCTCCCCCGGCCTGGTATTCTGGCTAAGGTTAATTACACTTTTACATGGCTTGATGTAATTGCAAGCCTCTTCAGTGTCAGCATTGCACATTTCGCTGCACGTTTCATAATGTATAAGTACAGAAATCATCGTGTTGCCGCAAAGTAGCCACTGACCTGCACCGAACGGCGTAACCACAGCGTTCATACATTTGATAAATCAGCCGTGCTGGATTTGAGATAGAGCAAAGGATCTATATCAAGAAAAGGAAAAATATTCACATTTTAAAGAGGTAATTGAAATAATCCCGCGGGCTTTTTTAATTAGATGCCTGGTTAGATGTAAAGGTTTAGAGGAAATGAGGCGGTTAGTATAAATGGTGTAAAGTATTATTATGGTATTAGAGGATTTAGGGGATTGGTGAAAGTGTTTTTGTAACGACTTCCTGTATTCCATCCTAAATTATCAAAAACGACATTTTGAGTGAAGAAACTTAAATAACTCTATATTTATCAGTGTTTTATTATTTTTATTGTTTTTATATTATTATAATAAACTTAGTTAATACTGCAAAATAATATTTTTTAATATGTACAAAATAATTTCAAGGCAATTAATTTTTGTATTATTTGCACTAACTGCCATCACTTATTTTAACTGCGATGATTCCGGTATTGTTAATTCAACCAATACGCAATTCTGTATCTCTGGAAAGTTAGCTGATTGGATTCCGGGAGATAAAATTTTATATGCAAATATATTGGGACATGGTAAATATATAAAACCTGAATGTACTGTTGATAATGCAGGAAACTTTAATTTATGCCTGCCGGATCTTGCTGATTCAATGCTTTATGCTGAAGACTCGGTTTTTATCGGGAGTTGTCCACATCAGTATGTAGTGTTTAATCCTAACGATGCAAGAGGCAATCAAATATTTAATTTCCGTGTGAAACAAAACGAATCTATTGTTGGTGCAGTTGCATATGATAGTTATAAAGGATTCCATGATTCAATTAAAGTGGGTGATTTCGAAGCGGAATATATTTATGCAAATAAACAGGTAACAATGTCAGGATATTCAAATTGTGCAAATGGTGATACTTCGTTCTTCAATGGAACCGCTTCCAAAGGTTGGAACAAAGTAATAAAACATTATACCCGTATAGGCACAAACAACAAAAGTGTTCTATATGATTTAAATGAACCTCCCGGCGGCGTTTGGAGATATCATGGTGATTAGAGGTGTGTAATAGTTAAAGACAGTTTAAATCACCTGCTGAAATTAGAAAACCCGGCGGCGCACTCTTTTGTGACCGGCGGTTTGGTAATGTATTTGTATATCATAATGGAGTAGAATCTTACTATGTAAGCAGGGGATTTAGGGGGGTGGTGAGGGTGTAAAATTACAATGTAATTATACGCACTTCACAATTGTTCATTCCGTTTTTGGAAAACTTTCATTTTCACCTAAATCGTATGATTCTGTAATGCTGTAAACTTTACCATCAGCATCTTTATCGAATGTTACCCTGACATAATCCAAATCCTTCATCATAAAAGCATTTTCAGATATTGGTGTCATTGCCATTTTACCTCTACTTCCATGCCGGTAGTAAAGCTTACCCGAATTGTATGTTATTTTTCTTTCACCATAAATTCCTGAATAGCTTTTCAATGTATTTTCATCAACTAAAGGTGAGTTCATATCACCTTCTATGGATTCTGCTACAAACAGAAAATATTTTTTATAATTCTCATCCTTAGTTCCTTCTGCTATCTTTTTCAGGGCAAGTATTTGTGCAGTCTCGAGAGCATTTTCTGATACAACAGGAACATCCGGAATTACTCCTGTTCCTTCCCAGTTTGTTTTAGTTACCGGGTTAATGGCTCTTCCCATTGGCATAAAGATTATGAAATCGTTATTAACAGCCATTGTACCGCCGGGGTGAGCACCACCCCCGGTTGTGTCGCCAACTATAATGGCTCTTTTCTGAGTTTGCAGGTTATAAGCAAATTCCTCTGCTGCCGAAAATGTATAGTTGCTTGTCAGAATGTAAACTGGGATATCAGGCATTTTCTTTCCATCAACTTTTTTAAGTGTCCAGTATTCTTCTGTCCGGTCTTCAGGACGGTAATAGAGGTCATTAAGATGTACTGGTTTATCTCCAAACAAGTAGCTGCATATTAGCCGGACACACGTAGGGTCGCCGCCTCCGTTTAACCTGATATCAAAAATAATTGCATCTGAATTTTCAATGAATGCCATTGCTGAAGCAACAGTTTCTTCAGAAATTTTAGCATCAATAAAATTCCTGAAATCTACATAACCAATGTTCCAGCTCAATTTTGAAACAGTCTTAAAACCGAAATTCTCTTTTTTCAATGCTTCCAGATGTTGTTTTTCCTGTTCAGGGTCCGGCTCTTTCCCAATGTCTTCTTTTATTCTTTTTGCAGCATCAGGATTATAAATTACTTTTAAGTGCAAATCTTTGCTTATAGATTGTACGTCACGCGTTAATACCTGTGCAAAAGTTTTAGGATTATTAATGCTGTCGTAAGCATGAGAGTTCATTTGCTCTTTTAAAAATACGGATATTTTTTTTGCTGTTTCAGGATAGACATAATTTTTTTCCAGCATATTAGAAATCTTCCCGATAGTTTTTTCCTTTTTCGAAGAATTAAACACAGTATCTTTTGTAACCTGAGAGTAGAGTCCGTTTGGTAAAAACAAATGAAGCAGTATTAGTAATATTACCGCTGTAAGATGAAATTTATGCATATCCATATTTTATTAAATATTAATTGAAATAATCCCGCGGGCTTATTAAATTAGATGCAAGTTCATTCATTAAGGTTTATATGATGTAAGATAGTTAATCCAAAAAGCTGCGTGATATGAAAGTATGAGGTGACAGGTTTTGTAATATGAGGTATAATAATGTATTTGAATACAATAAAAGAGCAGATGTTTACTAATATCTATGAACCAACGACACTATCTGTTAGTAAAGATTTTATACTTATATAATGTATCTTAAATTTGAAATTCTTTATAAAAATATAAAATGCAATGTAAGTAAATTATTGTTTATTTTGTATCTTAATATATATATTTTAAATAATTAATTTAATAATTATTGCTAGTTATAATTTCTAATTTAATATAATTATAAATATATTATTCAAATAATCATTAAATAGATTTTCACTAAAAAAAATTTCATTTAACTTGATATATTATTTTAGATTTAAAGCAAATTAAGCTAGAGAATGAAAGAAAAATATAAATGCTATATATCAGCACCATCAGATTATGATTTAACTAAAATTGAAATGATATTAGATAAATTGGATATTGAATATCATAATTTCTATGACTTTTCAATTGGTATAACATTTTCAGATCTTATATTGAGAAAGATTCGAGAATCAGATTTTATTGTTTCAATTCTGACAAAAGAAAATACTAATGTTTTATTTGAACTTGGTGTTGCAGAGGGTTTGGAAAAACCAGCATTCATTCTTGTTGATAAAGAATTTAAAGTCCCCTTTTTTTTAGAAAGAAAGATTTACTTCCAAACAAACTTTAAGGACACGAAACTCTTTGAATTAGCCCTATTAAATTTTATCTATGACTTAAAGCTAAAAAAACCAAAACAACTTAAACAAAAGCAAAAAGATAAATATTTTACTATAGCAGAAACAAATGAATTAGTCAGTGCTATTTCTCAACTAAGGAAGGAACCACATGAGCACGAGATCTTTCATTTAATAACAAATGCCTTCTCCAAATTGAAAATTCAAAACACTTCAATATCAGATGTTTCTAGAGATAAAGGAGCGGATATTATAATCCGAAGCAAAGAATTGACTCCATACTTCGGTAATCCAATTTTGATAGAAATTAAAGCAGGGACTCTAAACATTCAAAGATTAAACGATGCGCAACTAAGATTACAACAATACATTTTAAAAACTGAAGCAAAAGGGGGTATAATTCTTTATCTTGATAAAAATAATAGACGATTTACAATTCCTCTTAAAAATCCGTTAATACTATGTTTTGACATTGAAGATTTTTTCTTAGGTATAGCTGCTGAAGGTCTTGAAAAATTTTTAATAAAAAAGAGGAATGAAATAGCTCACGGTAGTTGGAATTAGAATGGGACGATTTAATAGAAATAGAATAACTGATTTTTTAAATAGGTCTGATAATGCACAAACTGCTGATACAAAAGGTGAAATATTTGAGGATCTTGTTATATATTTATTCACCAGATGTCAAGGAGTTCGTTTAATTGAAAGAAATATACTTGATGACACAGGGGCTAGGGAATACGATGTTGCATTAGGAAATAATAGAGTGCTTTCACCGTTTGATTACTTGGATCCAATAATAATTTGTGAATGCAAAAATGAAGCACATGCTATTGGAAGTGACAACGTTAGAGATTTCCATCAGAAACTTCGTACTAGTGGTGCAAATATTGGAATAATAATCTCATCAAATGGAGTAAGTGGACAAGCAAGAGGTAATAATCGCCAAGCAACGACTGCAATCATAGATGCATTAACAATGGATAAGATTAAAATAATTGTAATCACAAGAGCAGAAATCTTAGCTCTAAGAACAACTGATGACTTAAGTAATCTAATTTGGGAAAAATATTCGAAATTAATACTTAAGAGAGCTACAGGATAGTTAGATAAAACATTTCTATTTTTTTCTAACATAATACAACAAAACCACAAAATTCAATTTTTAATTGAAGCTGAAATGTCACAATAATAAAAATCAAATATCTAGCCTTCTGTGTGTTCCCAAATATCTCTTAGATAATCATCAATATTATCATTTGCTACTTTTATTAAAGCCGACTTATTTTGTGACACAGGCCAATCTTTACTGACTTCTTTAAGAAAAGCTAATTGAATTGATAGATTATCCTCTCGATACTTTAATGCAAACGTAGTTTGCTTAAATTCTTCAAATGACATTTTCATTTTTTTATCCTAATTTATTATTAAAATAAGTTTAAAACATTTTGAAAATCTTATTTAATTAATTCGAATTAAGATTGTTTGTGTTACTGATTAACAAGCACCTCTTTTTCAATCCATTCACCAGATAACGAGTTGATTTTTATATCCACATTTTTAATAGTTCTTAAATAATTAGTAAGCTTATTCCTAATATCAAACTTATGGTCCTCATAAAATGGCTTATTAGCTGTAAAAATTAATTTAGGAATACTCAAAATATCAGTTGCTTTAACATTAATTGGTGAATTTCGAAGTGATATTGTACTATGTCCGTCATTTATATAATCTGACAGAAATACGACCTCAGTAACACTAGGATAGCTTAAATCACCAAAATTTTCTATTAGTGACGAATAAGGAATTTCAATGGTCCTAATAGAAATAGGTGTGCTTCCGTTATTTTCTATAGTTAATGAAGCATTTAATTGTAAAGCGTCAGAGTCAGTAAAACCACGAACTGATAAGTTAGAGAAATAAAGATTTAGTGCGAATTTCCCGTAATTTTTTATTTTTTTATTGCTTATGTGTTTAGCTACTTTTATACAAGCAACCTTGAAATTCTTATTTTCTGTTCGCAAGTCATTTTCCTTGCTATTAAATATATATGCTTCTCTATGCTTGTGAATAAATCCATTAAGTTTTTCTAATATAGTATCTTCTACTATCGGGATTATATCAATTTTCTTTTCTGTAAATAATCTGCGTCCATATCCAATTTCTTGATTGACCCATTGATTACAAATTGATTGACGCGTCAACAAAGGAACGAGAACATCGGCTTCTTCCATAGACCGCTCAATCTTATTGGAAAAATCTTCAAATGGTTCTTCTCGTCTATCCACGACAATAGGGTCTATACCTTTCTCCTTAAAAACATCATGTGCTATCTCCTGCTTACGCTTGTCAGGTGAAGCATAACTTATGAAAGTTTTTATTTTGGATTTTTCATTCATATTCATGCAAATCAGTTATTCCAATTCTATGTTATTAAATTCCATATCTATCCGGTCTTGTTACAATTTTTATTGTTGATTTATTAGGATCAACATAGTTAAGAGTTTTGATATGAAAGCTATTACTACATTGATTACCTTCTTTGTCAAACCATACACATTCAACCATATCATTTGAATCAATATTTTGTATAGTCATTTTATAACCTCCAGATTTAAGCTGTACCGTATCTCCAATTTCAAATTTTTCTTGGCTCATTTTTTTATACTCCAAATGTGATAGTTTGTGGATAGTTTTTGTCTTCACATAACTTCAAGGCGTCCAAAGGAAAATATTTCGTTTCCAATCCTCCTTTAGTTGTATAAAAAGAAACTTCAGCCATATCACTATCATCAATCGACGAAATTGTCATTCTAGGACTTCCAGACTTTAATTCAACAACATCACCAACTTTTAATTTTTTCTCTGTCATAATTATACTATTTTTAGTTGTTCTATTTTTAGTTGTTCTATTTTTTGCAAATATATAAAAAATAACGGTTAAAACGTAGTCAAACATCACTGCAACTTACTATAACTTTAAATGCAGTGTCAGGCATGCCTTTCATGTTCATCTTGAAGACATGAAGAAATTTCAGAGATAAATGAAAACTGAATAAATAAGTATAACCTTACCTTTCCAACAAATGACCTATCCTTAGTCCCCGCCGGCGTCACTGCTCTAAAATTTTTCTGATAAACCGCTCATCCGACGACTATCGGAATAAATAAGATTAATTTACTTTTCTGTATATACTGAATATAGCACAGGTCGTCGGATGAGTATCTGCAATAGATGGAGGGATTTTCCGGTTACAGGCATGGATGGAGGTAAGATTATCCGGTTATTCACTCGTCCTACGACGTGTACTATTTTAAATTATTCGTCATTAATAAATCTTCGATTAATCTCCGGCAGTCGTAGGACGAGTAACCTTTTCATCAAAAATATTCTGATAGAACGCTCATCCGATGACTATCGGAATAAATAAGATTAATTTACTTATCTGTATATATTGAATATAGCACAGGTCGTCGGATGAGTATCTGCAATAGATGGAGGGATTTTCCGGTTACAGGCATGGATGGATGTAAGATTATCCGGTTATTCACTCGTCCTACGACCTGTACTATTTTAAATTATTCGTCATTAATAAATCTTCGATCAAT
>RPQH01000100.1 GCA_003820375.1 Ignavibacteriota bacterium
ATTCTAATATTGGTAATCACTACGTGATTACTTCATATTACTCTATTCTAACATTGGTAATCACTACGTGATTACTTCATATTACTCTATTCTAATATTGGTAATCACTACGTGATTACTTCATATTACTATATTCTAATATGGGTAATCACTACGTGATTAATTCATATTACTCTATGCACTCAATACACTCAATACACACTATGCACCATACGAACTCTCAGAACTCTCCAAACTCTCCAAACTCTCCGAACTCTATCACTCAATATGTTTTCTTATTATTCTTACTTTCCCAGTATTTAAAAAGTTCTATATTTTCATCACACATAAAGCCGCTTACAATTTCAACTTTACTGTTTCCTTCGGTTTTCATCTTTTCGTTTGACACAGATAATTCATTAAAGCCAAAACTTGCTGCATCATCAATCCTTGCACCGCAAATAATTTTATCGATTCTTGCCCAATGAATAGCAGTAAAGCACATAGGGCAGGGTTCGCACGTTGAATATATAACGCTGCCTGAGAGGTCGATAGAGTTTAATTTTTTGCAGGCAGTTCTTATTGCCTGGATTTCACCATGAGCTGTAATATCCGTATTTTCCCACACAAGATTATGTTCACAGGCAATTACTTCATCGTTTTTAACAATTACTGCAGCAAAAGGAGTTTGTCCTTTATCAACTCCTTCTTTTGCGCGGTTAATTGCCATACGCATAAATTTTTCATTATCATCCATGTTTATTAATTTATGATTTTCTTTTGACAGAAGAAATTCAATTATGTCAGATTCATCATATTAGCCAGATTCATCAAATTTTTCAGATTAGTCAGATTAAAAGCTTGAACCACAGATTAACCGGATTAATATGATTAGAATGATTTTAAAAGCTTGAACCACAGATTAACTCAGATTAATCTGATTTCCATGATTAAAAAAGCTAAAACACAAAGGAAATAAAGAAAAGTATTGCTGATAAGAGAACATGAGTGACTTCATACTCATTGCAGGACGGATACAGGTAATGTTTGATATTAAAATAAAATCTTATGATAATCTGGCTTTATTTTGATTGACTTTACTTATAGAAATTCACTCTTGTTGTTATTCATTTTTATTTTATTGATTTGTTATTTTCGCCTTATGATTCTTTGTGTCCTTTGTTTTCTTTGTGAACTTTGTGTTAAAGCTTTTAATCTGATAAATCTGATAAATTTGATGAATATGATAAATAGAAAAGGCATTTACCGTTTAATAAATCTTAAACAGATAAATACCTTTTAAAAAATAAAAAAGGTATCATTTTTTCTGCAAATTCAGTTTAATAAAATGATACCTTTATTTTTGCTTATGAAGCTACATCACCATCTTGTAACCTGTCCACATTATCTTCCTGATCCTCACGTTCATCATCTGTCAGTTCCGGGTCATCTTCATCGATTGTGTTAAATTCATCTTCAACCATTCCTGTCTCATATACCTCATCAGTCGGCACATTGGGCGTATATTCATCATCCGGATCGCCTTCGTTCAACTTTTTATATTCTTTATCTTTCTTATTTCTTTCCTCAATAGGATTATCACTTACAATTTTTCTTTCAGCCATAACATTCATTTTTCTTATTATGTATAATAACAAAAGCCATACCAGAAAAAATACTGCTAAAATTGTATCAAATACAACATGCTTAAATAATTGTATAAATAATGTCATGACAACAGTGTCAATTTATGTCTGTATAAATATATTTCTATAAATGAAATACAAAATTTTGAGAAATAAAAGCAAAATTTATGATTTTAAAATTTTGCAATTTATATCCTTTTTGAAATTAGGGTGTTTTAGACAAACACCGGAATTTCGAGGTTTCATTTTTCTTTTTCATTGAATATTAATGGGTTATGAACATTTTTAATTTCGAATTATCTGTTTTTAAAGGGGTTTGTATATTTGCTATTAATTTCTTTCATTTTTTTTCAATCATAAAATCGTATATTTGTTATTATGAACTGGTGGAAAAAAGGATTAATTATATTTGTAAGCGTGATTGCCCTCATATTTATTATGAATTCGGTAATTATGCCATGGTACGTCAAGCATAATACGCTTGTAAAGGTACCTTCAGTAGTAGGGCTTTCCTACAATGATGCTTTAAAATTGCTCGAAGAAGGCGGTTTAGAAGGTTTGCAGGGAGATATAAGATATGATGCAGCAAAACCGATCGGGACTATCCTTGACCAAAACCCACCCGCTGAGCAAATGGTAAAAGACGGCAGAAGAATATACCTTATTGTCAGCGGCGGAGAGCAGCTTTACGATGTACCTAACCTTGTAGGCAGAACCGTTAGAGAATCAAAATTTATTCTTGCTCAGAGAAACATTGAATTGCAGGAAACGAGCTATAAATCTTCTGTTCAATTTCCTCCGGGATTGGTTATTGAACAAATTGAACAACCGGGTGCCAAAGTAAAAAAGGGTACAAAAATAGGCGTAGTGGTTTCTACAGGTATGGAATCAGGAAACCTGAAAGTACCCGACCTTACCGGTAAAAATTTAGAGGAAGCCAAGAAAATATTACTGCAGAATAAGTTTGCTATAGGAAAAATTAATTTCCAGCCAAGCTCATCAGTTCCGTTGAATTCGGTGATAGACCAGTATCCGAAAGCCAACTCAATGGCTAAGGAAAATGATAAAGTGGATCTTTTCGTAAACAGGATTGTAGTACCTAAAGTCCCGGTTGAAGATGAAATGAACAGTATAGAAGAAGTACCGGATGAAGAAAAAGATGAAATAGATAAGCCGAAAGACAGTGATAAAGATAAAAAGGAGATTCCGAAGAAAGAAGAACTGAAAAAAGAAAAAAAGGATGATGTAACCAAGGATAAGAAAGATTCACAAAAGAAGGATGATAAAACCAAGCCAACCGAAAAGAAAAAAACAGATAAACCAAAAGATACAGATAAAGATAAAAAAGACGATGGAACAAAATTTTAAAAAAGGTGAGTACTTGCTTGCTCCCTCTATTTTATCTGCGAATTTTGTAAAACTTCCTGAAGAGATAAAATCAGTAGAAACGGCCGGCGCTGATATAATACATATGGATGTAATGGACGGGCATTTTGTTCCTAATATTACATTTGGTCCCAAAATGGTGAAAGATGTTAACGGTATAACCGGCCTGCCGCTAGATGTTCACCTCATGATTTCCGAACCCGAGAAATATGTGGATGATTTCGCTAAAGCAGGAGCAGACTGGATATCTGTTCATTATGAAGCTGCAATTCATCTTAACAGGCTGGTTAACCAGATTAAAGATGCAGGATGCAAAGCAGGAGTTGTAATTAATCCTGCAACGCCTGTTGACGTGCTTGATGAAATTTTATTTGAAATAGATTTTGTTTTATTGATGTCTGTTAATCCCGGCTTTGGCGGACAAAAGTTTATTGAAACATCGCCGCAAAAAGCTGCAAGGCTAAGGGATAAAATAAAAAAGATTAACAGGAATATATTAATTGAGATGGATGGCGGTATTGGACAGAATAATATGAAGATGCTGAAAGATTGCGGCGTAGAAGTTTTTGTTTGCGGGAATTCTGTGTTCGGCACAGGTGATGCTGCAAAAGCTGTGAAAGATATGAAGAAAATATTGAATACTTAACCTCCCATAAATAAATCCAGCCATGAAACCCATATTTACATTTGACGAAATTCGAACGGTCGAAAGTGAGATAATAAACAAAGAGGGAATTCCCTCTATTGTTTTAATGGAGAATGCCGGGCGGAATTCATTTGAAATGCTTGCAGAAGAATTTCCTGACCTTGTGGAATACCGGGTATTAATAGTTTGCGGTAAGGGTAATAATGCCGGAGATGGATTCACACTTGCAAGGCATATGCTGATAAATGGATTTGATTTTAAAATATTTATGCTTGTTGAAGCAGACAAGCTTAAAGGTGATGCTGCAATAAACTATAATATTTTAAGAAAATTGTGCGATATTAACATAAGTTGTTTTTCGGAAACATCACTCGATAAATATGTAAAATACGCAGCTAAAAATGAAAAGCTCATAATTATCGACGCAATACTTGGAACAGGTGTTAGCGGTAAGCTTGATGAATTGTTTTCAAATAATATAAAGCTGATAAACGGATTAAAGAAAAAATTTAAAAATCTTAGGATTGTATCTCTTGATGTACCATCCGGATTAAAAAGCATCGATGATAATGATGAAGTTATTGATGCAGATGTTACAATTACAATGAGCACATGTAAAAGTGAGCTTTTATTTGGTAAGGGCAGGGAATTTGCGGGGAATGCAATTAAAGTAGTTCCAATAGGAATTACTGATGAGATTTTAAATAAATATAATACCTACGGTAAAAGCTTTGTTGAATTTCATGATATAGCCGGTATCTTTCCCAAAAGGAAGAAAGTATCACATAAATACGTAAATGGGAAAGTATTAATTATCGGCGGCTCAAAAGGATTATCCGGAGCAGCAGCAATGAGTTCACTATCTGCAATTAAAAGCGGGGCAGGTGGAGTTGCTGCGGCAATACCAAAAAGCATCAGCAGGATTTTCACAGGCAAATTGTATGAAATAATGACAGTTATTCTTGATGAAACGAAAGAGGGAAATATAGCAGCAGATTCTTATGATTTGGTAAAGAAAAGAATTTCATGGGCAGATGCAGTTCTGCTGGGACCCGGTATATCTACAAATGATGAAACTAAAAAGTTCGTATGTGATGTGATTGAAAATTGTGATAAAAATATGGTTATAGATGCAGATGCTTTAAATATCATTGCGGAAGATATATCAATATTAAAAAGAAGAAAAAATAAAAACGAAATAATATTAACACCGCATTTAGGTGAGTTTTCCAGGTTAAGCGGAATAGAAGTTGAAGAAATTACTGCAAACAGATTTGAAGCAGCAAGAAAATTTGTAAAAGAATATAATGTTAATCTTATATTGAAATCAGAGACTTCAATTTCATGCCTGAAAACGGGAGAGATATTTGTTAATCCAACAGGGAATGAAACATTGGCAATGGCAGGTTCGGGAGATGTGTTATCAGGCTTATTGGTATCTATGCTTGCACAAATAAAAGATGTAAAAGGTGCGATGCTCTGCGGTAATTTCATTCATGGTATGTGTGCCGATATTTATGCTGCTGAAAACAGGAATTCGCAATCGGCTTCACCACAGGATATTATTAAATTAATACCTAAAGCTATTTCGGAAATTTTAGAAGGGTAAGATATACAGTATCAAAAGTAATTTGAAATATCATTTGCTGTTCTTTTTATTTCTTGCAGCTATATTTATTGAATCAAGTTTTCCCGCAGAAACATATCCGGAAGTAGAAATTGTCGGAGCAGATAAGTTAGTACACATCGGAGTTTATGGCTTACTTGCGTTTTTCTGTTATTTATCATTAATACACCGGGAAAAAGTTTCGTTGTTCAAAATGTATCCGTTAATTATGACAGTTGTTATTTGCAGTATTTATGGTGCAAGTGATGAAATACATCAATTTTTTGTACCCAACAGGGATGCTGAAATGTGGGACTGGGTGGCTGACACAGCAGGCGCTTTGATTGCTGTGATAATTATCAGGTATTATTTGAGGAAGAAATATAAGATGTTTAAGCTTAATGAAAAACCGGCATAAAAAGATGGAATCTCATAAAATTAGAAATGTTACACAAACAATTAAAATTGCTTATATAATGATATTTAGCTATTTTTGTAATGTTCTTTAAAGTTCTTTCAAAGGACTCTAGTTCAAGAGCAAGAGTTTGCGAGGTAACTACAGACCATGGTACCTTCCAAACTCCTATTTTTATGCCCGTAGGTACACAGGCAACTGTAAAAGCAATCGAGCAGCGTGAATTAGAGGAAATTGGTGCAAATATAATACTTGGAAACACTTATCATCTTTATTTAAGACCGGGCGTTGAGGTTTTAGAAGAAGCAAGCGGTTTGCACCGTTTTATGAACTGGAACAAGCCAATACTTACTGATAGCGGCGGGTTTCAGGTTTTTAGTTTATCAGGGCTAAGGAAAATATCAGAAGACGGTGTTGAATTTAAATCGCATTTAGATGGCAGCATGCATCTTTTTACACCCGAGAAAGTGTTAAGAATACAAAGGGTTATTGGTTCCGATATTATGATGGTGCTTGATGAGTGTCTGGCAAATCCTGCAGATGAGCATACTGTAGAAAAATCCATCAAGCTTACGACTGACTGGGCAAAAAGAAGTAAATTTGAGTTTGAAAATACGAAACTTAATTACGGACATAAGCAGTTCTTATTTGGAATAATACAGGGTTCTGTTTTTAAGGAATTAAGGAGGCAATCTGCCGAAGACCTGTTATCAATTAATCTTGACGGATATGCAATCGGCGGTTTGGCAGTAGGGGAAGAGAATGAAGTGATGTATGATATTGTAAATTTTACTACTGAACTCATGCCAAATGATAAACCCAGATATTTAATGGGAGTTGGAACACCGGAAGATTTGTTAAACTGTATAGAGCTGGGTATTGATATGTTTGACTGCGTAATGCCCACAAGAAATGCAAGAAACGGAACATTATTTACATCGAGGGGTAAGATAAGAATAAAAAACCTGGAGAATAAGTTTAATTTCGGTTCTCCGGATGAAAGAACAGACAGCTATACAGCAAATAATTTTTCGCTTTCTTACCTGAGGCATTTGTTCATGAGTGATGAAATACTTGCGGCGCAGTTAGCAACTATACAAAACCTTAGATTTTATATTAAGCTGATGGAAGATGCAAGGGAAGCGATATTAGAAAACAGGTTTTTAAGCTTTAAAAAAGATTTTCTTGAGAGATTTTCTCAAAATAAGTAATACATAAACAAGAAAGGTACATAATTGAATACTTTATTAATATTCTTACAGGCACAAACAGATGGCGGAATGTCAGGGATTGTAAGCTCCCTTCTGCCATTTTTATTGATAATTGCAGTGTTTTATTTCTTAATACTTCGTCCCCAGCAAAAAAGACAAAAGGAGAGGGCAAAACTTCTTGAGTCCGTTAAAAAGGGTGATAAGGTTATTATATCAGGTGGAATACACGGATTAGTCGAAGGACTTGATGAAGCTACAGTGCTTGTAAAGATTGCAGATAATACAAAAATAAAAGTTGAAAGAAGTGCGATTTCCACAATAGTTGGAATAACACCTGAAGAAAAGAAATAATTTTTTTTTAGCCCGATAAATCCGGGCGTGTGGTGGTATGATAAATGCCGCCGCTTTTTTTTATATTAATATGTCTGAAAAATATAAATTCAATTCGATTGAATCTGCTATAGCGGATTTTAAAAAAGGCAAGATTGTAATTGTTGTTGATGATGAAGACCGGGAAAATGAAGGTGATATGATTTTCTCTGCCGAGAAATGTACACCTGAACTGGTTAACTTTCTCATTAAAAATGCAGGTGGGTTAATATGCGTACCGATGGAAGAAAAACGGCTTCAGGAACTTGAACTTGATATGATGACACAGCTTAATACTGCATTACACGAAACAGCTTTTACCATTAGTGTCGATTATATTCACGATACAACAACCGGTATCTCTGCTTTTGACCGTCATAAAACAATAAAAGCATTGATAAGCAAGAATACGAAACCTTATGACCTTGGAAGACCGGGACATATATTCCCTTTGAAATCGATTGAAGGCGGGGTTTTAAGGCGTGCAGGTCATACGGAAGCATCAGTTGACCTTGCAAAGCTTGCAGGGCATTTCCCTGCAGGTGTTTTATGTGAAATTATCAGCAGCGATGGAACAATGGCACGCCTGCCTGAGTTAATGCAGATTGCCGCTAAGTTCAAGCTGAAAATTATTACAATTAAAGACCTTATTAATTACAGGCTGCAAAGTGAGAACCTGATTGAGAAAATTGTAGATGTTAATTTACCTACAAAGCATGGTGAATTCCGCTTGCATATGTTTAAAAGCGTTCTCGATAATAAAGAACATATTGCTTTAGTAAAAGGAAGCATTAAAGCCGATGAACCTGTTATAGTTAGAGTACACTCAGAGTGCCTTACTGGTGATTTACTTGGTTCATTAAGATGTGATTGCCAGGACCAGTTGACAAAATCACTTAAGATAATTGAGAAAGAAGGAACAGGAATATTATTGTATATGCGTCAGGAAGGCAGGGGTATTGGGCTTGCCAATAAATTAAAAGCTTACAAGCTTCAGGATGAAGGCAAAGATACTGTTGAAGCAAATGAATTGCTTGGATTTAAAGCAGACCTTAGAGACTATGGCATTGGTGCACAGATATTAAGAAGCCTTGGAGTAAGAAAGATGGTATTATTAACGAATAATCCTAAAAAGGTTGTTGGACTAAAAGGATATGGTCTTGAGATAGTAAAAAGAGTACCGATTGAGATACCGTCAAATTCAATAAACGAAAAATATTTAAAAACAAAACGCGATAAATTAGGTCACTTGTTATTAGTAAGAAAAAACCAGGAGAATTAAATGGATTCGAAAACCGGATATGTATATTTAACAAAAGAACGCCTTCATGAACTCGAAACAGAGTTGAACGAATTAAAAGTAAACGGACGAAAAGAAGTAGCTGAAAAAATTGCAGAAGCCCGTTCACATGGGGATTTAAGCGAAAATTCGGAATATGATGCTGCGAAAAATGAACAGGAACATCTTGAAATGAGAATCAGAAAATATGAAGAGATGCTTTCCAGGGTTAAGATTATTTCTGCACATGAATTGCCCGATGATAAAATTTATATTTTGCATAACGTAAAGCTACTTGATCTAAATTCAAAGGAAGAATTTACATATAAACTTGTTTCACCCGAAGAATCGGATCTTGACCAGGATAAGATATCTGTTACATCACCATTAGGAAAACTACTGCTCGGAAAAAAGCTTAATGATGAAATAGAATTAAATGTTCCTGCCGGGCACCTCAGATATAAAATATTAGAAATATATAAATAAAACTTTTTAACTATTCATATGAATAGAACCAGAAGCAATTATCTCAAAGTGGGTATTACTGTTGTGTTGGCAGTGGTAATCCTGCTTTACGGGATAGCTTTTCTCAAGAGTTTCAAAGTCGATGTTGAAACCAACGACCTTATAGCATATTTTACAGATATTAACGGATTAAAAGAAGGAGACCCGGTAAGTGTTAACGGGGTTCCCAAAGGTAAAGTAACTGCAATCGATTTAGCCGGTGATTCCGTGAAGGTTTCTTTCCGGCTTGGTAAAGATGTATTATTGAAAAAAGATTATAATATTACTGTTGCAATGATAGAGTTAATGAGCGGTAAGCAGATTGCAATTAAACCTGGAAAAAGCCACGAGCTCGCGGATATTACTAAACCTCTGACCGGTTCTAAAGCAAATGATGTTATTACTTTGATAGAAACTATGAATAATGTTGGTGACCAGGTATCAGCAGTTGCAATGAAAATGGATAGTACTATCGAAAGCCTGAATTTAGCCGTTAAAAATATAAACGATATAGTCGGAGACCCGGGTTTAAAATCTGATATTAAAAGCACTGCAGGCAATTTTAATGCTGCTTCCATTAACCTGAACTCGCTTCTTGTCGAGAACAGGAATAACCTGAGAAATTTGACTTCAAGATTGAACAGTATTGCTGACAATGTTGATAACACTATAACAGATGCACAACCGGAAATTAAAGAGACCATGGGTGATATACGGTCTTTGACATCACGGCTTGACAGCATCGCTTTCAGCTTAAACCAGTTTATAACAGATACACGTGACCCTGAAGGTACGGTTGGAAAACTTATATCTGATGATAAGCTTTACGAGAACTTAAACAAAACTGTGATAAGCCTGGATAAATTAATTAAACAGATCAATAACAAAGGCATCCGTCTCCGTCTTTTTTAAGATATGTTACGAAAAAACTTAGGAATCCTTGTAGTTCTTGGACTGGTCGTATTATTTTTATATTACGCATCATACTTCTATGACCCTACTCATGATAAAAAGAATGCATACATAAATTACACATCCGATGCCGCCGGTATGGAAGGCATGGTTGTTTCTGCAAGTTCATATGCTTCAAAAGTTGGAATTGATATATTGAAAAAAGGCGGTAACGCAATAGATGCTTCAGTTGCTGTAGGTTTTGCACTTGCCGTTACATATCCGCAGGCAGGAAATATTGGCGGCGGCGGATTTATGGTATTGAGGGTTCATGACAGTATCATTACTTCAATAGATTACCGCGAGAAAGCACCATCAGCCTCTACCCGTAACATGTATCTGGATTCATCAGGTAAATTTGACCCGGATTTAAGCCAGTTCGGCCATCTATCTAGCGGAGTACCCGGCTCGGTTGCAGGCATGCTTTATGCATTGGAGAAGTATGGTACCATGTCACGAGATGAAGTTATGCAGCCTGCTATTGACCTCGCTGAAAACGGGTTCGAGATTGAACCAAAGTTCGCAGAATCTTTAAATGCCAACTTTGATGATTTCAGTGAATTCCCCTCAACTAAAAAGATATTTACTAAAAAGAACAGCTTAAACTTTTTTGCCGGTGAAAAGTTTGTTCAAAAAGATCTTGCAAGTACTTTAAGACGAATCAGGGATGATGGAAGAGATGGATTTTATAAAGGTGTAACAGCTGATATGATAGAGAATGAAATGGTATCTAATGATGGAATAATAACAAAAGAAGACCTTGCAAACTATCAGCCCGTTGAAAGAAATGTTATAAGCACTAATTATAAAGGATATGATGTATATTCGATGGCACCTCCAAGCAGCGGGGGAATTGCACTGATTAACCTGCTAAATATGATAGAACATGACCCCGTTCCTGATACAAATAACAGCATTGATATGGCTAATTATTATCACACTGTTATCGAATCGATGAAAAGAGTTTATGCAGACAGAAGTGAGTACCTCGGGGACCCGGATTTCTACAAAATACCTCAGCAGGAACTGATAGATAAAAGTTATTCAAAAGAAAGAAGAAGAGAGATAACAGATTCTATAACACCGTCTTCAGAAATAAAACCGGGATTAGGAGTAATACATAAAGAAAGTGACCAGACAACACATTATTCCGTAATAGATAAATACGGTAATATGGTCAGTGTTACTACAACATTAAATAATACATATGGTTCGTGTGTAGTTGTAAACGGTGCCGGATTTCTGCTGAATGATGAAATGGACGATTTTGCATCAAAACCGGGAGAACCCAATATGTTCGGACTCATCGGAAGTGATGCAAATTCTATTCAGCCGAATAAAAGAATGCTTTCTTCTATGACTCCAACTTTAATTTTGAAAGATGGCAAACCATTAATGATACTTGGTTCACCAGGCGGTGGGAAAATTATTACATCCGTTTTTCTTACTATATTAAATGTTTTAGATTTTAAATTACCTCTTCATATTGCTATTGATAAACCGCGTTTCCACCATCAATGGCTGCCTGTATATTTACAAACCGAACAGGGTGCTTTTGATACGGCTGTAACAAATATTCTTCAGCAAAAAGGCCACCGGATAAATGAGATTGGCGATTATGGTAATGTTTGCGCTATATTGATTGATTGGAACAGGCATATTTTTTATGGGCACGCTGACAGACGCGGTTACGGAATTGCTCTATCGTATTAAGGCAAATTTAATTTTGAATTGAGAGCTATCCCTCACAATCTCATTCTCAATCAAATTTAAATGAATGCGATCTTTGTTTTACCGGAAACTTTACATATATCTTTAAAGCAATATATTCATCGTATTATTATCATTTTCTTAACATCCGTGTAATCGCCTGCTGTGATTTTATAAAAATATACGCCGCTTGAATATTGTGATGCATCCCAATGCACTTCATAGGTTCCAGGTCGTAATTTTTCATTCACAAGTGTAGCTATCTCTTTTCCAAGGATATCGAATAATTTTAATAGTATCCGGTTATCGTAGTTATCATTGTTAACAAATGATGGTATATCGAATTTAATAGTTGTTTTTGGATTAAATGGATTAGGATAATTCTGGTATAACTTAAATTTGTCCGGAATTTCTGATGAGATATTTTTTACTCCAATGAATTCATGATATTTTGAAATTGTCCCTTTACTTGTAACTGCCCATCCGAATATTTCATTATTTGTTTTTTTTAAATCTATTTGCCAGTAACCATGAGAAAATGGTCCTGTATGCTGTAAGAAAAAATTATTTCCATTATCATAAGAACAGTAGATTTCATTTGCTGATGTACACCAAAATCCATTATTCAGATGTGTAATATACAATAGAGAATTAAATGGTAATGAGTTGATTTGTAACCAATTTATCCCACCGTTGGTTGTTTTTAATATGCAACCAAAAAAACCTACCCCTCCCTTGCCGGCAAATCCAATATTTCCGTTTACAGATATGGTTTCCGTATTATCACATCCGGCATTGCTGTACATCCATTTGTTGCCAAAATCATAGCTGTAATATACCCTGCTGTTGGTTGTGCCGAACCATATGGTATCACCGTTTATATCCATGTCCCTGAAAAAACTATTATCAAAACCATCTTCAATTAAGTACAATCCTGCCGAATCCCATATTGAACCCCCGTCTGATGTCTTCCATATTGACCATCTTCCTCCCACAGGGTCGCCTATTAGTATTCCATTTAGCGTATCTTTAAATGAAAGATTATCAAAATAGCCGCCGGGCTGACTTATTAATGTAACCCAATTATTGCCGCCGTCATCTGTTCTGAATAAATAAGTCATACTGCCAAATACTCCTAATGCAAAAGCTTTATTTTCGTTAAATGCAAAACACACACCGATGTGAATAGAATCAATGGGATATTTATTCCCTACATTTATCCAATTAACACCGCCATTTAAAGTTTTTATATCAAGCCACGGCTGCCGCCTATCCACCCAATATTCTGAGAAACAGTTGAAACCGATAATAAGCTGTGATTTTGTGGTAACGGATATGTTATATCTGTCCACTCACCACAATAAATAGTGTATATATTTACAAAATTAAAGATGGAGAGAAATAAGTATAAAATATTTTTTTTCATTTTTATTTAATTATTGAAATAAAAAATTTGGCAGATTTTTTAAATCTGCCAAAAAATATTTAAAATTCTATATCACAAGTTTCCAGACAATCAAAATCATAAAAATCCGTGCCATCAAAATAAACACGTCTCACTATGCATTTTGTATTATTGGGTCTTTGCGGATACCAAGCTTTCACAATATAATATCCTGCAGGCCAATCAGCAGACCAATCAACATCTCCATATTGATTAGTTAGTGTAGGACCTGCTACCGTATTACCATCAGCATCCCACAATAAAACTTCAGCAAGATATTGATAAGCATCACAATTATTATACTGCCTGACATTAAAAACAAAATGGATGTTTTCATCTTTCTGCCCCTGATTATTTGCCTGATTTATGCCAATTGTGTTATTATCCGTACAGCTTTGAAGCAGAATTAATGAGAAAATGAATAAATAGATAGAAATGGTTTTTTTGTTTAGCATTTTTCCCCTCTTTATTAAATTATTTTAAAAATAATAAATTTAAAAGTAAGGGAAAGAGAAAGGGATAACAACAATGTATCAACAATTCCACTTTTCCGCTTATACCACTTTTTACCGTGGCTAATCTAAATAAAATATAATATCATGTCAATACAGCAATTTAGCTTATTTATTATTGTATTTAACCGGCAACAAACTTACAAAATTGAATTTAAAGATATCACAGAATATCAATCAGTCACCTTACGCAGTAAAGATTATTCGTACTGAGCGGATCAGCTCAGTATGCATAATTTCATGTTAGCGTTAGGTGACCATTCAATAATTCTTTCCCTCAGGTTCGGATTTAAACGTATTCCCCGAACCGGTGTAATCTGTAAATTCCTATCCCGTGTTTTTATCCGGAATTTTATTTAACTTTATAAGTGTTGTTATTTTAAAATAAGTTATTTCTCATGAAAAAGATATTATACATAATCCTGTTTATCTTTGTTCTCACCTCTTCCACTCACGGCAGTGGTGCAGACAGCAACACTTACTCATCCGGCAATGAAAGCCAATCAGTCTCCCAATCTTTATTCGGCTTAAATGATGATTATGAAACGCCCTATTACATCCTTCATGGCAGGAAAACTACCCCGGTTATACTGGTTCAGGGAGGTATGCACGGGGATGAAATTGCTTCATATATGGCTTGTGATGAAATACTTAAAAACATTAAGATAACTGAAGGGACACTGGTTATTATTCCGCGTTTAAATAAGAGAGCATGTGATTTAAACACAAGATATATAAATGTGGATTTGAATCATGCTTTTCCAGGTGATATTGATTCGGAAGTTTATGAATACCGGCTGGCTTATGAGATGATGTATATGGTCGACTCACTGAAACCGGACCTTGTTATAAATTTACACGAGGCATTAACAAAGTATGATAGTGAAGCTGCAAACAACTCTGAAAAAGCATTTGGGCAGGTAGTAATAACATGCATTCAGCCATTTGAGGAAATGCTCACAGATGCAGTGACTAATATGAATGAGAAAATTACTGCTGAAAATCAGAAATTTCATCCTCATTATTATTCATTCAGTGATTGGAGTTCACTTGATAATTTTGTCAGCAAATTTGATATAAAATCTTATACAGTTGAAACTTACCGCGGCTTTAATATTGATACACGTATTAAGCTTCAACAAATTGCAGTACTCCAGTTTATGAAGGAATTGGGAATTAAGTTTGATTATCCGGAAATACCTTTGGATTAACAAATAGCAAATAGCAAAGAGATTTAAGAATGTCCTTAGGACTTTCCCAAATGGAAATTTGGGAAAGAGAAGCCACACCACTCCTTACCAAATTTCTATTTGGTAAGGTTTTTACAAGAGATTTAAGAATGTCCTTAGG
>RPQH01000101.1 GCA_003820375.1 Ignavibacteriota bacterium
AAATATGGAACAGGTTCTTTCCCTAAATCTCCCGGATAATTTCCTTTTAAGTCAGGAAGACCTAAAGTATAACCACCATGAATATGTAACGAATATTTTGGGATAGGATAAGTTTGCGCTTTTAAGCTGTATACAACTAATAGTAAAACTAATATCACAAATAATGTATTAATTTTTTTCATTTTTTTTCCTTATAAATTATTGGAATATTTTATTAAATCCTTGTTACTAATTTACTTACCGGATAAATACGAATCAATCAATCAAAGGAATTACATCTTTAGAGTGAGGAAAAAATCCACAAAAACTATTTTAGCTTTTCGTTACCCATTGGAATAGACCTCCTTAATTGTCTTCATTGATTAATATTATTGATTTGTTAATATGTTATTATACTGTTTTTAACAAATCTGTTTTCACCATTTTTATTAATCTTTACATCTACTTTAAGCATGAATACACCGTTGTCTCTCCATGAAGAATCAAGATAAATCATACCATACACCTGTTTTGAAGAATAAACAGGATATCTGCCTGCTAAATAAAATCCAAATACAGAATGCGGAACCGGTTCTATAAAGGAGCTGGTTTGATCAAGTGTGAAATCACCCGGTGTTAATGATGTATCTGAATCAGGTATTACAGTAAGTGTATCAAACTGCGCCTGTGTTATGTTTGTATATTCAAATACTGTTTTAAATCTGGTCGCAAATCCGGGAGGCATATCAAGTAATGAAAGGTCCCCGGACCTGAAATAAAAGTCTGTGCTTTGACCATTCAAATCAACCAATACAACATCTTTGGTCGTGAACGCTTCCTTAACAACAATACCATTATAAAGGTCTATTGCGCTGTTTGATGAATCAAATGGTGGTATTCTTTCATTGATAGTAATGTTATTAAAATTAATTGCAGATGTATCTATAACCGGTGGTCCTGAAGTAAGTTCATCATCTCCGCATCCGGAAACAACTGCAAAAAATATTAGCATAGGAGCCAAAACCGATAACATTAATAATTGTAAGTTTGTTTTCATTAATTTCTTTCTATTAATTTTTTAATTATTTGTTTAATTTTAAAAGTTCAAATAAATTACTTTTTAGAAGTTTTAAATTTGTCTATTTATTATTCCAAAATACTTTAGCTTCTCTTTCCATTTTTTCAAGGCGGTCATAATAATCAGGGAATTCATTTAAATGAGCTAATGAAATTTTTGCAGTTATCATTAAATCATCATTTGATACATTTGTTGCCGGGTTTACTGTTCCATGTTCCAGCTCAACTTCAAGCCCCATCCTGAACTGTTCGTAATTGAATTTAACCCAGTTAATTCCCAACTTGTCACCAATCTCTTTAGCTTCATCTAATGTAAATTTGTTTTTCATTTATATTAAAATAGTATAAAGTTTGAAAATTATTTACTATCAGGAATAAATGTTATTTAAGCAGCTATTCCTGTTTTATATCCTCTTTGCCTTGCATATTTGTGCAGTTTCTGCTGCAAAAGCTGTCTGCCCCTGTGCAGCCTGCTTCTGACTGTTCCCATCGGGCAATGAAGGAAATCTGCTATTTCTTCATAACCAAAACCTTCCAGGTCACATAATAATACTACTATCATGTAACTATTATGAATTGATTTTAATGCAGCTATCATTTCATCATCCAAAAGTTTCGAATATAAATTTTGCTGATAATCATCCATATCAAAGTGGACTGATTTTATATTTTGTACATAATTGCAGACTTCATCATAATCAACATTCACACCTTTTATTTTTTCTTTGCGGAATTTATTAATAATGATATTTTTCAAAATTCTATGAAGCCAGGCTTTGCAGTTAGTACCCCTTTTATAAGAATCGAAGAAACGGAAAGCCCTTAAATAAGTTTCCTGGACCATATCATCTGCATCAAGCTTATTGCCCAGCATTCTATAAGCGTAGTTATAAAGTAAATTGCGATGCGGTAAAGCTTCTGTTTCAAATGCAAGCCTCTTTTCCAAATCAATCATTTCCGGGCTTTTATTACTTTCCTCTTTGTCATCATTATCAGCTTCTACTGTATTATACTGTTCATTAAACTTGTTTATAATATAAACTTTAATTTCAGATTTCCGTTTACGTAAACGCATATTTAATTTTCCTCTTTTGAATAAAATTTTTTAATTCTGTATTTGCTTTAATTAATACGGGTTCGTTTATTTATAAATCCAATTAAAAGCACAACTATGATTATAGCTATAAGTATATATGCAAATCCGCCGTACAGGTCAGATGAAAATAATGCTAATATTAATAAAGCAACAAGTAAAATGGAAATTGTTTGCAGCATGTCATTATCAAAATAAACTCATTATGATTACACATGCCCAGACTACCAGCATACTTGCAACAACCCAGATTATTGTGCTATCCTGAACCGGAGCTTCAATACTTTCATTAATACCTACACTGCTTTTTTCTGTTACTTCCAAATCACTCATTTTGTATTTCTGTTTTAATTGTTTTTTAACCGTTATTTTTTTAAATCCTTTGATTTATTACCGGATAATTTAACAGATTCTTCTTCTGAATTTTTATAAACAGCTATTTGCACACGTGTATTAAGTGACATTTTTTCGAGAATATTATCTATATGGCTCTTCACTAATGGAATTTCCATAGTAAGATTTTTCGAAATTTGTTCATCAGTTAATCCCGTGGAAATTAAGTCAATTATTTTTTTCTCATTATCAGTCATGCGGATGGATTCTATCAGCTTTGAATCCATAAGCTCATTTACAGCATCATCAACTATTTCTGAAACCAATGAACCATGCAATTGGGAAGGAAATATCTTTTCACCTTTTGCAACCCTTCTTATGGTATCCATGAATTCTTCAGTAGTAGCATCCTTCAATATGAAACCCGTGACGCCATCTTCTATAAATTGTTTGATATCAGATTGAATCGGGAGAAGATCCATCACAATCATTTTAAGCTCAGGAAATTTCTTTTTAAGAGATTTTACAAGCCTAAGACTGTTGTGATTTACCAAACCAATATCTAATAGTAAAATATCGGGTTTTAATTCACGTATTTTTTCCAGGACATTTATTTTGTCACTTAAAGCAGCAATTACCTGGAATTCAGCATGTTCCTTGAACATGGCTTTTAACCCTTCCCGCAGCAGCTTATTATCTTCAATTATCATCAATCGTATAGTCATCATCTCTATACCTAAAATTCCTTTCCGGAATCACATTATTAAATAGTAAATGTTTATTACAGGGCATTTGTCTAAATGTAAAATTGTTGTCAGTTATTTTTATCTAAAATATGTGTTTAAATTTTTCCCGTTTTTTTCGAAAAGATGGTCCATCCAACCAAGAAAACAAGTCCTAAGGTTAAAGCTGTGGGTATCCACATCCAGCTTATACCAACCATCCTTTGACTCCCCATCATTCCGCCGTTTGATAATGCGCCTGTTATAACCATGCTGCTGAACAACAGGAATAGTAATATTAGACCAACAAACGATGTTATTAAAGTTGCTCTTGTTTTTGTATTCATAGTAAATTCTAATTAAAAATTACTTATAAAAAATATATATTAAGTTGGCTCTCTGCCTGTTAATAATCTTACTAACAAAACAATTATTGACATAACCAATAGAACATGAATAAAACCACCTATTGTATAAGAACTAAACAGCCCAATCAGCCATAGTGCAAAAAGTGTTATAAAAATTGTCAACAACATATTTTGTATCCTTATTTTAAGAGTTAAAATAAATGTTAAAATAAATTAGATCTGCAGAGATAAAACATTAATATCGAATCTTTTTATCATTTAATAATAAAACTATTATCTCTGCAAATTCTAATAACGTTTAATTCTGATATCACACAACATTATTGGAGAAAAACTTGTATATTCTTTCAGTAATTCTTCAGGTATTTCTTAATTAAGAAATTAACCTTGAAAAATTTTGTTAAACTAATCTTCTGCCTGTTATAAATCTGACAACTAATACAACTACCGCCAGAACTAAAAGAACATGAATAAATCCGCCCATTGTAACAGAACCAACCACACCAACCAGCCAGAGAACCAAAAGTATTACAAATATTGTCCACAACATGATTTATCCTTTTTAAATTAAATTCTAAAAATTGTTATTTAATATTAGAATTGCAGAGGTAAAAATCATTGTCACCGGATCCTTTATCATCATGTAAAACTATTATCTCTACAATTTCTAATAATTCTAATGTTGTTCATCACTACAACATTATTGGAGGAAAAAAAACTTACTTCTTTCATGTACAAAATGTGAATACTTTATATCAAAACTTCTTATTTTTCGGATTTACGTTCTATCTTTTCCATACCGGAGTTTAAAAAGTCATTTGCATTGCCCAGAGTGGTTTCAACTTTCTCTTTAACATCATTCATTGTTTCTATAGTTTTTTTCTTACCTTCTTTTAAATACTCGTTTGTCTTTTTGCTAATATCATTTCTCAAACGTTTTCCCGGTTTAGGTGCATATAATAGCGCAATGATACTGCCAATTACCCCACCAATCAGGAAGCTGAAGAAAAGCCCTTTGTTATTTATCATAGTTATCAATTCCTTATCCTTCTTTTATTATTTATATTTGATATTTGAGTTGTTCTTATAAACTATTTAATTAAAATCATTTTTCTGGTAGAAACAAATGTACCTGATTCAAGTCGGTAAAAATACAAACCGCTTGGAAAAGAGCTTGCATCCCACTCTATTTTGTATTTACCGGTATTTTGCGGTCCGTTAACCAATGTGTTCACATTTCTTCCCAGAACATCATAAATACTTATCTTTACATTGCCGGCATTGGGAATATCATAATAAATTACTGTAACCGGGTTAAAAGGATTAGGATAGTTCTGTGAAAGTGAGAATTCAAGTGGGTTTTTCGTTCCACTATTTTCTATTGCGACAAAACCATTCGTATTGAACCCTGTTTCGTATATATCAAAATTATTACCAATGCGATAGTCCTGCCAAGCAACAATTGCACCAAGATTTCCATTACTGACTATCATTGGGCTTAGTTGATCATTAGCAGCAGTACAGATTGCATAACCCGTTGCTGCCCAGTATATTGCTGCATTCGATGCTATTCGCTGCGCGTATATGTCAGCGTTGCCTGCATTACGATGGTCTTGCCATGTAATATATGCTCCGTTATTACCATCACTGACAAGCTGAGATTTAATCTGGTCATTTGCAGATGTACATATTATAACACCTGTTGCTGTCCATTGAACAGCACCTGTAGAATTTACTCGCTGTGAATAAATATCAGCAGTAGTGCCTGTTCTGTAATCAGTCCATGACATAACAGCACCGCTCATACCATCGCTTACAATCTTTGGGTCAATCTGGGCGTATGCAACATTGTTGTTCATGACTACACCGTCTACAACCCACACAATTGCTCCTGATGGTCCCTGCCTCTGCGCGTAGATGTTAAAATCAGTTGTGCTGCGATAGTCATACCATACAATTATAACGCCGGCTGCTCCATCACTGCAAATATCAGGTTTAAGCTGGTCGGTTGCCATTGTGCATGTAGCCACTCCGTTTGTTGTCCACTGTACTGCACCGGCTGAACCGATACGCTGTGTATAGATGTCGTAATTGCCGGCACGATTATCATACCAGGTAACAAAAGCACCACCGCTGCCATCGCTTACAAGCTTAGGACCGCGTTGTGCAGCTGCCTGGTTACAGATGCTAACACCGTTTGCTGTCCACAACATTGAACCGCTGGGGTTCACGCGTTGTGCATATATATCGGCAAAACCATTGTTACTGCGGTAATCCTGCCATGTGAGAATCGCTCCTCCAAGGCCATCGCTAATCATTGCTATTGTATCCTGTTCAAATACTACTACTGAGACAGGTACGCCATTGGTAGTCCACTGTATTGCTCCGCTAGAGTTCACACGTTGTGCATATATATCTGCAGTATTACTGCCGCGATAAGACTGCCATGCAATAATCGCGCCGCCGCTGCCATCGCTTACAATAATTGGATTGTAATTACTGTCTAAAGTACAAATTGCAATTCCGTTAGTAGCCCATACTGCATTACCATTTAAATTCATTCTTTGTGCATATATCTCATATTTTCCATTGTGTTTATCCTGCCATGTAACTATTGTACCTCCACTTCCATCAGTGGTCATCATTGGATTAGTTTGATTATTTACCGCAACACTAACCGGGTTACCCTGCCACTGTGAAAAAGTTGTATTAGGTAAAATCAAAGCAGCTGCAATTAATAGGCAGAATATGGGTCCCCATTGACCAAAAGAATTAGTGGATATTGTCTTCATTTTTATAAACTTTCATTTAATTTAGGATTTAGAAAATTTCATTATTAATCTGCATTTAAATAAGTTATCCTGAATAATCAGGATAACTTTATTAACTTTTGTCTTATATTTTATTTCAAATATTAATCTACGCTTACAACTACATTAGTTGAGGGCTGTCCGAAAAATGTTCCGTCTCTGACTAACTGGCACTGAAGATTATATACACCGGATTTATTTGGTGCAGTTACTTTAAAAGTAAAATTAACTTCCGAACCGGCGGTAACATCAAAAGAAAGCTCAACATTTGCTACTTCCCATGCATTCAGTGTATTATCAGCCCCCTTAGTAGATATTTTAAGCTTATATTCTCCCGGTTTCCAGGTTGTACTTCCTGTGTTTTTCATTGTAACTACTGCATCATAAGTAAGACCCGTTTCCATTTGAGACTGAACTTTTTGAGAAACAAATAAAGCATTGTTTTCAATAAAACTTGATTCATCTGCCTTTACATTTGGACCTGAAACCCTTACAGGAGCATTTGAACTTGGCTCACCGAAAAATGCATTCCCGTTTGCCATCTGCCATTGCATACTGTAACTTCCATCCGGAGGTGCTATAACCGTGAAATTGAAAACGATTTCGTTTCCCGGACTTACTGTTGAATTCACATCCACATTGTTAACTGACCATGTATTTATTGCTGATTCAGTAACATTAATTAACTTAAGGGCATAACTACCCTGTTTCCAGGTACTGTTGCCTGTGTTTTTCATTGTAACTGAAACACCATAACTCTGCCCGGGATCCATATCTCCCGGTATCGATTGAGACAGGTAAAGCGCATTATCATTTACATATACAGACCTGGTGCCACCTGATTGTGAATAGACGATTCCGGTTGTAGAAATAAATAATGCCAACACTAATGTAAGAAATTTAAACTTTTTCATTATATTCTTTCCTTTAATAATTACTACAAGCTAAGAAGATAATCGTGGTTAGTCAATTACTCAACAGGATGAAAAAGGGACTACACCTTTTGAATGAGAGACAAATTGTAAACATTTGAAAAAGTGGATGGAAAAGTATATTAAGAATTATGTTTGATTCCGTTTCCATTTTTTCCTTTATATCCGAATTCATTAAACTTTATAAATACTTCTGTTCCTTTATCAACATTTATTTTCATCTCACCTTCAATCTGTTTAGTTAATATTGAAATTATCTTCATTCCAAGCGAAGAACCGTTTGTCAAATCAAAATTTTCAGGCAAGCCAATTCCATTATCTGTTACTCTTAGAAAATATTCCCCGTTTTCATGCTGTTTTAAGTTAATATCAATTTTTCCTTCGCTTATATGATTATTAAATGCATGTTTTAGTGAATTTGAAATTAATTCATTAACAATCAAACCTGCTGGTATTGCTGTATCAACATTTAGAATAATATTTTTTGCATTTATAGTAAAACTAATTTTATTATCTTTCAAAGAATATAAATGCAGTAAGTGAGATGTCAGGTCTTTTAAATATTCTTCAAAATTAATGTGGCTGAAATTTTTACTGTTATATAATTTATCATGTATCAATATCATGGAATTCACACGGCTGCGGCTTTCTATAATTGCCTGTATAGCATTTTTGTCTGTGATTTGTGACGACTGAATGTTCAATAAGCTGGATATAACCTGCAAATTGTTTTTTATCCTGTGGTGGATTTCACTGAACATTATTTCTTTATCAAACAATAATTTATCTGCATTTTCCTGTTTAATTTTTTGGTCAGTAATATCCTGCAGCATACTTTGTTTCAATATTTGCCCTTTTTGAATCTCCAGTGGAATATGAATTTCTTTAAACCACCTTTCTTCCTTTTCATCATACCGTACTTTTTTGACATTTTTACCACTTAAAATCTGTTCCATCGGGCACCAGGAACATTCAGAATCAAGTCCATAAATTGCTTTATAACACTTAGTACTTTCGGATATATTTCCTATTTTGTTTTTTAATTTTTTATTTAAAAATTTTATATTGTAGTTACTGTCATTCATATATATGTATCCTTTAAATACTTCGGCGACTGAACGGTATTTTGCTTCACTTTCTTTGATCTTTATCTCGTTTTTGTTCTTGTGCAAAACTAAATCAATTGTCATTTTTAATATTCTGTCATCACAAGGCAGTAAAACATAATCAAAATATTGAACCAGTAACGCCTTGTGTAAGATTGGGATATCAGAGTTCGTTGTTATATAAACTATTGGAATGTTATACAATGTCTTTATCATTTTTGCAGTCTCTATCCCATTCATACTGCCTTTTAATTTTATATCTATTAATACAATATCCGGAAGTACATTTATTATATTATTAATAGCATGCTTACCGTCATAATAATTAAATACGGATTTATACCCAATATTATTTAGATTTTGCAAGAGATATGAAGAAATGAGACCTTTATCCTCAATAATCATTATTTTTGACTTTTCCATTTTTCGTCTTTTCTAAGTTGTATTAAAAATTATTTTTATTAACAATAAACAAAAACTAAATTTATTTTTTGTGCAGAACTTTCCAGAATTGCTTTAAAGACACAGTATTAATATTCACCCGGAATGTATTTGCCTTTGTGCCGTATCTTTATAATATGCAGCGATTCAAGACCAAGCATAATATAATAAAGAGGGTCTATCTCATACCATTTAACTCCGAAATTAGCACTTGTAGGATACTTATGATGATTGTTGTGATAATCTTCACCCAGCATTAAAAAATCAACCGGCATAAAATTTCTTGATGTATTATTAACTTCAAAGCTTTGTTTACCATATTTGTGTGCGAACCAGTTAATGATAGTACCATGAACCGGACCCATTAAAATTTGGAAAGGAACCAAAAGGAATAGCCACCAATAAGGAGCAAAGAGAATGTAAAAACCTATATATAAAAGTGAAAACAATACTCTGCTGGGCATAGATTCACCCCACTTATCAAAACCCCGCCAGTCAGGAAGGTTTTTGGTAAACCGTTCTTCAATTTCCACGCGTTTTTCACTGACATCATCAAAAGCTTTCCTTGTCTGCCACATCATAGAAAAAAAATTCGAGTAGTTTTTGGGTGAATGCGGGTCTTTTTCGGTATCGGCATAAGCATGATGTGCTCTATGCAAAATTCCGTAAGTGTTTGCGCTCATATAAGAGGAACCCTGTGTTATATATGCAAATACGTAAAAAAACCGCTCCCAGAATTTATTCATAGTGAACGAGCCGTGTGCTGCATACCTGTGCTGCAAAAAGGATTGTGAGAATAACGACAAATACCAGTGTGCAATAAAAAATATTATTATAATTTCCATATAAGAAATTAATACAATGGGTGAAATTATACAATTATACTAAAGGATGAAAAAAGAGCTAATTCTTTGGAATTAGAAGCCCTGAAGCCATATTTTTAGAGGATAATAAGACTCTGATTATCAGAATAATAAGATTTCTATTCAATTATTATACTTGTAAATAACCTCCTTATTAAGTGATATTAAGTACTGAACAATGTTGATAACTTGTTTTGCTCCCCAAACTGCATTTGGAAAGCAAAACAAGTGTGCCGATTACATGTTGTTGAATAAAATTACATTTTCGTATGTTTTGAAACTAAATATTCAAATTTCCTAGTACTCTTATTAAACATTTATGTTTGTTAAATAAGCCCATAATCCGAAAATCTTGAATATCCAGATAAGCACAAAAATCACAACAACGGCATTCACAATTTTTTTAATCGTTGCCTGCATTGGTATATAGTTGATAAGCCATAAAACAAATCCAACTATAATTAATGTAATAATTACTGTTAAAATAGACAAATTGACTCCATCTTTTAATTACTATTTATTAAAAATATATTAAGACTTTTATTAATGTTAATATATGCTCCGATATTATTAACCGGTTTTATCAAATGATAATTATAACCAGAACTATAATTAGAAGCACAAGAACAATAGTAATAAGTACGCCTGTATCCAGATTTAATCCGTTTTCTGCATAAAGTACTTTGTATTCATATTTTTGTTGCTTAGCATCATATATTTTATCTTTAATTACAAACATATCCGGACTGTTGTCACCATTCTTATCTGCAAAGAAAACCGGGTATGGAAGAGCTATGTCGAGAAATAATGTGGCAGTGTATTTATCATATTTCATATTCTCAGGAATAAAAAATGGTTTTTCCAATGTTCCGGTATTTTTATAATACTCTACGTTACCATCATTGAAGATGAGAATATCAAAATCCCCGTCTTCATCAACATCAACTATGGCCGGGTTTTTGAGACCGAGATTATTATTTATATAAACATCGGCAAGCTTCTTGATATCGTCCTTCGAAAACACTTTGTTAAGTGTTGAAGGATTATCAGAAGAAAATGTTTTAATTTCCGGAATAAGCAAAATTAAAAATACAATTAAGACAATCGTAAAATTTTTCATAATATGTTTTTTTATTATTTTTAAGGAATATAATGTTAATGTTACTTTTTGAATTTAATTGAAATCAACATTTAATTTTAAATTTTGTACTTATCTCACCGTAATGCCATTTTATAATTATGTAAATACAAGCAAAGGTACACCGCAAGTTGAAATAATACAATTATACTAAAGGTTGAAAAAGGAACTAATTCTTTTTTCAACCTAATGGACTATAGTACTTATCATTTTACGTACCTAAATTATCTTTCATTAAAACAAATTAAATTATGAAAAAGAAGATTTATATTCCGTTAATTATTGGAATCTTTTTTAGTGTTTTGGTTTTTACCGGCAATACAGGTTTCAACGATAAGCTGCATAGTTCTTGTTACAAGAATTTAGGGATAATAAGTTGTGATGCCACATGTCATAAAGTTGATAACAAAAGCAATCAATATTTACTTTGGCAGATTTCAAAGCACCACCGGGTAATTATTAACTTACAGACTGCTGAAGCAGATCAAATTGCAAAAAATAAAGGATATAGTACTCCCGCAGCTGAAACTCTTTTATGTTTAAAATGTCATGCTTTATTAAATGACATTAATCCGGAGGAAATTTATGATTCGTTCGATAAGAATCATGGTATTCAAAAGTGAAACCTTTAAAAGACATGTTAAAATCCGATTTATACTGTATGCAATTATTGAGAATTAAAAAGTACGCAAAACTATATTTTATTCATCATTTTTAGCTAATAAAACAGCCCTGTAATGATACCCGTAAATTGCCTGAGTAATTGCTTCCGATATCAATTTTGGTTTGTGCAGTAGTGTCCAGAATATCATTTTCCAGAAATGAAGTTTGCCTTTTTCCGTTATTCCCATAAGCCAGATAGATCTTGTAATTGCCTTAATCGTAATACCAAACGAAAGTTTGGAAACGGTGGCAAATTCTTTGTATTCATTTAAATAAATGATTATCCTGTTATAAAAATTTTTCGGTTTGTAAATAGTATCTAATATTTTTTTATATCCCTCAATTAATATATCTTTATCAATTATGGGTATAAAGTTTAAAGTCGAATCTGTATTGTTTCCCGATGCCCCGTTTAATATTCGCCCATCTTTATGTAACCTTTCGAATAATTTTGTCTTGGGAAGTGCATGCAGCAAGCCAACCATCGCTGTAACAATACCGCTGTTTTGAATGAACTCAATCATTTTGTCAAAAGTTTTTATAGTATCGGTATCAAAACCAACAATAAATCCGCCTTTTACTTCCAATCCGTTACGCTGCAGGAAATTCACTTTTTCCTTCATATCTTTCCCTGTATTCTGATACTTACCGCATGATTTAAGGGATTCTTCTTCCGGTGTTTCAATACCAACAAATACACTTGTGAAATTAGATTCCTTTAATAGATTAATTATTTCAACATCATCTGCAAGAGTTATTGATGCTTCAGTTGATAAAACAAACGGCTTGTTATATTTTTTCATCCATAAAGTTATTTCATTAAGTATTAATTTTACTTTTTTTCTATTGCCGATAAAATTATCATCAACAATAAAAACAGCATTACGCCAACCAATGTTGTATATCGCATCCAGTTCAGCAATAACCTGTTCCGGATTTTTCAGTCTCGGATTACGTCCGTTCATTACTATAATATCACAAAAATCACATGAATAGGGGCATCCGCGTGACACTTGAATGGGCATAGTAGCATAGTCGTTAGTGTTGATAAGTGACCAGTCAGGAATTGGAGTTTTTGTAATATCAGGTTTCTCTTCTGATTGATAAATATATTTAACCATACCGTTCTCAATATCCTTCAAAAATAATGGTATTGTTATCTCGCCCTCATTAAGTACAAAACAATCTATTCCGGGGAAGTCTTTATATAAAGTTGAAAAAAGCGGTCCGCCGGCAACTATGAATTTTCCAAATGGTTTAACCTTTTTTATTATATCCTCAACAGAATCTCTCTGGACTATCATTGCACTTATTAAAACAATATCCGCATTCAGGATATCTTCATCCTTCAGTTCATTGACATTCAGGTCAATAAGTTTTTTTTTCCATGATTTTGGCAGCAAAGAAGAGACTGTCAGTAATCCTAATGGCGGAAGTGATGCTTTTTTATGAATAAAGGAAAGTGCATGTTTGTAACTCCAGAACGTATCCGGGTATTTGGGATATATTAATAGGGCTTTCAATAGTCAGTAACCTTTCTTTGTTTTTATATGCCCTAAACAATATTAATAAAATTAAATCAGCAGGGTCATATCAATTAATACATAGTTATTTATAAAGGAAATGATAGACAATATTTTATTCCATTATAGAAAAAATACTATAATCTCCATAATACAAAGATAAACTCAGGTGTAAAGCCATACAATTACACCAAAGAATGAAAAAGGAACTAATTCTTTAGGTTGAGAAATAAGGAGTGAGAATATTAATAATGTTGGAAGGCTAAGATTTTATTACTCAGATGCCTGGGGATTCGCTTGTCCGGGCATGAATAGCAATCTGGACTCTGGTATTCAAAGCCATTTTTTCAAGAATGTTATGTACATGGCTTTTTACAGTATAAATTGAAATATTTAGTTTGTAAGCAATTTCTTTATTGGCTAACCCTTCGGCAATCAGCTCTACAATTTCACGCTCGCGTTTTGTCATTCTTACGGATTTGATAAGCTTTACAGGTCCCATTTCTTTTATTCCATAATCCATAATCTGTGAAAAAAGAGAACCGGTAAGCATTGGAGGTAATATTTTTTCTCCGCATGCTACAGAGCGTATTGTTTTTGTAAAATCTGCGGTAGTTGCATCTTTAAGAATAAATCCCGAAACGCCTGCTTCAACAAACCTTAAAATATCTTCCTGAACCGGAATCAGGTCCATTGCAATAATTTTTACTTCAGGATAACTGTCTTTTAATGATTTTACAAGCTCAAGACTATTTTGATTTGCCAATCCAAGATCCAATAGCACAACGTCAGGTTTTAGCCCGGTGATTTCTTCCAGAACAAGTTCAGTGTCACCATAGGCTTCTACTACATTGATATCCGGTTCTTTTTTTAATATTGAGTTTATTCCTTCCCGAAGTAACCGGTTATCTTCTATTAATACTAATCGTATCTTTTTCATTAATAATTTACTGCAAATTATTTTCTGTAATAATAATTATAGATTGCTGAAATACAGGAAAAGTGGAGATGCATTTATTATTTTCAACCACAATATAAATAATTTTTAAGTCAAAAATCAATGAATATTTCACAACTTACATAAATTACCTAAAAACAGTATTTTAAACAAGTAGTTTGTTTTTAATAAACTTGCAGGCAATCTTAGAAAGTGACGATACGCAAGTTCGCATATGTTATTCTTGCTAAGTCTTTTAAAACGAATAAGTTTTGAACACCGGATAATTTCATAAATACTTTAATTATTCAATCCATAAAACCCTTCAAGACTTAGTAATTCATCTTACGCAAGAGTGTAATCATAGGGTAAGATTTTATTATTTGTATTTAATTTCAGTTCCTGTCCTCACCCCCCGACCCCCTCTCCTATGATACATGAGAGGAGAGGGGGAGACAATAAATTTTAGAACTTGAGTAATAATAAAATCTTAAAAATAAAAAGAACTCCCCCTCTCCTAACGCCTATCATAGGAGAGGGGGTCGGGGGGCAATGGCATTAAGTTAAGGATTATGTTTCTTAACGTACTTTTGATAATATAATTCTATATTGGTATTAGATCCCCGCCTTGGATATTTTCTATTTGGTCTCTTTAGCACCGGACTAAC
>RPQH01000102.1 GCA_003820375.1 Ignavibacteriota bacterium
AAACACTCTATACACACTAAGCACTCTACACACTCTAATCTATTTTCAGCAAAAACTTGACAAACACAAATATCGTATATACATTTGTATAGTGATAAATATTATCACTCAATACCGTTCTTTGATAATATCGAAATGAACTAAAGCATGTCGTAACATTGTCTAAAAATGCGGCTCACGGATTTGGTTAGATTTTGGAAGATTGAAAAAAATATGTACTGAAAAGTGCACTATTTGTTCTAAAAAAGCTCATAAAAACTGATTTTCCAGTGAAATTATTTTTCATATAAAAGTATTTTATATACAGTCTGCTTATATTCTATTAAACCGCAATTTTTCTTTTAACAGGTGAATCATATATTTACCCAGCCGTAACATCTTTTTACAATAACAATGGATTTTTACCTTTATATTTGAAGTATAAGATTGTAGTAAATGATAATTAACAGAAACTTATTAAAAAGTAATGAAAAATATTCTATTTTTGACATTTTTAGTGATTTTGCCCTTATTTTACATAAATGATGATGTAAATGCACAAAACAGAGGAACGGGCAGCATAACAGGTGTAGTATTGGAAAAATCTGACAATACTGTAATTGAAGGAGCAGCAATAACACTCAGGAGAGTGAATGATTCCACTGCAATAGTTAAAGGAACACAGACCAATGCATCCGGTCAATTTACACTTGAGCAGGTTCCCTTCGGACGGTACAGAATGAATGTTACTCTAGTTGGTTACAGCACGGCTGTACTGACAGGTGTCGTTGTAAATGCAGACGATCCATCAGTAACACTAGACACCATAAAATTAAAAGAAGGCGGCACAACAACAGATGAAATTGAAGTAACTGCAGAAAGAGGACCGCTATCTATTGAGCCTGATAAAAAAGTCTTTAATGTAACACAGGATTTAGTTAACCAGAGCGGTTCTGCTATTGACCTTCTGCGTAATGTGCCATCAGTCTCTGTAGATGTTGACGGGAATGTTAGTTTAAGAGGCAGTGAAAATGTTAAGATACTAATAGATGGAAGACCTGCAGGATTGGACGGGGCGAACAGGACACAAATGCTTGAGCAGATGCCGGCGAATTCGATTCAAACCATTGAACTGATAACAAACCCTTCGGCTAAATATCAAGCTGAAGGAAACTCGGGAATAATAAATATAGTAACAAAAAGAAACCGTGTTCAGCAATCAGGATATAACGGAAATATTACTCTGGGTGCAGGTACAAGCGATAAATATAACGGCGGGTTTGTATTAAATCTTAAAAATGAAAAATTTGCTTTAAGTACAAATTACAGTTTCCGTCTTTTTAATATGAAAATGGGCGGTACAAACTTAAGGGAAAACTATCTTAACGGTACTACATCATATATAGACCAGTTAAGTGATGCGGCGAATAAGATGAACGGTCATTTCGGGAAGGTTTCCCTGGATTATTTTATTAATCCCATGCATGTTATTACTCTGAGCTCCGGAATCCGGTACAGAACACATAACAGAAATGAATCTACAACAAACAGCATTTGGGATGCACAGCGAATTCTTACTTCTTCATCGGTAACCAAAAACAACAGTACCGATAAAGGGTATGACCTGGATTTCTCTCTTGCTTATTTTGGAAAATTCAAAAATCCAAAGCAGACATTAGCCGGTGAAATATCGTATGACAGGGATAAAGATGATGAAGACTTAAGCCTGAACAGTTCTGCGTATGATGAAACCGGAACACTTATTGATAATGTATTTCTTCAAAATACAAAAAATAAAGGCACCAGTGATGATTTTACTGCACGTCTTGATTATGTACAACCGCTTGGAGAAAATTCTAAATTAGAAGTTGGTGTTAGAGGTGATTACAGGAAAAACGATGACGATTTCACTTCCGAACATTTTGATTATACACAAAATGCATGGGTACCTGACATAAATATCAATAACCATTTTATTTATAAAGAACAGATATATGCCGGTTATAGTATCTTTCAGAGCAAGATAGGTAATTTTGGATACCAGCTCGGATTAAGGGTTGAACATACCAAATCCAATGGTGACCTTGTTACCACAGGTCAAAACTTTGATAAGAACTATACAAGTTTTTTCCCGACAATTAATCTTAGCCAGCAATTAAGCAAATCAGATGAGATACAATTGGGCTATACAAGAAGAATACACAGGCCGCGTTTAAGATTTTTAAATCCGTTTACCGATTATTCTGACCCTTATAACCTCAGGACAGGTAATCCAAATCTTAAGCCTGAATATATAGATTCATATGAGTTAAGCTATGTGAAATATCTTGGACAAACTACTATTACACCATCTGTTTTTGTAAGAAACACACATGATGCTATTACAAGAACCTATACACTTTTAGATTCCAATACAAGCTTATCCACATTTGATAACATTGCAACACAGTTAGCGTATGGTACAGAACTAATTGCAGTATCACAGCTTACACCATGGCTCAACCTAAATGGAACGGTAAGTTATTTTAAAGTAGAGCTGAGAGATAATAATTCCAATATAACAAACAGCAATTATACATGGATGGGACGACTGATGAGCACAATAAAGCTGCCGGAGGGATTTAACATTCAGCTCTCATATAATTATATGGGTGAGAACGTTACAACCCAGGGATCATCAAAACCAATCCAGTTTCTCGATGCAGCTTTGAAAAAAGATTTATTCGACGGCAGGGCAAGTGTAAACCTGAGAGTAAGTGATATTTTTAAAACCATGAACTTTGATGTTGCTTTAAGCGGAAGTAATTTTAGCCAGTCATTTAAAAGAAGCAGAGATTCGAGAACGGCTTTTCTTACTTTTACATATAATTTCGGTACACAAGATAAACAGAACCAGAGGAGAAATAAGGATAGAGACAACGGTGAAGAGGAGCAGCCTGATTTCGATTACTAAACATCAATAAGCCCTTCTTTAAGAATAGGAAGGGCTTTATATTTATAAAATTATTATTAAACTAAGTTTTCAGGTTAATATTCAAATTAGAAAATAATGATGGAAAATACTATTAATGAGCTTAAATCGCTTTTAATCGATGTACCTGTAAGATTTGCTTCAATACCTTCCAATGTTGTATCAGTAAAACCCGCACCGGACAAGTGGTCGAAAAAAGAGATACTCGGACACCTATGCGATTCGGCTGTTAATAATTTATCGCGGTTTATACGTGCACAGTTTGAAAATGAACCGATGAATATTATCAGGTATGAACAAAATGAATGGGTTAAGCTCAACGGATACAAAGATAAACCTGTAACTGAAATAATAGAGTTCTGGAAATGCCTGAACAACCAGTTGGTTTATGTAGCTTCAAGGATACCTGAAGAAAAACTTGGTTTCAAATGTGATAAAGGAGACGGGGAAACTTTAACTTTGCAGGAACTTGCTGAAGATTATATAGTGCATATGAAACATCATCTCGCACAAATATTTAATGATTAGAGTTCAGTATCCGGCTCATTGAACCGGATACTGAAAATTAGATTAATATTTACTTTTCTCACCGAATTTTTCAACCCTGTTATTTACAGGAGGTATTGTTCTTAGAAATTCGTACATATTTCCAAGGTCTTCATCTGTCATGCCTGCATAAACAGACCACGGCATATATGTATTAAATTCACCCGGATTAATCGTCTTGTTTTCATGAGCTAATTCATTCATTGCACGGAATTTCTTTATAAAATCCTCCTTAGTCCATTTGCCGAGTCCGGTTTCCATATCAGGTGTAAGATTTGCAGATGTAACTATCATATTGGCAGGTAATGGAAGCTGTGTTCCGCCGGCTAAGAACATATTAGGTTTCGGTTCACCTTTTTCAGATTGTGTATGACAATCTGTACAGCCGCCATTATCTACCAGGTATTTTCCCGATGCAATTTTATCAAGAGGATTTGGTTTTGATGAAAAATTGTTTTTTTCCGGTATTGTTCTTTGTATAAAGTTTAACGGGAAGTTTGGCTTTGATTTAGGAACTTCATTTACTACCGGCGGTAAAGTTCTCATATAAGCTATGACAGAATAAATATCTTCCTTATCAGCCTTACCATAAGTTAGATAGGGCATTAAAGGAAATAACGGTTCACCGTCTTTGCTCACACCTTCTGTAATGGCTCTGAGCAATTCACCATCGGTCCAGTCTCCAACACCGGCTGGGGTAATATTTTTTGTGTAGAATGTACCGGGTAATCCAAATTCTTCATCAAGCTTTTGTCCGCCCATGCCTTCTGTTCCGGGAATAACAGGACCGGAAAACTTGTTCACATCTCTCTGTGAATGGCAATCAACACATGCAAAAACACTGTTGAATAAATATTTACCTCTTGAAAGACGTTCTGCTGTTGGCTCAATTTTTATATCAGGAGCTTTATCTATTTTCGGAAATTCACTCTGTAAATAGATATATCCGCTTACAGCTGCAATAAAAATAACACTTAGCAGGATTAATGAGATCTTTAAGAATTTTTTCATTTTATTTTTATATGTTTTATTATTTTAAAAAACTTTTTTGATTTTAAGGAATATTTATGAGGTTGTCTGAATTGGTTCAAACCAAGCAGCATAGACAGCCTCATCAATTTTACCTATCAACTAAAGTGCTGATTGCCGTACTTATTATGAAGATAAATACTGCTGTGATTGCTGTTATAGTTAACATAGCTATTCCTTTCCATTTTTTTATTTAAAATTTTATTAATTCAATTAAACTTTTTATATCTTTCCGGTTATTATTTTTTGCATTATTCATCTCCGTTTCTTCACAGACATTTATTGAAGTATTGTTAAGTTGTGCCATTTGAAATTTATCTGCAAATACCAGGAATAATACCATTAAGCTTAGGAGCAAAAAGTCTTTTAATATTTTATTTAGCTTCATTGTTTTCATTTTTTCCTCATTTCTATCAACTGTACAAAAATATCCTTTGGCAAGTGGTTTTAAAAATTGAAAAAGCTCAAAAATTAAATATCACAGAGGCTATCTTCCCTAGTTTCTTCGAAAAATTCACTATTTTCGCCATATTTTATAAGTGTAAATTAAACTTGGATGAAAACTGAAAGCGATGAACTATTTACACTGATAAGCTCCCTTTCTAAGGCGGAGAAATCATATTTTGTGAAATTTGCTCAAAAAGGCAAAAAAAGGGTAATATTATAATTAAATGACGGGTTTCAGGGGAAGTAATTAAAAGAATGGAATTTTAAAAACATGTTTTTAAGGTATTTGGAGTGTGGATTAAGAAATAAAACTGGGGCTAACTTTATTTACTTAAATTATTTTTATTCCGGAAAAATTATTACCACTCAAATTATCAACAAAATAAAATTAATAGAATCATGGAGTTATCCACTGTCTTACTTTAGCTTTATCACTCTGCACACAAATTAAACTTCTTTTATTTTAAAATAAAGCTTTTTTCAGCCATCTCAATTCCATTTATTATCAATGATATTTTATGTTTGCCTGGCAGGTGTTTACGGACAGTTTTGTTTTCAAATGAAAGCATTCTCTGAATAGTAATTATTTTATCTTTATACACATTTTCCGAAACTTTAAATACTTTACGTGAATGATTTCCTTTTGATTTTAAATAATACACACCAATTTCAAATCTAAGCTTTACCGGTTTTATATTTTCATTTTCAATAATTAACGTGACCTGAACTTTTTCCCCTATCTTAACAGATGAAGGCTTAACGGTGAAAGTCTTTACTGTTATACCGTCACAGCATTTAAATCCAAATAATTTCAATGCTTCCGGGTTTCCTTGCTTCAATAAGCCTCTGCAAGCATGTTTTATTACTTTATCAGTCTCAGGATTTTTTCCATACCACTTCTTTGCAAATTTCAGTACAATTTGAAAATTATCCTTTGATATATCATTTAAGTTATTTGCTACGCTTCTGCTTACATATTCTGACCTGTCATTTATTAATGCTTCAATAATTGGCATTATCGGAGCGGGGTTCTTTTTAAAAACGGGAAGTGCCATTGCCCACGGCAAACGCGGTCTGCATCCTTCGCTTGAAAGGCGTCTTACGTGTTCATTTTTATGCTTTGACCATTTTATCATCTGCGGTATCATTATGTCAGGATATTTTATAATGAACGGCCGGACAGCAAATTCCGAGCTGCATAATTGTGTGAATAATTCAAGGGCAGGAATTGATTCTTGCAGGTGCTCAATACCATAAACTTCCACATAGTCCGAAAAAATCATCGCATCAAACCCGCAGAACTTTGCCGATGCTTTCATTAAAATACCTAGTGAATCTTTATAATCAGATGGCAATACTTTATTTAAAGCATGTGATGCATGACGCATTCTTTGCTTTAATTCTTTATTCTCCCATTCATTATTGAAAACTAATTTCAGGAATTTTTTCTTATCGAAAGAAGGATAAATTTTTATAATTTCATCAGAAAGGTTTTCGAAGAATGTTCTTTTGAAGAACATATTTTTAAGTAGTTCTGCCATGGCTAAAATGTTAATTAATTCATATTACACAAAGATTGGAAAATTATTCTTACATTTCAATTCCCGTCCTGGAGGGAGCCGAAGAACTAGAATTGATATATCATCCGATTATTCTGATTGGTGTTAGGTGAGTTATTTAAACATTTTTAAAGATTTAAAAGATTAACTTAACTCTTTTTTCCTAATGCTTCTTTCAGAGCATCTTTAGCGTTGGAGTATTTAAAAGTGTAGCCCAATTTTTCAAGCTTGCCCGGTAAAGCTTTTCTGCCTCTTACAATAACATCTGCTACATCACCGAACAATGTCCGTATAACAAACTCAGGGATAGGAAATAATGAAGGGCGGTGTATCACTTCTGCAAGATGTTTAGTAAAATCCTTCATTGTTTCCGGATTAGGTGAGACTGCATGTATTATTCCATTGATATCCGGGTTATCAATAGCCAGAAGGTAAAGCCGAACAAGGTCGTCAATATGAATCCATGACATATACTGGTTTCCGGAGCCCGGAGGACCTCCAACAAAAAATTTAAACGGCAATGCCATTTTCTTTAAACCTTTGGATTCCCTTGCTACTACAAATCCTGTTCTGAATATTACAACTCTTATATTATAATATTCAGCTTTTAACGCTTCTTTTTCCCAATCTGTTACAAGCTGCGGAAGAAAACCATTACCAGGTTTCGAATCTTCATAAATATCCTCATCACCTTTTTCGCCGTATATATCAACTCCTGAAGAATTAATGAGAACTTCAGGCCTGTGGTTCATTTTTGATATGAAGTCAACCAGCTTACCTGTTGTTCCGACACGTGAATCATAGATTTCCCTTTTTACTTTATCATTCCATCTTTTATCATCAAGATTCATCCCCGATAAATTAACAACTGCATTAATACTTTCATTTTTCAAAGTATAAACTTCATCCCAGTTGACAGCGTTAACTTTTTTCTTAAATTTATTTTTTGCCGAACCGGCATCGCGGGATACTAAAGTAACCTCATCACCTCTATTGAGAAGCTCATTAACAAGATGGCTTCCAATCAACCCGGTACCACCTGCCAGCAAAATTTTTTTGTGCATACAAGATTTGTTTCAGCTCACTTTGGAGCAAACTTATAATATATGATTACTGCTACTCCGGTTTTCGTCCGGTTAACAACTCAAATTTCTTAATTAATAAATAAATAATTGAAACGAAAAAAATAGATGAAATCATTACAATAACATATTCTGCTGTTAAATCAGGTTCGTTTCCTTTAATAATATCGCGCATTGCCGCTCAATTCAGCCCAAATACAATCACCGATAGAATAACTAAAATACAATATCTTATGTTTATAGTTCCTTTTAACAAAAGGTTATTAATTAATTATCCCGGGTTATTAATATATTAATTTATGCCTTATCAATTCTCGAAAAAATCAACCTCACCGGTAGAAGTGTTATACATCGCTCCGATTATTTTTATCTCTTCTTTATCTTCCATTTCCTTTAGTATCGTGCTTCTATCCCTGATTAACTTGATAGCCATAAATACATTTTCTTTTGTAACCATATCAACAAATGTTTTATTGTCGGAATTTCTTTCTCCGTCTGTTTTCACTTCATTAATCGCAGGTTTAATTTTCTTAAGCAAACCTGTCAGATTGCCAAGCTGAACATCATCAATTGCTCCTTTTATTGCCCCGCAATCTGTATGTCCGGCTACAACTATTAATTTTGAGCCCACCACTTTACATGCATATTCCATACTTCCGATAATATCATCATCTGCAATATTTCCGGCTATTCTTATATTAAATATATCTCCTAATCCCTGGTCAAAAATTATCTCGGAAGGAGTTCTTGAATCCATACAGCTTAAAATTGTTGCAAATGGAAATTGTCCTGTTGATGTTTCTTTTACCTGATTTAGAAAATCTTTGCTTAAGGTTTTACCTTCAGTAAACCTTTTATTCCCTTCTTTTAGATACTCTGCCGCAAGTGACGGAGTAATCTGGCTTTGGATTTGTTTTGTCATATTTATTGGGCTTTCCTGAGGATACAAAACGGAATTACTTAAACAAAAAGAAAAAAGAAAAAGACATAAAAATAATCTATTGTAATTTACTAACATAATAATCCTCCATGTTAGATTTTTTTATAATTTCAGAAAGATAATATAATTCTTAGTTTCTACTAAGAAATGTGAACTATCTTAGAATGAAATCTTTAAACCTTAAGTTCCGGATTATTAAAACAAACAAAACTTATTTAAACATAATTAAATTCATCTGGATAAACAACTATTCCTCCGGTGTTTTCCAGTGCATTTGCAGTAAGTTCTAGTGCCATAAAATATTTATTTTCAACCGGAAAAGGAGATTTTATTCCCCATTTGTTTGCCGGCTTAAAACCGAATTTTGGATAATATTCTGCATGCCCCAATACAATTACTGATTTAAAGCCAAGTCCTTTTGCCGTTTTTAAACCTTCTTTTATTAGTTTCCCTCCTACTCCCCTGTTTTGAAATTCCGGAAGAACAGACATTGGTGCAAGTGCAAGAGATTCAAACTCAATATTATCATTTTTTATTTTAACCGGGTAAAAAAGTATATGCCCTATTAATCGTGAATTATATACAGCAACTAAAGAAAGATGCGGAATATAAAGCAGTGTATTTCTCAAATCCTCAATAAGCAAACCCTCATTTCTTTGCCCAAATGCTGCATCGTTGATCTGAGTGATAAATTCATAATCACCCGGTGTTTCATGTCTAATCAATATATCTGTGTCAAGCTTTTTCAAGGTAAAATATGTAATTCCCTGAAAATATTTTTTGTAATTATCTTCCTTGCTGCAGGAAAATTTTCTGTTGGGTTATCAGATTCTATATTAGTTGCAAAGAAATAAATATTATTTTTTGTTTCAACCCAACCAACCCACCACCCAATATCAGTCCCTGTTCTCAAAGCCCATCCTGTTTTTGCGTAGAGCTTGTAACCGGGTGTATCATCCTGAAGCATAACATTTTTAACAATATCCATAGAGCGTTGCGAGAATGGAAGCCGGTTACTGAATAGCTTCTTTAAGAATTCAATTTGTTCCTGTTGAGAAATTCTTAATCCGCCATCAAGCCAGAACCTATCGATACCGCCTGAAATATCTTTATTGCCGTAACCAACTGTATCAATATAATCCTGCATTTTTTCCTGTCCTATCCTTCGTGCAATTTCCTGGTAAAACCAAACTGCTGAATATGTAAAAGCGTCTTTCATATTCAGGTCTCTGTTCCATTCCGGGATCTGCCTTTTAACACTATCCCATTTAATAATATAATTCTCATCAGGTACTGCACCTGTTTCCAGTGCCGTAAGCGAATTGAAAATCTTAAAAGTTGAGGCAGGTGTAAACTGAATTTTAGTTCGTTCTAAATTATAACCTGAGTACTCATTCTTATTCATGTCATATATCAGGAATGAACCATCCACATTCTGCTCGTTAAAATATTTACTGAAATCTTTTTCCTGCTGGGAAAAAGAACATGCAGTTACAAATAATAATAGCGTAAAAATAATATTTGTCTTCATGGTTGATGTTATTTCATTTTTGTGAGATCAAGTATAGAGATACCGCTTCCCTCATTATCGCTGATGACAGCACACTTGCCGCACCTGATATCAAACGGCTCTGTATAAATCTTTCCGCCGCATGATTTAAATTCTTTGCAGAATTTTTCAACATCATCAACAAGGTAATGTATCTCGTTTTGAGGAATATCCGGTTCCTGATGCAGAACTATCTCCGCACCGGTTTCAGCCAGTCCAAGTCCGGTCATTTTATACTTCTCATCCTTCCATAAAAGTTTGAGGCCAAGTATATCTGTATAGAATTTCTGCGATGCTTCAACATCTTCTGTAAAATGCATTATGCAGTCAATTTTTCTAAGTTTCATGGTTGTGATTTTTTCTAATTATCTTCTGTTACTACAACTCTCTGAACTCTCTGAACTCTCCAAACTCTCTGAACTCTCTGAACTCTCTGAACTCTCTGAACTCTCTGAACTCTCTGAACTCTCTGAACTCTCTGAACTCTCTGAATTCTCTGAACTCTATAAACTCACTTTCTTTTCGCCGGAAATGTCCCGTTCGGTTGTATAGATAATAGCTCAGTAACTTTCCCATCCGAATCCGAATTAAACTTTACTTTAAAGCCATCTAAACCTTTTAAGTTAAATTCATTATCTTTTGATGCAACCAGTTCATACTCCGGCTGCCCGGGAACCATCATATATAAAATATTCCCTCTTAATGAAATATTTATCACTGTTCCGCTGATTTCATAATCTCCAACATACTTATTTAATATATTTGTGCTTATTTCTTTTTTCTCAACTACACGTGAAAACTCAATATCCTTTACACCTTGCTCAAGCGGAATGGATATTTTATTTATACTTCCATCAGTACCGGTAATAAATGAGAGTTTCATTCCTCCAAACTCTTCAGCAGTAGTTTCAAAAATATCATAATGATAATGTTTCAGTTTTGTTTCCAATGTGTGAAATAACACACGCAAATTATCATCATTCATCGTAATTTCAATTATACCATAAGCCGGATGTTCGAATTTCCCTGTGTAAGCTTCCAGCGGATGAGACGGCTCCGTATCTTTTATCCTGTTCGCGTCTTCGCTTTCCTTTTGTTCCTTTTGTGCATCGAGCATTTTTTGCCTGTCTTCTAAAAGCTTTTTATTCCAGTCCGAATCTGTGAGTTCAAGCAAGCGGTCAAATATTGTATTCCTGATTATTGATGTAAGGAATGTATTGTTCATATTGGTTAATACCACAACGCCAATGGAATCCATAGGCAGCATACCAACCGAAGCAGAAAATCCGTCAATATTTCCGCCGTGTTCCACCCTGTAATGTCCTTTGTATGAAGTAATAAACCAGCCCATTCCATAAGAATTAAAAAATACATCTTTTGTCGGTGTCGATTGAATTGTCATATAAGGTGTGTGCATCTGGTTCATCATACCGGCAGATACAATTTCTTTATCTTTAAACTTGCCGTTGTTTAATTGTAATATAACCCAGTTAGCCATATCGGTAACATTTGAATTTATTGACCCTGCAGGACCAATAGCATCGGCTTGCCTGAACGGAATTACATTTACTTTGCCGTCTTTTTCCTCATTATAACCAAGTGAATAATCAGATGATAGCTTCATATCCGAAATAGTGAAATTTGAATTATTCATTTCAAGCGGTGTGAATATTCTTTCCTTTACAAATTCTTCCCATGTTTTACCTGAAACCTGTTCAACAAGATATCCTGCTGTCATGAACATTAAATTCTGATACTGGAAAGATGTCCTGAACGGCTTGCTTGGTTCAAGAAATCTTAATGCATCAAACAAATCTTTTCTTGTTTTATCAGAACCATACCATGCAAGGTCATGGCGTGGTAAGCCTGAGCGGTGTGTCAGCAGGTCACGGATAGTCATGTTCATTGTTACATATTCCTCCTGCATTTTAAAAGTTGGAATATATGTTATTACAGGTTTATCGAGGTCAACTTTTCCCTCATCGGAAAGAATAGATACAGCAGCAGATGTAAAAGCTTTCGTACATGAACCTATTGCAAACAATGTTTGTGGTGTAACAGGCAGCTTTTTTTCAACATCTCTGTATCCATAACCCTTTGTCATAATAACCTGTCCGTTTTTAATTATTGCAACTGCAGTGCCCTGCACGTTCCAATCCTTCATTGCCTGCTCTATATATTCGTCAAGACCTTTGAGCTTTTCTTCATCAGTCCCGGTTTGAGAGTATGTTATATAAAAATTTGCAGTAAAGAAAAATAATACTGCAAAAATAATGTTTTTGTGTAGTGTTTTCATAAGTTTAAAAGTTTAATACTATATCTCTTTTTGACGATAATAAGATATATTACGTTGCAATTTATCCAATATTTTTCAATCTTTGAATACATAAAAAAAAGGCATAACATTTCTGCTATGCCTTTTTGCTACATTACAGGAGAAACTGTAAAGTATTTAAGGAGAAATCATTTAATAAGAATCATTCTTTTGGTCTCTGAAAAATCTGCAGCTTTTAATGTATAGAAATACAACCCGCTTGCTAAATTACGCGGATTCCAGTTTACTTCGTATTCCCCGGCACTTAACTCACCATTTGCAATAATATCAACTTCTTTTCCGCTCATATCAAATATGCTCAGTTTAACAAAAGAGTTTTTGGGAACATTAAACCTTATTTTAGTTGACGGATTAAAAGGATTGGGAAAATTCTGCATGAGTGAAAAGCTTCCCGGAATTTTATTTGATATATTATTAATTGCAGTTAAAGTCCTTACAACAACTCTCTTTCTGGAAGCCCAGTTCCAGTCGTCACCGCTTGTATTGTTATTGCTATTTGTTGCAAGTCCTGTTGCCCAAATTGTATCGGTTGTTGCTATAGAAGGAGCCGTATAGCCGAACTGAACCATAACACTGCCATTTGTCATTGATATATTTGCATTGTGTGTAAGCTCACCATTGGATAAATGAATGTTGGAAGAGACTGCATTCAGGGCTCCGCTTCTGACCGCAATATCGAGTCCGGCACCTGATTTTGAAGCTTTGGAAATTGTTAATGTGTATTGACCCGTTTGTCCTGTTGTTAACGTGTCAGGTCCGCTTATTGTAACTATTACATCTGTTGCAGGTGTTGATCCATGGCAGCCCCCGCATCCCGATGTGGATGTTTTTAAAGTTCTGCCCGTTACACCTTCGGGGTATGCATATAAAAGTGCTGTATTTACCATCAAAAAGAGAATAATCGCAACCGGAGATTTGATGTTTTGTCTTATAAATTTTTTCATGGCTTCTCCTTTTTATTGGTTTAAAAAATATTTTTGAATTTCTGAGCTAAACTTTTCACTTTTAAGTTCAGATCGGCTCAGTAATTACCTTCACTTGCTGTACTTGGTGAGGAGCCAATTATGCTAAGCAAAGCTATTATTTAATTATAAAGCATTATTACTGAGCCGTCTGATTTAAATTAACCCCAATTTTCAATTATCAGGTTGTCCGTTTTTATCATCATCCCTGAATACCTTCATGAATGAATTTTTAATATTGTCATCTATCTGGTTTTCATACAGCGGGTCACTTGGATTTATTTCATTAGGACCATTTTTAAACCATTTTAGCTTATTAAACGCTATAGTTATGTTTGCTGTCTTAAGATTTAAGTTTTCGCTGCCGTCAAATAAAATTACAATACTTGCTGATTTTTTTGATTTATAAACGAAGCTGTTTCCGTTATATGTGCCTTTCACAATAAATGAATATCTCTGGCTTTCACCTGTACCTTCTTTGAATTCAGGGTCTGTTACAGTTTCATTTTCTTCCGGTTTATGGAGTACAAATTTAGCTTTTGTGTAAATATCTCTGATAATATACTGTGTGCCAAGTGTTGTTAATGAACCGTCAGTATTAAAGGTTGCTGCAATCGGTCCTCTCTGGTGCAGCTCATCTTTTCCGTTGGATTCTTTCTCAAATTCAACATCTGTGATTAATGCTTTAATCTGGGTTATGACCAGGGCTGCATCTGTGATATTATCATCCGATTTAACGCTTACAGTCAATTCAGATGCTCCGCTTGGAATAGTTATCCCGCCTCCTTCATCGCATCCTGTAAAATTTAAGATAAATACTAATCCGGACATTGCAATAAGTATTTTAAAAGTGTTTGTTGTCATCAGTCTCTCCTTTTTGTTGTAGTTATTATTTTATTAAAATCATTTTCTTTGTTTCTGTAAAACCATTTGTCTTTATAGTATAAAAATAAATTCCGCTGGAATAATTATTTGCATTCCATTTCACTTCATAGCTGCCTGCATTGTAATTGCTGTTAACAAGCTCCTGGATTTCCCTTCCCGATACGTCAAATATTTTTATTGATACTAAACCGGCTTTAGCTAAAGCAAATTTTATGCTTGTTGACGGATTA
>RPQH01000103.1 GCA_003820375.1 Ignavibacteriota bacterium
TTAACTAAAAATAGTTTAATTACCCATTAAAAACATGTCAGAACCGGGATTTTTAATATTAGAGGATTAATATAGAAAGCAGTTCCCCCTTTCGAAGGGGGCTAGGGGGATGATTCTTAAATGAACCGGAAGAACTTCAAGTATCACTTTAACTCCACCATTCCCAGCGACAAATTATTCACTATTATAAATTCATATAGCTATTTTAGTTAATGATATAGTGAAGTTTTATTTTTCGGAAAAAACCGCATTTTCTTTACATAATCGCCATTTTATTCATAGCATCCCGATGAATTTGACGGCGTTATCTCCTTATACTGCAATGACTTAACCCCTGTTTTCCAAAAACGATAACCCAACTTGATACTAACTTGAACCCAACTCCGACACAACTTGAACCCAACTTAGCACTGTTTTGAACCCAACTCTGATTTTTTGCCGGTGTACCATCACGCTAAGCCGCAAAGACCGCAAAGAATTAAGTAATACACCTTACGCAAAAAGAAGAAATCCCGAAGGGATGATATTTTGGTAGAATGAATTTTTCACCCGGAAATAGAATCCCGAAGGGATGACATTATTAATGATTGAGATTAACTATTGATATTCTTTAAAAACTAATAATGTCATCCCTTCCGGATTTTCCTTCATGCCCGAGATGTATTGCTACCAAAATATCATCCCTTCGAGATTTTCATTCTTTGCGTATCATCACTTAAGTAAGTTAAATGCATTGTCAGTCCGACGGGGCGTTGGTCTTTCAAATAGGTATGGACTTTAACACAATTATCTTAAAGTAAATAAGAATAATCTCAATTACTCCCAAATAACCTAACACTGCTCCTTACACTCTATGCACTTACTTTATAAACTTTATAAACCTTATAAACCTTATAAACTTTATAAACTTTACAAACCTTACAAACCTTATAAACCTTATAAACTACTTTATCTTTATCTGGCTCTTATCATTGAGTACTATCTGCGGTTTGTCTTTGAAGGTGCTTACAATGCCGGTGACTTCTACGTTCTTGTTTTCGTATTTGCTTAAATCTCCAAATTCTTCATATTTGCTTGCAAACACTACGGCAGTAAAATCATTATCGGGGTACCTGTTTGTGAAATTAAGATAGGCAACTTTTTCTCTTATATTTACATCTGCGATAAATCCTGTAACCGTAACTGCCTTGCCGGTAAAATTTTTTGCTTCTGATGGGGTTATTTCTCTTTCGGGTTTAAGCTGAGGTTTCTTATATTTATCAACCTGACCTGATGTATCTTTCGGTTCTGTTTTTACTTCACTCTTAGAATCGGATTTAACATCCTGCTTATCCGGTTCCGTAGTCTTGATATTTTCATCAACAAAATCAGGTTCTTCCTTCTTCCCGCAGGAAGAAAGAAGAACTAATGATACTAATATTATAAAAAGATATTTCAAATTAACTCACCTCACCCCCCTGCCCCCTCTCCATTTGGAGAGGGGGAGTATGGGAAAAATGTTTACCTTCTTGTTTTTTTCTTAGCTGTTTTTTTAATAAGTTTCTTTGCAGCCGGTTTTTTCCTTGCTGCCGGCTTACCGTTTCTTGATTCCGAAAGCAATGCAGCTCTTGCAGCCGCTAACCTTGCAATAGGTACCCTGAACGGTGAACAGCTAACGTAATCAAGCCCTGTGCTGTTGCAGAAACCAATTGTCTGCGGGTCACCGCCGTGCTCGCCGCAAATTCCGATTTTCAATTTCGGCTTTTCACTTCTTCCTTTTTCAACCGCTATCTTTACCAATTCGCCAACACCAGAGTCTATTGTAACAAACGGGTCATACGGCAATATTTCTGAGCTTACGTAATACGGAAGGAACTTACCTGAATCATCTCTCGATAATCCCATTGCAAGCTGTGTTAAATCGTTTGTACCGAATGAGAAGAAGTCCGCGTATTTTGCAACCTGGTCTGCGGTTAATGCAGCCCTGGGTACTTCAATCATTGTTCCTACAAGGTAGTCAAGGTTAACGCCGGTTTCTTTAATCACTCTGTTGCCTGCTTCTCTTACTACTTTTGCCTGGTTCTCAAGCTCATGGTAATGTCCGACAAGCGGTATCATAATTTCAGGATGAACGATTAATCCCTGTTTGATACATTCTGCAGCGGCTTCAAGTATAGCTCTTGCCTGCATGTAAGTTATTTCGGGATATACAATACCAAGCCTGCAGCCTCTGTGACCCATCATAGGATTGAACTCATGCAAGCTATCGACTTTGGCTTTTACTTCTTCATATGTTTTGCCAAGCTTTGCTGCTAAATCTTTTTGTTCTATTTCAGAATGCGGCAGGAACTCATGGAGCGGGGGATCAAGTGTTCTCACTGTTACCGGTCTTCCGCCCATCTCCTTGAATATTCCAATAAAGTCCTCTTTCTGGTATGGGAATATTTTCTCTAATGCTGCTTCTCTTTCTTCCTTATTATCGGCAAGAATCATTTCTCTGACAGCATCTATTCTATCACCGCCAAAGAACATATGCTCGGTTCTGCAAAGACCGATACCTTCAGCACCGAAAGCAACTGCATTTGCGCACTGGTCGGGCTGGTCGGCATTTGTCCTTATTTTTAACCTTCTGAATTTATCTGACCATTTCATTAACTGGTCATATACCCTGAAATATTCCGATTCTTCCGGCTTCATTGTTCCATCAAGCAGAACTTGCAGTATTTCTGAATCCTTTGTATTTACTTTTCCTTCTAACACTTCACCTGTTGTTCCGTCAATTGAAATCCACTCACCTTCCCTGATGACAGCTGTACCATTACCTTCGACTCTCATAGTTCTTGCGGCATAATCAATTTCAAGAGCACTGCATCCTGCAACACAGACCTTACCCATCTGGCGTGCAACAAGTGCTGCATGTGATGTCATACCGCCGCGTGAAGTTAATATACCTTCAGAAGCATTCATACCTTTAATATCTTCGGGAGAAGTTTCAATTCTGACAAGTATAACCTTCTCGCCTCTTTCAGCAGCTTCCACAACATCGGTAGCATTAAAATATATTTGTCCTGTTGCTGCACCGGGACCTGCATTCAAGCCCTTTGTAAGCAATCTTCCTTCTTTAATTGCATTGCGTTTTTCATTCATATCAAATACAGGACGCAGCAATTGGTTAAGCTGGTCTGCTTCAACACGGAGCAATGCTTCCTTCTCAGATATTAATTTCTCTTTTACCATATCCACAGCAATTCTTGCAGCAGCAAGACCGGTACGTTTACCAACACGGCACTGCAAAATATAAAGCTTGCCCTGCTGAATTGTAAATTCTAAGTCCTGCATGTCCTTGTAATGTTTTTCCAGCTTAATCCTTATGTTATCAAGCTGTTTATATAATACAGGATTCTGCTCGTTCAATTTTGAGATTGGGAGCGGAGTCCTGATACCGGCAACAACATCTTCACCCTGTGCATCCATTAAGTACTCACCATAAAATATATTTTCACCTGAAGCAGCATCGCGTGTAAAAGCAACACCCGTACCTGATTCAATACCCATATTCCCAAATACCATTGACTGGATATTAACAGCTGTTCCCCACTCTGCGGGAATATTATTAAGCTTCCTGTAAACGATAGCTCTTTCGTTCATCCATGAGCTAAACACAGCACCGATTGCTCCCCATAACTGCTCTTCAGGATTTTCAGGAAAATCTTTACCAAGCTTATTTTTTATTTCAGCTTTGAATTCCTGAACAAGCTCTTTAAGGTCCTGTGCGGTCAGGTCTGTATCCAGAGTAATACCTTTCGAGTTTTTCTTATTTTGCAGCAATACTTCAAACGGGTCCTGCTCGTCTTCAGTACGCGGTTTAAGATCCATAACAACATCGCCGTACATCTGCACGAATCTTCTGTATGAATCATAAGCAAATCTTTCATTGCCCGTTTTAGCAATAAGCCCAAGAACAGTTTCATCGTTTAAGCCAAGGTTTAAAATAGTATCCATCATACCCGGCATTGAAGCTCTTGCACCGGAACGAACCGATAAAAGAAGCGGATTATTTTTATCGCCGAATTTTACTCCAAGCTCTTTCTCCACTCTCTTAAGTGAGAGCTGAACCTGTTTCTTTAACTCGGGAGGATATTTTTTATTGTTCTTATAGAAATGAGTACAGACTTCTGTAGTAATTGTAAATCCCGGAGGAACGGGTAACCTTAAATTAACCATCTCGGCAAGGTTTGCACCTTTACCGCCGAGTAATGATTTCATCTCTGCTTTGCCATCGGCTTTCTTACCGCCGAAATAATAAACTAATTTTTTAGCCATATGTTATTTTTATTTTTTTGTAGATTGGAAAAAACGAACAGGAATCCCGATATGATATTATATTGCGGCTTTGCTTAAGCTTTAAATTATATATCGAAATAATTCTGCTCTTCATCTTTAAAAATCTTAAGCACGTCTTCTTTTGTCTTTGCGTTTAACAGCTTATCTCTGAATTCATCCTTATTCATTAATCTCGAGATGCGGCTTAAAAGCTTTATGTGAGTGTTAAGAAGTGTCTCTTTTCCCACAAGCAGAAATATGAACCTTACAGGTTCGCCGTCTATTGAATCGAAATCAATGGGCTCCTTTGTTATTATAAAAGAAGCTACTGTATCACTGATTGAATCTGTTTTACCGTGAGGTATCGCAAAACCTTTTCCTACACCTGTTGATACCAGCTTTTCACGTTCAAAAATTGTTTCTGTTACTTTGTTCAGGTCAAGCATCTTGCCTGATTTTGCAGCTATTGCGATTATCTTATTCAGCGAGTCATCTTTGTCTTTTACATCTAAATTTACCTCTATTACATCAGTACTTAGTATATCAGAGATTTTCATATTTTGTTAAGTAATATTTTACTTTAGTGCGAAATCAAATTTACTAATTTTTGATGTAAATAAAAATTGACTTTTCAAGTACTAAAGAGGGGCAAAATTAATACTTTTATAGTTAGAATGCAATTATGACAGATATATCAGATTAGTCAGATTAATCAGATTTATCAGATTTATCAGATTAGTCAGATTACAGATTGAAAAGCTTGAACCACGGATTAACACAGATTAACCTGATTAATATGATTAAATGCCTTTAACACACCTGCATGCTGGTAGGAAGTTCTCAGGGACAAAAAATGAACAAAGAGAATAATAAATAACCACGGGCTTTAAGCAACTGAGCAGTTTCCTTTTATGTTTTTAATAACCACGGCTTATAAGAATTGTCACGCCTGTCTGCTGCAAGCGGGTGTGTTAAGTCCTTATATATTAAATTTAAGAATTAATTATAATGGTAGTGAGGTTTAATCATTCTAATCATATAAATCTGGGTTAATCTGGGGTTCAAGCTTTTCAATTTGTAATCTGACTAATCTGATAAATCTGATTAATCTGATAAATTAATAGATATAAATATTATTACATATTTATTGGAAATATTTTTATAAATTTTAGTGTTATTAAATACAGATAAATATGGAATATAAAGATTATTATAAAGTTCTTGGAGTTGAGAAAAATGCAACCCAGGATGAAATAAAGAAAGCATACAGGAAACTAGCTGTAAAATATCACCCAGATAAGACCAAAGGTGATAAAGCATCTGAAACGAAGTTCAAAGAAATCAATGAGGCAAATGAAGTTCTCAGTGACCCTGAGAAGCGGAAGAAATATGACCGTCTGGGTGAAAACTGGCGGCAATATGAACAGCATGGCGGTCAGCAGGGCGGATTTGACTGGTCACAGTATGCAAGCCAGGGCAGCGGAAGAACTTATTCTTATGAAGGTGATTTCAGCGATATATTTGGAAATTCGGGATATTCGGATTTCTTTGATATGCTGTTTGGTCAGGGATTTGGGGCATCACAGCAAAGAAGAAACCGAACCGGAGGAGCCAGAAGAGCAACTGTGGCTAAAGGTGAAGACATGAGCGCAGAACTTGAAATAACTCTTGAAGATGCATATCACGGTGCTCAAAAAATATTTACAATAAACGGACAGGGAATAAAGTTAAATATTAAGCCGGGTATTACTGACGGGCATTTATTAAAGCTTAGCGGAAAAGGAAGCCCGGGAATGCAGGGTGGTACACCCGGCGACCTGCTGTTAACAATTAAGATTGCCAAGCACCCTGTATTTGATAGAAAAGGTGATGACCTTTATGCTGATATTGATGTGGATTTATATACTGCAATACTTGGCGGCAAGGCATCATTCAAATCATTCAAAGGGAATGTAAAGGTAGATATTCCGAAAGGTTCGCAGAATGGAAAGCTTCTGCGGCTTCAAAAACTCGGAATGCCGAAATACGGACACGCAAACGAATTTGGAAATCTGTACCTGAAGCTGAATATAAATATACCTGAACATTTATCAGCTAAGGAAGAACAGTTATTCAAAGAATTGCAAAAGCTGAGAGAGTGATTTTTCTTGTCATTCCCGCGAAGGCGGGAATCCATTTGTATTGATAAGGATGAACACAACAATTGTAGATTTTGATAAACACGAAGGTAATAAAAAAGGAAATTTTCATCTTGAAAGATTCTCAGTATCATTTCTAATGGATTCCCGCCTTCGCGGGAATGACAAGAAAAGAGGTTGCTAAACACAAAACCGTTTCATTAACGGCTTTTGTGTTATTTGCTATTTGCCTTTCACTATTTCGCTATCTCACTATTTGACAATTAACATCTTCTTCACATCACTAAACCCTTCGCACTCCAGTTTATAAAAATATAATCCGCTGGAATAATTTGAAGCATCCAATTCCACACTGTAATTGCCGGCACTTTGCTTTTCATTTACTAATACAGCTACTTCTCTACCCAATGCATCAAATATTGTTAGCTTCACATAATTGCTGATTGGCAATTGATAATTGATAATTGTTTTTGGATTGAATGGGTTAGGATAATTTTGTTCAAGTGAAAAATTATCCGGTATACCATTATTAGTTTTTCCGTTTATTCCGGTAATTATTCCCTGGAAACAAACATTCGGTAATGTTGTCTGTATAGTACCCATGTCAATTATCGTACATCCGTTATCTGAAGGAAGGTTCTGATGAGCATGATAGCATCTGCCTGTTATTGCCGTTGAATATACTGTTGAGTTTGATGTATAGCTTGAGTTATTGAAGCAAATTTCCACTAACAGGTTTCCACCGGTATATACAAATGGAGTTGTCAGCGTAATGTACTGCAAGCCGGTTCCGGGGACTGTGTACGTTCCGCTGTATACTTCATACATTCCTATTCCGTATGATGAAATTGTGTTTGCAGTGGTATTTCTCATCAATACCATGAATCCATTCATAACCTGAGGAGATGCTGTTACTACTGAGAAACCTATCTTTGTAATTGTGCTAGCACCGGTTCCAATATCGCTTGCGAGATACAGCATAGCGGTTCTTGAATCCATATATGAAGTGAAAAACGGATATCCAACAGCAGTTGCTCCTGTACCCCAGCATACCTGATAATATCCCGGAGGATACACCTGAACGGTTGTTGATACTGTGTCATTTGCTCTGAATTCATCATTTGCTAAAGCAGATACTATCTTAAGGTTATAGTTACCTGTATCCGGGGGTGTCCAGCTAAAAGCAACTGAATCAACTGCACCTGCATTTAAGTTGAGTGAAATTGTGTTAACCTGAACTCCCTGCACAAAAAACTTTACCGGAATACCTGTCTCATTCGATGAACCGAAGTTCGCAATTTTTGCTTTAATTGTCTTCATAACGTTTTTATTGAATAATGCCGGTAAGCTCAGAAAGGGACCAACAGCAATGTTATGTTGTAAAACAGGAAAGCCATCAGCTCTGATACCGAGGGCTTTGTGAGTTCCGCCTAAAAGAATCCATCCTAAACCGTTATTTGAGTAACATAATCTGAGGGGTGTTGTAGCAGACTCATCTACCCCAATGTAGTGAGAACCCTGCGTTGAAAGATTCCAGCTCATACCAACATAATAGCTCTGTCCGGTAGTTAATACAGGAATACCTGTGAGTCCGGTGAAATCAAACCAAGATACCATTGGCCAAACCGGAACATTTGATGCGGTTTTATTTGTAAATATTGCAACCTGGTTACCGGGTGAACCGCCTGTACCGGTGTTATCATAAATTATTATATCAAAAGTCCAGTTTGGAGAACCGGCAGCGACTCTTGTCAAAGCTAAACATACCTGGTTGATTGTGTATGGATATGAAGATGGAGTTAACAACATTACTAATTTCCCAATTCCACTTCCGGAAACTCCAATTCCATTTTCCCATGTGTTGTCATCATATACTATTCCATCAACGCATTGGGCACCAAGCAGACCTTCATTTCCTTTAATAAGTGGATTATTAGTTACAGCATTAACCGGTTGAGAATATATTAAGCCGGAGAAAATTGAGAAGAATAAAAACAGTAAAATGAGCTTTTTCATTTTTTACCTCATTTTATAAAGTTGATAATAGGGGAATAAGAGAACAGGTTAAATATTATTAATTAAGTCATTTAAGTCAATGATAAACATTGTCTTAAAATTTATATGAGATTATTCGAAAAAATGTTGAGGTTAATAATAAAATACCCCTCTACAGCAAAGGATAAGCAGAGGGGGTTTGTAAATTAATATGTTTCGTAACTACGTGACGATTTCCTACTACCAATTTCTTTAAATAATAATGTCATCCTTTCCTGCCAAAGGCAGGCAAGCGGGAGTCATCAAATTAATCTTCCAATCTTCCAATCCACCCTGGAGAATTCAATCTTTAATCTGCAATTCGTAATTTGTTATTTGTTATTTGTTATTCACCTTCTTATCATATTCTGATTGTACGTTTGCCTTCACAAAACCGGAATTAGGATTTATTTCAAGAGCTTTATCCAGGTATTTTTTTGCTTCATCCATGTTGTCTTTTTTAATCATACAAAGAGATATCATTCCGGCAGCAAGGTCATAACCCCAGTCCGGCATGGTTTCATCTTTCGGCTTGAAAGTTTGGAAATATTCATATGATTTCTGGAATAACGGCAATGCGACATCAGGACCGCCGCCAAAGCTTTCGGGTGTGTAATACAAATTCATTCCATCAATAAGATAGAACCTTGGATTCTCCGGTTCAAGCTGTTTTGCTTTATCTTTTGCCTCTGCCTGTTTGGCTATAATGTCGTTCATCTTGTCCATTTCATACATCCACCTGTTGCTTTGTACAGCCATTTTCAGAATGTATGCTTCAGCAAAATCATCTTTTAATTCGGTTGATTTATCAAGCAGGTCAAGAGCAGACTGCGTGTATTTCTTTACCGCATCGTTATCTTTTTTCTCCATTGCATCATATGACATCATAAAATCTATATCAGCAAGATAATAGTTAACCAGCCATTGGTTCTTTTTAAGCTGAAGTATCCTTTCAAACTCTCCTCTTATTTTTGCCAATGAAGAAATATCATTTTTATCTGAAGCTTCTTTATAATGATTCTTTGCCTTCATAATTGCTTCCGTAAAATCATCGGCATAAGAAGATTTTACTACGAACATGGATACCAGCAGGATTGTAAATGAGATTAATATTTTTTTCATTTGTTGTTCTCCTTTAATTATTATATTTATTGAAGTTTGCTTTATTACTTTTCCGGTAAATACTACGTTACGTTACTAACTGCTCAGGCAGTACGATAAAACACCCAGGATCTGGTTCCCCCTTTCGAAGGGGGTTAGGGGGATGATTCTGTAATTAACAAAAAAATTATAAGTGATAGAAAATTACATAATACAATCATTACAAATTTTCTAATTAAGAAAATAATCATCCCCCTAACCCCCTTCGAAAGGGGGAACTGAATCTCCCATAACTTTCATTCTCCTTGACGGATTCCAACTATTCAACTTTCAAGTCACCTTACGCACTTTCCGACTCTTCATTTGTTACTCTTCATTCTTCATTTTGCATTGCTACAGTTCCAGCCCCAAAGCAAAATATACTGTTCTTCTGTTTGTTGATACTATATCTAACTGTTTTGAATAATCAAAATTATAAGTATAGCCGTAAAGGTTTTTACTGTTGAACACATTGCTAACCTGGAATACTGCAATTGCAAATTTACCGAATAATGAAAACATATACTGTGCATTTACATCCATCCTGTGATAAGTGGGAAACCTTCCGCTGTTTGTTTCACCATAAAACGGGATATATAAGCTTTGAGATGAATCGAACATGCTCCCTGTAACAGGTGTATAAGGTTTACCCGTTGAAATCCTGTAACTCGCGCCCAGTGTAAGTGCATCATTCACCGAATAGCTTAATACTCCCGTTAAGCTGTGTGTAATATCATAATTAGCTGATGTCTGCTGAGTTGCACTGTATTGCCTTCTTCTTGAATCAGTATATGCATACGATATCCAGGCTGAATATTTGTTTGTAATTTTGGATTTCAAAAATACATCAACGCCCTTTGCAAAACCCTTGCCGCCTGAATAATAAAGAAAATTGTTTTGGTCCTGGAGCACAAGGTCCCTGTAATCTTTATAATAAGCTTCTACACGGAAAAGGAACAAACCATCCATCTTGTTAATTTCATATCCTAATATATAATGAATAGCTTTCTCCGGTTTTAAATCATTGTTGTTCGATTGTGCATAATACTCAAGTGAAGGGAACTGGTGGTAAATTCCTACTGCTCCCCTTACAACATTATCTTCAGCAAATTTTAACCCAATCGAAAACCTTGGGTCAAGCACTGCATTCTTTGATAGTGTATGATAATCGGTTCTCAACCCACCAATAACAAAAAAACTTTTCGTCAGCTTCACTTGTGATTCTAAATAACCACCCACTCTTCCTGAAATTTTCTTACCGTTTATATCAATTGCCGGAGCATTTAACCTTAAGTTATATTGAAGCAAAGGAACAGTACCGTTAAAATTGTTTTCACTGTATTCATACTCTCCACCTCCATTAATATTAACTTTTCTTGATAACTGGTAAGAAAGGTCTGTCCTGAATTTTGTATATACTTCAGAGTTATCAGTATTCAACACACCGTAGTTAACACCTTCAATATGTTTGCTGTAAGATAGTCCTGAATTAAACAGCAATCTTGAACCAAGCGGTGAAGAGAACGCTAAATTTCCAAACAAAGTCTTAGACTTCGAGTTATAGTATCCGTCATAAGAAGGGCTTGAATTTCTTATGCCGGATTTATCAAAATTATAATTGGCATATAATTTTAAATAAGAAGCCGTTCCGAAATTATACGAAAGTGTTCCTCCAAGTCCCTGTGCAAGAGGTGTAGGGTTAAACTCAGCTCCAAGCTTTCCGTTAATTTTAAAATACGGTTCAAGGAATGTTGTGCTAATATCAAACGTTGCTCCGAACTTTCTTTTATCAGATAAATACACACCTGATGCAGATGCATTAGCTAATCCCCAGAATAGAAATGCTCCGGTTCCCTGCGGCATTTCATATGATTTAAGGTCAAGCACTGCAGATAATGCATTACCGTACTTTGCCGAGAACCCGCCGCTGGAAAAATTTATTCCTCTTAATCCCCATGGATTTACTGTTGAGTAAGATGAGCTGTTGAAATCATCATCAAAAACAAAAGGGTTATAAAGCGATGCCTGGTCAAGAATTGTAAGCACTTCATTTGCATCTCCGCCTCTTACAGTAAGCTTGCTGCCTTCATCAACCTGGTTGGCACCGGGAAATGTCGTTAAAGCACGGTAAAGGTCAGCATCAGAGCCGGGTATTCTCACTATTTCAAGCGGAGTAATTGTTACATGTGAATTCTGCCCCGACGTGTATGAACTTGCCGTTACAAGTATCTCATCCGTTTCAACTTCCGATTTTAACAGGTTAGCCCTAAGCTCAATGCTCTTGCCGCTCTCAATATTTACAACAACTTTTTCATCCTTCATTCCTATTGCAGTGAACAAAATTATTTGCTGCCCGAGCTTTTCCGTTTCAAATTCAAAGTATCCGGATGAATCTGTCGTAGCTCCATCTATCGAATTTTCTATTACTATATTTGCACCGTACAACGGCCTGCTTTCGTTATCTGTTACCTTGCCAAATATCTTTGCAGATGAATTAACAGAATCCGCAGGTCCTGCATATAGATATGAAACAAAAATGAAAATTGAGAATAAAATTCCTGTATAATTTTTTAGCATAAAATAAATTTAATTATAAAAACTTTAATTATTATAAATAGGAGGTTTTAAACTTTAATTATTTTGAAGAATGTTTTTATAAACAAAAGAAGATTTTACATAAACCCCTTGTTAATAGGAATTTTCAAGGAGTATGCGATTAAAATTTAATCCGGGATTATTAATAAAATCATGCAGCAGACAGAGATATGTGACTTGTCTAAGTGCAATTGTAAATCTCATAAGTTGGATTGTAAGCAAGGGGTAATCCGGAAATCCGAGTCTGGAGTTGTTAACAAAATTCTTTCACTTATGCAAATTCCTCAGTATCTATATCAGTAACCCCTTGTCTATCTCCAATTATAAATCTTCTTTAAACTCTCCGACTCTCAGATTCCCGACTCTTAAACTTTCTTTTCTTCCTTAACAGCAGCTCCATCAGACTTCTTGTATGTTGTTTTATACTCAACAAGTTCTATATCGCATCCGGGACCAATCTCAACATTATTACCGCGTACAATTTTTGCCCTGGTGTTCTCGAGATATATCTCATCTCCTTCAATGCTATCGGTTATGAGTGATGTTTTGGAATCAAATGATGGAAATATTGAAGTTATAATATTATGTATTTTGAAAGCATTGCCCTTCCTGACTTCAATCTTTTCACATCCGATTTCTTTTGCACGGCAGGGACCATAAAGCTTTATTTCAACTTCTCCGGCATTCAGCATTCCGCCTATCGTAAATGCCCCGTTTACAGTAAATACTTCAGCATTGCAGTCATTTTTGATTTTTAACTCCCCGTTAACGGTAATACTATCTGAGCTTATATTTTTTTCCAGCTCTGCCTGTCCGCTGACTTTAGTATCTTTTGATTCTACATTCTCACTGACTTTAGTAAACCCCATCACTTTAAACTCGTCTGCTTTTAAGCTGCCCGTTATAGAAGCAGAGCCGTTTATCTTAGCAGATTGAGCAGTAAGGCTGCCAATAACTTTTGCATCACCGTTACATTTAAAATACTCGCAGTCAACATCACCGGTAATTCTGCCGGAGCCGTTTATTTTTATACCTTCATATACACCGCCGGATGCACTTCCATCTCCGTTTATTTTAAGATCTTTTTTTGTTTGCGTTTCCATTTATGTTTCCTCCCGTTATGCAATATTTAATTTTAATTCTTCGATAGTAACAGCAATGTTTATGCGGGCAATTATTTTAACTCCTTCATCAAAATAAATTTGTCCCGGTATAACATTCATGCAGCATGATGTGATGCCAAGCTTTCTCATTACAAATAGCTCACACGGCTTTCCTTCGAACTTCGGATAAATCTCTTCCATTGTATTAAGTATTAACACACCTTCATCTTTATTTATGTCGCCGGATTTTAATAGGCGGTCAATAATATTCAATACTAAAATGTTATCGAAGTTAAAGGTCTCAATTCCCTTATGATGTTCCAGGTAGAAGTTCAGTGTGAACTCAGATATAATGCCGCGGTTCATCAGCTCTTCTTTTGTGAATGAGACATTAACAGGATTGGGTGAGACCATTCCGGCAATATCTTCCAGTGATAAGCCCTCTTTCATGTTCATTATCTTGCTTATCCTGTTGAGCATCTTCTCTTTAGGGAAGAAAGTCTCCTGCCCGGTAAAGGAAGATTTCTTAATGAACCAATCTTCGGGGATAAGGTTTTTCCTTTTCCACCTGTATAACTGCCCGTAGGAGATTCCCATAAGGTCGAGCAGTTCTTTCTTTGATATTAAGTTCTGTTCCATGCTACAAATATAACATAACATTGTTACGCTGTCAAGTCCTTAAAAAATGCACACAATCAGCATAAATAGAAACTATATTGTTAAAAGAACGAAAAAAGCAGTTTGTAAGGTTTATAAAGTTTATAAAGTTATAA
>RPQH01000104.1 GCA_003820375.1 Ignavibacteriota bacterium
AGTTGTGTCGGAGTTGGGTTCAAGTTGGTATCAAGTTGGGTTATCGTTTTTGGAAAACAGGGGTTAACTCATTGCAGTATAAGCAGATAACGCCGTCAGAAATGTGAGATTTTCGATTTAAGATTTGCGATTTTGAGCCGGAAACGGCATTTTTCTAGCAAAATAAAACTTCACTATATCGTTAGCTATTATCGTTATGGGAAAAATCCGGTAGCAAATTATTGTCGCTGATGTTGGGGAGTTAAAGAGATACTTTAAGGAATATCATACTGAATTATGAGCTTCAGTCACCCCCTGCGTTACCAAGCAGGAGCTTGGTAACGAGCTTGTATCTGCTCCCCTCTCCAAATGGAGAGGGGCTGGGGGTGAGGTTTTTTAAGCAAAAAAGCACTCAAAACATACTATAAACTCTATGCACTCAACACACTCCAAACTATTTTCAGATAAAACTTGACAATAAGTGATTACTATACTAATTTATGATAGTGGAATTAGCTGTTGAATACAGTTAACAGCAATCGTTCTTTGTTAATATAGAGATGAATAAAAGCATGTCGTAATATTGTTTGAAAATACTGCTCACGGATTTGGTTAGATTTTGGAAGATTGAAAAAAATATGTATTGAAAAATGCACTAATTGATTTATCCTTCTAACTCCTGTTTAAAATATATTTCGAATAAATCTAAAGGAGTATTTTGTCAATTATTTGATATTAACATTTATAAATCAAAAGAAGAGCTTTGAATTAAAAACTGTTATTATTAAAATACTTAGTAAGCGAATAAAAGCGTTTACAACATCATTTCTTTTTAAATTGATTATCACTCCATGTCTTTATAACTTTGTTTGTAATTTTCCAATAATTTTAATTGTTATATTAAGCAAATGATAAAAAACATATTTTTAACCCTGATATTGTCACTTTTTGTATTTTCTTCATGTACAAAGAATTCAGAAGAAAACATGCTTCTTGAAGTTAAAAACAAAATGGATGAGGCAAAACGGCTTGAGAACGAAAATAAACCGGATGAAGCTAAAAAGCAATATGAAGAAGCTATCAAAATTTATATCGAAGTTTTGAAAGAATACCCGGATTCCAAAAATGCTCCCAATATTTACAGCAATATTGCTAAAATATATTCTGATAACCTCAGAGACTATGTAAATGCAATTAAGTATTATAAAGAATTGATAGATAAATTCCCGAATTCAAAAGATTCTAAATATGGTATGTTTATGATTGCATTTATATACGACGAGATGCTGACAAATAAAGAGCTGGCAAAAGAATCATACCAGAAGTTCCTTGAGAAATATCCGAAGGATGAAGACCCGAATGAGAAGATGAGTGAATCTGCAAGAATTATGCTCGGAATGCTCCAGGAAAATAAATCCATTGAAGATATTATTAAGGGCTCAACCAATACTGATAAAAAAGATACAACAAAGGTAACAAATCAGGATGAGAAGCCAAAGCAGGAAGTAAAACCTAATGATGCACCCACAGATGTTAATACAGATGCTAATGTAAATGATGATGCTAACCTGCATCCAAAGGAAAAAAGAAAACAGAATAAGTGAACACTGATTACAGGAAATATCTGGACCCTGCTTTAATATCAAAGCTTTCAAACATAGAGCTTAAAGCTAAGTTTGTTGTTGAAGGTTTTATTGCAGGCCTGCACAAAAGTCCTTACCACGGGTTCAGTGTAGAGTTTGCCGAGCACCGCCAGTATATGCCCGGTGATGATTTGAAATATCTCGATTGGAAAATTCTTGGCAGAACAGACCGCTATTATATCAAACAATATGAAGAAGAGACTAACCTGAAATCATATCTCATTCTTGATGCAAGCCGCTCTATGTCATTCAAATCGGATGACAGCAAGCTGAATGTGCTTACACCTTTCAGGAAGCTGTTCAAGAAAAAAGATACGGATGAACTGCCAAAACATGATAATAAAAGTATCTCAAAACTTGAGTATGCGACTTACCTTGCTGCATCAATTGCAGTGCTAATGCAATTCCAGAAAGATGCAGCAGGGCTTGTTGTGTATGATGAAAATGTGAAAACATTCATACCTCCCAAAGCAACAAGCCAGAACCTGAAGCTTTTGTTGACAACATTGGCAAACGTGCAGGGTTCGGGTAAGACAAATACTGCCGCCGCATTAAATACAATAGCTGAAAGAATAAAGAGACGGGGATTGGTGATAATATTCAGTGACCTCTTTGATGACCAGCAGGCAGTGATAAACTCATTGAAGCATTTCCGTTATAAGAGGAATGAAGTAATAGTATTCCAGGTTCTTGATGCACTTGAAATGAGCTTTGCAATCGATTCACCGACGATATTCAAGGATATGGAAACACAAAAGGAAATGCTCTCTCAGCCGATAGCAGTGATGCAGTCATACCGTGATGCCGTGCAGGAATTCATAGATAATTATAAACGTGCCTGTAGAATGAATAATATTGATTATGTCCTGCTTTCAACTCAAACACCATTTGATACTGCATTGCTTCAATACCTGAATAAAAGAAAACTGCTTCATTAGTAAACCCAAATTGCGGGCTCAGTTATTAAAAACTACCTTACTAATATCATTTTCTTTGAATCGGAGAAATTACCGGCTATTATTTTAGCCATATACACACCAGAACAAAGCTCATCCGCATTCCAAACAAACTCATGACTGCCGGCATTCAAGTATTGATTTTCAATTTTATATACTACTCTTCCAAGCATATCATAGATATATAAACTTGTCTCAGACGCTTTGGCAATATCCACTTTTATAGTTGTTGATGGATTAAACGGGTTTGGATAGTTTTGATACAGCTTAAAAGATGAAGCACTGGAAACTGAAGTTTGGTTAAAGCCGACATAAATAATAGACCCTCCTCCGTTCGTGGTTTTGCTTATACTATTATAAACAGTCCAGCCGGTTAATGAGTCTATAAAGTTTAAGCGTTCTGCATATCCTGAATCTATCTGATAACCCCATGTTACCCCTCCATTGAATGTTTTTAAAACTTTGGGCGAAACAGACCCGGCATATCCGTACATGTTGTTGAAAAAGTATAGATCTGTTACACCATATGGTGACCCTTCAGCCGGAGTTGATTGAAGTATCCAATCAAAACCTCCATTGTTGGTGTGAGCAACTTTACCGCTGGCTAAACCAGCCCATCCATAATTCTGATTGAGAAAAAACATAGATGATATAGTTGAATAGAAGGTTCCAGTTGGTGTCCAGTTCATTCCTGCATTTGTAGTTTTAAAAACATAACAATAACCACTAACAAAACCCGTCTGGTAATTTAAAAAGCTTATAATAAATAATGAAGATGTAATACCGCTTGATCTAACCTGCCATGTAGTACCTCCATCTGTTGTTGTTCTCATTTGCGGGGTAGAATTAGGAGCGCTGTACCAACCGCTGTCTTCATTAGCGAAATATATATCATAAACACAAGATGGCGGTGCTTTGTTAATCCAGTTAAAACCTCCGTCTGTAGTTTTCATTAATAACGGTAAATGACTCGGTAATATTTCCCCGCCGCAGAAAACTGTATTGATATCAACGACATATATAGTTCTATATGCGTGACCAATCCCAAAATATTGCCTGAACCAATTAGTTCCGCCATTAGTAGTTTTTAATATAAATGATGTGTCGTTTCCGGAACTGGTAATTGTACATGCCCAGCCGGTATTAGAATTTATAAAGAAAACATCAGATAGCAGTCCCTGCACAGGTGCGTTTTGCTTTACCCATTGTGCATACAGTAAGTCTGGAATTTGAAAAGAAATCAATATTACAAAAAGAAAAGCAGAGAGACACAGATTAAATTTATTTCTCATGTTCTTATTTATTAAGTAAATAAATTACCCCTATTATTTAGGGATATTAATAAAAAAACATTAACTGTGTAAATCTTTATTTAAGAAGCATCATTTTTCTGGTATCTGAATAGCCATCAGTAATAATTTTGCAGTAATAAACACCGGAACAAAACTCATCAGCATTCCAAACAAACTCATGACTGCCGGCATTCAAGTATTGATTTGTTATCTTGTAAACCACTCGTCCAAGCATATCATAAAAAAATAAACTTACATCCGAAGCTTTTGCAATATCTAATTTTATAGTTGTAGATGGATTAAACGGATTAGGATAGTTTTGATAAAGCTTAAATACGGATGGTACAATATTGGAAACGGGTGTGAAACCTGTATTGTAGAAAACCTGTCCGCCGCCATTAGTTGTTTTTCTTATGTGCCAGAAAACTGACCACCCCGTTAATGAATCAATAAAAGAAATTCGTTCTGAATAGCCTGTATCAATCTGGTAACCCCATGTCTGGCCACCGTTATATGTCTTTAATATCTTATTAGACTTGTTTCCAGCAAAACCTCTGAGGTTATCAAAGAATTGCAGGTCGGTTATTCCATAAGTAACACCTTCAACTGGTGTATTCTGATAAGTCCAATTGTTTCCTCCATTAGATGTATATGCAACTTTTCCATTAGATAACCCTGCCCACCCGGTATTTTGATTGTAAAAGTAAACTGAACCAACATTTGAATTGAATACTCCAATTTGTGTCCAGTTAATACCGGCATTTGTAGTTTTATGAACAAAAGAATTACCCCCGCACCATCCTGTGTTAAAGTTCATGAAGAATAACCTATACACTAAAGAAACTATACCACTTCCTCTTTGCTGCCAGGTAGTTCCTCCATCGGTAGTAAATCTTATATCAGCTGAAGACATTTGACTGCAATACCAACCGCTGTCTGCGTTAAAAAAGAACAAATCGTACGGAGCAGTAGGCGGAAGCTTGTTAACCCAGTTAAGTCCGCCGTTTGTGGATTTTAACAGCAATGGATTCATATTAATGTTTATTCCACACACATAAATTGTTGAGCTGTTAACCGGGAAGACAGTTCTCATTAAATGCCCAATGCCAAAAAATTGTTTGTACCAGTCAATTCCCCCATTGGTGGTTTTTAAAATAAATGAAGTATCATTGCCAATATCGGTTGTACTGCAAACCCATCCTGTGTTTGGGTTAATAAACTTTACACATGATAACAGGTCAACTACGGGTGCTTGCTGCTTTAGCCATTGTGAATGGAAAGTATTGTTGTGCAGTATTGTTACAGCAAGTATAACAGAGAGGAATAATTTATTTATATTATTCATGTTGTTGCTACGTTGATATAAATAAGTTAGTGTTATTAAAGAGTTAATTCAATACATAATTTGAACAGAAACGAAATCCTTATAAATCCCGTATGTCCATTGAGAGTATTATAAAAATTTAAACTCCTATTTCCATTTAAATTAAACTTTTCCTGCTTTATCTTGTCAAATAATTAAATAACAAACCACCGAACCATTTCGGAGGCTGAAAATATGTTTAAAATAAGTAAATTTTTGCTGTTTCTGCTTTTTCCTGCTTCGTTGCTCTTTGCTCAGCAGGATTCTGCTTTGCTCGAAAAAATCAAAAATATCGATGTTTCACTTACATCACTCGAAGAGGTTGATGAAGACTTGTATGAAGTTTCCGTATCTTTCCAGTCATTTTATGATGAGCTTGCTGCTGACGGTGAATGGATACAAATATCCAAAGAAGAGATAAACGAGGATTTGCTTGAAGGAGAAGGGCAGAGCTTTTCAGGTTTTATGCAAAATGATGATGAAGGTGTCTTCATCTGGAAACCTGCAATTAATAAAGATGCAGACTGGCATCCGTTTACAAATGGTAAATGGGTATATACAAATCAGGGCTGGCTGTGGGCATCCGATTATAAATGGGGATGGGCTGCTTATCATTACGGCAGGTGGTGGAATTCCAAAAATTACGGATGGGTATGGCTTCCCGGATATGTGTGGGCTCCTGCATGGGTGTCATGGAGAATTTCAGATGAACATATCGGCTGGGTGCCGCTTTCACCTAAAGCTAAATGGAAACCCGAAGACGGCATTACAACAGATAATTATAATTATAAAAATAAAGAAGCTGACTGGGTATTTGTTAAGAAATCCGATTTTGATAATGACATAACCAAAGCAAATATTATTGACAGGAAACAGAACAAAGAGCTTATAAAGAATTCTAAAAAAGTACTTGAGATAAAAAAAGAAAACAGCAGGATGGTAAACAGGGGACCGGATGTTAATGACATAAAAAAACACACAGGCAGGGATATTAAAGAAAAAATTATTGATTATAAGTACCAGCGTAATAAACCCAGTATTGGTATAAATGATGTTAAGCTTTTTAAAGAGAACTTTAAAAAATATGAAAAAGATGCTAAAGGAAAAGTTAATAATTTAGATAAACCGAAGAAATATAAGAAATCACTTAAGATTAAAATGATGTTAAAGAAAAAATTTAAGGAAAGAAAAAACAAAAAAGTACAGAACAAATAACGAAAGAACATTATACTGCCTTTACATAAGTACATGTAATATATAATTCCCCTTCATAGGGGAATTTTTTTTATCCCTGAATGTTATATATTTAGCATGAATAAACATCTAAAATTTTACATATTTATAATGATCTTTCCTGTTATTATTTACAGCCAGAACTTTCAGCAGAGATTTGGCTCGATTCCATTTTCTATAAATGGTATTGCTTCAGTAAATCCTTTCAACGGGGGACTGGATATTCCCAGATTCCAGATGATTGATATCGATAACGATAATGACTTAGACCTCTTTATTTATGACAGGGATACATCATTAAACTTTTATAAGAATGAAGGCAGTAATACGAACGCAGTGTTCCGTCTTAATTCTTACCGTTTCTTAAATTTACCTGTTACTAACTGGTTTTACTTCGCTGATATTGACAGCGATAATGATTATGATTTGTTTACAGGCGGTAATTTTCAATCTGTAAAATATTTTAAAAATACAGGCACACCCCTTAATCCTGTCTATGAGCTTTATATTAATGAATTAAAAACCAATACCGATTCAACTATAATCAGCGAATCAATATCTACTCCGGCATTTGGAGATATAAATGCAGATGGTGATTTAGATTTTTTCACTGGCAGCTCAGTTGGAAGAATTACATATTATGAAAATATAGGTACACCGCAAAATTTCAATTTTAAATTTATCACCGGCTTCTTTCAGAATATTGAAATTATCGGTGGGGGAGATAATGCTAAAAATATCCTGCTTAAAGATGACCCGCGTCATGGTGCAAGCTCAATTTATTTTTCGGATAATGATGGCGATAATGACCTTGACCTGTATTGGGGTGATTTCTTTGGAAGCAGTATTTATTTTCTGAAGAACAACGGTACCCCGCAAGATCCGAATATTGTTTTATCTGATTCATCTTACCCGCATCCTGCTCCATGGCACTCACTCGGTTATAATATGCCGAGACTATATGATATTGATAATGATGGGAAGAAAGACCTTTTTGCATCTGTACTGTATGGCTCACAGACGAAAAATAATTTTGTTTATTATAAAAATAACGGTCCCGTTAATGCTCCGCAGTTCAGCAAGATTACAGAAAATTATATTACTAGTATTGATGCTGCTTCAAATTCATTTCCTGCATTTACGGATATTGATAATGACGGCGATTATGATTTATATATCGGAAGTGACCATGCAACTATATTGTTTTATAGAAATACCGGTTCACAAAATAATCCGTCATTTGAGCTTGTTACTGATAGCCTTCCAATAATTTTCACAAGCTTTAATTATGCACCGTGCTTTGGTGATTTGAATAATGACGGTAAAAAAGATATGCTGCTGGGTGCCTATGATGGGAAGATTAGATATTTGCTGAACACCGGGACAATACAGAATCCGGTATTCAGCATTCAGCAAATCCAGTTTGATACAGTTGATGTAGGTCAGTCAAGTACACCGCAGTTGGTTGATATAGATAATGATGGTGACTTTGATTTATTTGTTGGTAACTGGAACGGCAGGATTAGCTATTATGTAAATACGGGAAGCTCATCAAATTTTGAATTCAACCCGGTCAGCAGTTTTTATTTAAATATCGATGTTGGTGATGAAAGCAATTTATGGTTCACAGATATTGACAGTGATAAAGATTATGATATGTTTATTGGCAGACGAGACGGTAAAATTTCATATTATAAAAATGACGGTAATTTATCATCACCCAATTTTAATTTAATAACTGATAATTATGCTAATATAAACATCGGCTCAAATTCAGTTCCGAGTTTAATTGATATAAATGCAGATACGGATAAAGATTTATATGTTGGAAATATCAAGGGTGGGATATTTTATTTTGAGAATATGGATATAATCGGAATAAAAAATATCAGCAATGAAATCCCGCAAAATTTCAAATTATTTCAAAATTATCCCAATCCCTTCAACCCATCAACAAAAATTCGCTATGAAATTCCTTACGCAAGTAATGTTTTCTTAACAATTTTTGATTTATTAGGCAGGCAAGTGGCTGTTATTGTGGAACAAAAACAAAATCCCGGAGTATATGAAGCAGAATGGAATGCTGCCGGCTTTGCCAGCGGGGTGTATTACTATATACTGAAGGTCCGCCAGGCTGGATCTTCGATAGTGGATTTTAGGGATTCAAAGAAACTTATATTGATAAAATAACTTACGCCGGCTTTTACTCAGCACTCCATGTTTCTGTTTAACAAATATTTACAATTTGTTACGCAGCTTTCAATAAAAATTTATTATATTAATAACGCTGAGTCAAGATGCGTTTAAATAAACTTATAGAAAGATGTACGAGGAGTAAAAAATGAACATCAAAATAATAATTCCTTTTGCTGCTTTCATCATATTCACTATCTCATTTTCAAATTCACCTGAAATTTATTCTTACCCGTCAGATATAATTGCCGAGCAAATGGATTCGGTCATTACATTTGATTCCATTAAGAATGAGCTTTCCGAAGACGGTGAATGGATAAAAGTAAACCCCGAAGAAGTTGATTCTGAAAGTGTTGTGGGAGATAATAAAGAGTTTGATGATGAATTAAACACAGACTATGTCTGGCGACCGCACAATGTTGATAAAGAATGGTCACCTTACACAAATGGTTACTGGAGATATACAAACTGCGGATGGATGTGGTTTTCAAATTATCATTGGGGCTGGAGGCCGTATCATTACGGCAGATGGTGGTGGTCGCCTGTGTGGGGATGGGTTTGGTCACCTGGTTATGTCTGGGCTCCTTCGTGGGTAGTTTGGATGTACTACGGTGATTACTGGGGCTGGTACCCGCTTTCACCAAGGGTTAGGTGGCATCATCATCACGGGTATGGATGCCATCATGTAAGGTTCAGGACAAAACACTGGACGTTTGTGGAGAAGCGTACATTTCTGCATGTCATCAATGACGGCGGAATGGTAATGCCTAAAGATAAACATATAGAAATACTGAAGAAAGCAACTTTTGCAAGCAGTATTTTACTGGAAGACGGGAAAGTAACAAATAAAGGACCGGATGTTAAAGAATATGAAAAATCAACCGGTGAAAAGATTACAGCAGAAGAAGTAAACAAATACAATACTAAGAAAGCTGTTGATGAAATAATTGAAAAAGAAAAGAAACGGAATCCCGATGTTGAAAAGAAAGTAACTCAGGAGAAAAAGACGTATTCAGATGATAAGAAGGTAAAGAAGGAAGAAGAAAAAGTCCGTAGGAATGAGACCAAAACTAATGAACCGACATGGGAATATAAAGAGCCTGAAAAGAAAAAAGAACCTGAAAGAAAAACTGAAACTAAAACTGAAACCAGGCAAAAAGAACCTGAGAAAAAAATAGACAGTAAACCAAACAACGATACTAAAAGCAATAATAACAATACGAAGAAGAACGATAACACGAAACCAAATGATCAGCCTGGTAATAAGACAAATCAGAATTGATGCATGAAAATCATGAATTGCGAGCCGATGATATAATAATAAATTGCCTAAATATATATGATTTGTAATTAGATTTTATTTAATTTAATACGAAAGCGAAGCAATCTCAAAAATCATACGAACAATTTAAGGGATTGCTTCGCTTCTTTATAAGAAAGATCTAACTGTAAACTAACATCTTGATATTTATCTTAATCTTCTGTGCCTCTGTGGCTCGCAATTTAGTGTTACACAATCACCGGCTCGCAATTTATGGTAATACAATCTATAGCTCGCAATGTGCCTAACGTATCAGCTTCAAATCTTTCAAAACCTTTTTAAACTTATCTTTATTGTTCTTACCCATCTTCACCAATGGCAGGCGGTAGTTTTCTTCTATCATTCCCATCATAAACAGTGCGGCTTTTACGGGTATAGGATTTGACTCGATGAAGTTTGCTTTCATAAGCTGGAATAATTTGTAATGCATATCCTGAGCTTTCTGCATGTTGCCCTGTAATGCAAATCTTACCATATCACTGAATTCCTTTGGTACTTCATTTGATACAACACTGATAACACCATCACCTCCGGATGCAATTATTGGCAGAGTTAATGAATCCTCACCTGAGAGCACGGCAAAATCTTTTGGCCTGTGCTGGATTATCTGCATTATCTGTTCAAGATTATTGGAAGCTTCTTTAATTGCAATAACGTTCTTAACTTCTTCTGCAAGACGAAGAGTGGTTTCAGGTAAAATATTGCTTCCTGTTCTTCCCGGCACATTATATAAAACAACTTTCACATCACACTCTTCAGCTATTGTTTTAAAGTGCTGGAAGAATCCTTCCTGTGTTGGTTTGTTATAATAAGGCCCTACAAGCAAAACCGTATCAACACCAATTTGCTTTGCATCTTTTGTCATATGAATTGAATCGGTTGTTGAGTTAGTACCGGTGCCTGCAACAATAGGAACTCTTCCGTTTGTCTGGTCAAGCACGATTTCAATCACTGCTCTTCTTTCACCGCGGGTCATAGTAGCTGATTCACCTGTTGAGCCGCATGGAACGAGGAATTCAACTTTGTTTTTTATCTGCCAGTCAACAAGCTTACGAAGAGCATTCTCATCGACTGCACCGTTTTTTTTGAAAGGTGTAATTATAGCAGTGCCTGTACCCTGTATTTTTGTTTTTGCCATAGATGTTATTGTAATTTGATTATTACAAAATTACAAAATTCTTATTACCTAATCCACTCTGATATGATTGAAATGATTTATCAGATTGAATGTCTGAACCACAGATTAACTCTGATTAACCGTATTAATATGATTAAATCTTACAAAAATTTATAATTCCATTATTTACTAAATGATTAATTAAACACAAAGAGCACAAAGTTAACAAAGAATAGCCGTTAACTTTATTTCTAAAATTTTCTTTGTGTTCTTTGTAACCTTTGTGTTTCTTGTGTTGAAGCTTTTTATCATATTAATCCGGTAATCAGAGCTAACCTGTAGTACTGGTTTTTTAGGATTTGATGAATCTTTTAATGATATTTCGAGTATAATATTTCATATTACATTTTCAGTAGTATTTTTTCTATATTATTGGTAATTTTGTAGATATTAAAACTCCGGGATGGTAAAATTTAGCAGTTTATATCCAATAAGCTGTTAAATTTTATTATTTTAAGTTTTTTATAAATACATTTTAAAGGATAGACATGACAGAAAATCAAAAATTGAAGAATTGGGTTAAGGAAATGGCTGAGCTATGCCAGCCGGATTCTGTTCATTGGTGCGACGGTTCAGAAGAAGAAAATCAGAACCTTATTGCACAGTGCGTGAATAGCGGGCAGTTCATTCCATTAAAACAAAGAAAGAACAGCTATTGGGTAGTTTCAGATCCTACAGATGTCGCTCGTGTTGAAGACAGAACTTTCATTTGCTCCGAAAAACAAATTGATGCAGGTCCGACAAATAACTGGATGTACCCCAAAGAAATGAAAGTAATATTGAATGATATATATAAAGGATGCATGAAAGGCAGAACGATGTATGTTATTCCTTTCAGTATGGGACCTCTTGGCTCACGCATTTCACACATCGGTGTTGAAATTACAGATTCGCCTTATGTTGTAATCAATATGAGAATAATGACACGCATGGGCAAAAAAGTACTTGATGTTTTAGGCAACGGTGATTTTGTTCCTTGTATGCATTCTGTCGGTTATCCTTTAACAGATGGCAAAGCAGATGTTTCATGGCCGTGCAGTACTACAAAGTACATAGTTCATTTTCCCGAAGAAAGAAGTATTTGGTCTTACGGAAGCGGCTATGGCGGAAATGCACTGTTAGGGAAAAAATGTTTTGCACTAAGAATTGCATCAGCTCTTGCACATGATGAAGGCTGGCTTGCCGAGCACATGCTGATTCTCGGTTTAACTCCTCCGAACGGTGAAAAGAAATATATTGCCGCAGCATTTCCTTCTGCATGCGGTAAAACAAATCTGGCAATGTTAACTCCCAGCCTTCCAGGATGGAAAGTTGAAACAGTGGGCGACGATATTGCATGGATGAAGTTCGGTGATGACGGAAGATTATATGCTATTAACCCGGAAGCAGGTTTCTTCGGTGTTGCACCCGGTACTTCAATGAAGACCAATGCAAATGCAATGCTTTCTATGACAGAGAATTCAATCTTCACAAATGTTGCTTATACAGATGACGGCGACGTTTGGTGGGAAGGTATGACCGATGATAAACCGGCTCATTTAATTGACTGGCATAAAAAAGACTGGACTTCGGATTGCGGAACACCTTCTTCTCATCCTAATTCAAGATTTACTGCTCCCGCATCACAGTGTCCCGTAATTGATCCTGCGTGGGAAGACCCGAAGGGTGTACCTATCTCCGCATTTTTCTTTGGCGGAAGAAGAGCTAATGTTATTCCTTTAATAACCGAAGCATATGACTGGAATCACGGCGTATATATGGGCTCCGCTTCATCATCTGAAATGACAGCCGCCGCTGCCGGTACAATCGGTAAGCTAAGACATGACCCGTTTGCAATGCTGCCGTTCTGCGGTTATAATATGGGCGACTATTTTAAGCACTGGATCGAGATTGGAAAGAAATCTGATGAATCCAGGTTACCGAAGATATTTTATGTTAACTGGTTCAGAAAAGACGAGAAGGGGAAATTTATGTGGCACGGTTACGGCGATAATATCCGTGCATTAAAATGGGCTCTTGAAAGAGTTGACGGAACAGGGAAGTTCATTAAAACACCTATGGGCAAGATACCTGATATCAATGAGTTCGATGTTTCAGGTCTTGATATCAGCAGGGAAACTTTAGAGAAATTATTTGAAGTATCACCCGAAGAAGGGCTTAATGAATTGAATGAAATGCGTGAGTATTATAAGATATTCGGTGACAGGTTACCGAAAGAGCTTCTTGATGAAATAGATGCTCTGGCTGAAAGATTAAAGAAAAGAAGAGACAAAGTAGAAGCATAAGAGTTCGTTGAGTTTTTAGAGTTCATTAAACTAAGAAGATAGATGAACTAAGAAATTTATAAGTTACAATAATCCCAATTTACTGAAAGGTAGATTGGGATTTTTTTATTTACTCATCCTTCTTTTTACTCATCCTATGATTATACTTTATAGATTCATCATTAATTTTTAAATTGCAGGGGTTTAATATACATAATCATAGGATGAGTAATTCACTCTCCAAACTCGCTTCTTCCATAATAAAATATAAATCATTATTTTGCGTATCAAATTAATAATATAATTGTAAAATGAATGATTTACTTTTACTGCATGGTGCACTTGGCACAAAATTTCAGTTTAATGAACTTAAGAATGTTTTGAATGATCATTTCAAAGTTCACTCAATAAATTTTTCGGGACATGGGGGAGAGCCAATCCCTGGTGAGCCATTCAGCATGGAGTTGTTTGCATGTGATGTTTTGAAATGGATGGATGCAAACAGGATTGATAAAATAAACATCTTTGGTCACA
>RPQH01000105.1 GCA_003820375.1 Ignavibacteriota bacterium
CTCCCGACTCTTGAACTCCCGACTCTTGAACTCCCGACTCTTGAACTCCCGACTCTTGAACTCTTGACTCTTTTCTTCATTTGTAATAACCTGTTTAATTATTATTTTAGTATAATTATATAGTATCTGATGGACTTAGATAGATTAAGAACCGATCTGGAAAGTTTCACCCGTCAGCTTTCAAGAGAATATTACATGCAGGGTGCCGGCTTAAAGGATGACATAAATTTCACTTCATTGTATTCGGCTTTTCCTTCGCTGTTTACTTTTGAAAATCTTGAATCAATTAAACAAGCATACCGCAGCTCTTTTTCCAAGACGGAAAAAAGAAGATTAAGGTATTTACTGGAATCATTTCATGGCGAGATAGTCTTAAATACTTCCAGCAAGCTTCAGAATAAATTCTTATCGAAGGAATCTACTGGAATATTGCATCTGAACAATAACGAGGATGTTTCATACCGCAGCTCACTTATAAAGCTATACAATGCAGGCTCCCGTAATGAAAGGGAAGCTATCTGGCAGGCACGCAACAGGTTCATTGAAGCAGAGCTTAACCCGATTGTTGAGCAAATCTATTACATGGAAAACGGTTATGCTATTAAAAACGGATATAATGATAAGCTTCATATGTTTGAGGAACTCTCCGGTATAAATTTATCTGCAATTGATAAAGATATGCAGGAGCTTGTTAAAGAAACGGAAAGCATTTACGTAGAGCTTCTTACTAAAGCGGCAAAGGAAAAATTAAATCTGAAGCTCTCAGAGCTAAAGCCGTTCGACCTGCAGATATTATCCAAATCAAATGAGTTCACTTCATATTTCCCAAAAGAAAAAATGTTCTCAACCATCGCAGGGTTTATCGGTAAAATGGGATTGGATATTGAAGCGGGAAAGAATATAAATTTTGATATTGATATAAGGGATAAGAAATCACCGCGGGCATTTTGCTGTCCGGTAGTTATTCCGTCAGAGATTTATCTTGTCATTTATCCGCGGGGCGGGGAAGATGATTATATGGCGTTCCTTCATGAGCTCGGTCATGCACAGCACTTTGGCAATATGCAAAGCGACCTTGAATTTGAATTTAAGTGGTACGGTGATAACTCGGTAACTGAAGGTTATGCAATGACATTTGACCACCTTCTGAACAATGAACAATGGATTAAGAAAATTATCGGATTGAACAGCAGGGAATATTTAAATCAGCGTTTACTGAATGAGCTGATGATGCTGAGAAGGTATGCAGGAAAGATACAATATGAATTGCAGTTATACAGGGATATGTCATTAAAAGGAAAAAAGGAGCTGTACAGCAAAATAACATCGGATATAATGAAAGTGGAGTATCCGTCATCAGAATATTTAACATCGGTTGATTCGAATTTTTATTGTGCCAGGTATCTGAGAGCATGGATGTTCCAGCATGCATTGAATGAACATCTTACAAATAATTTTGGAAATGATTGGTTCATAAACGGGGCAACAGGGAGCTTTCTTAAAGAAATATGGAGTTACGGGCAAATGCTTAATGCCGAGGAGTTATTGAAGGAAGTCGGCAGCAGGGGGCTTTCAGTCCAGCCTGTTATAAGAAGCTTGAATAGTGTGAATTAGTTCATAAGGTTTATAAGGTTTGTAAGGTTTGTAAGGTTTATAAGGTTTATAAGGTTTATAAGGTTTATAAGGTTTATAAGGTTTATAAGGTTTGTAAGGTTTGTAAGGTTTGTAAGGTTTGTAAGGTTTAAAAGGAAGAAGTTAATTGCGAGTTTGAACTATACCCTATATTTATATTGAGATTGATGATTTATGATTATGGAAGATCTAAATAAGCTTGGAAACGAAGCAATCCCGTAGATGATACGGAGATTTTGATGTTCATAATGTTTATAATGTTTGTAAGGTTTTTGCAGTAGTAAAAATACATATATTTTTTAGGGAACGGGATTTATGTTGAAAGAATTAGAATTATGTTTATAATTTTAATTATTTGAAAAGTGGCAGTTAATTTTAATAAGTTTACAATAAAAGCACAGGAAGCAATCCAGGCATCAACTGAGATTGCTTCGAATTACGGTAATCAGCAAATTGAGCCGGAACACCTTTTTGCTGCAATGATTGAAAGCAATGAAGGTATTGCTGTTTCATTGATACGGAAAATAGGCGTTGATGCTGATTTTCTGAAAATAAAAACCGGCGGACTGATAGATAATCTTCCTAAAGTCTCAACTGCTGCAGGCAATCAATATTTTTCCCAGAATTTATCCAAAGTACTTGAAGAAAGCTCAAAGGTAGCAGGTCATCTCAGGGATGACTATGTAAGTATTGAGCATATTTTAATTGCAATAACCGAGTCAGACGGACAGCTAGGTAAATTTCTCCGTGAGCAGGGCATAACAAGAGACGGTATATTAAACGCACTCAAGGAAATCAGGGGGAGCCAGCGTGTTACAGGTCAGAATCCTGAAGAAACATACCAGGCATTAAAAAAGTACGGCAGGGATTTGAACTCGCTTGCAAAACAGGGAAAGCTTGACCCGGTAATCGGCAGGGAAGATGAAATAAGAAGAGTATTACAGGTACTTTCACGCAGGACAAAAAATAATCCCGTACTTGTTGGTGAGCCGGGAGTTGGGAAGACTGCAATTGCAGAAGGGCTTGCATTCAGAATTGTAAAGGGCGAGGTTCCGGAAAATCTTAAATCAAAAACCATTATCACACTTGATATGGGAAGCCTGATTGCGGGTACAAGCTTCAGGGGACAGTTTGAAGAAAGAATTAAAGCAATTGTTAATGAAGTAAAGAACAGCGAAGGCGAAATAATTTTATTTATTGATGAGCTGCACACACTTGTTGGAGCAGGCAGTGCAGAAGGTGCTGTTGATGCTGCGAATATTTTAAAACCTGCACTTGCAAGAGGGGAGCTTCACTGCATTGGTGCCACAACACTTGATGAATACAGGAAACATATAGAAAAAGATGCGGCACTTGAGAGAAGGTTTCAGCCTGTGCTTGTTGATGAGCCTTCTGTGGAAGATACAATTTCAATCTTAAGAGGATTAAAAGAAAAATATGAAGTTCATCACGGTGTAAGAATAACCGATTCAGCAATTGTTGCCGCCGCTGCATTATCATACAGGTATATTTCCGACAGGTTCCTTCCTGATAAGGCGATAGACCTTATTGATGAAGCGGCAAGCAAGCTGAGAATCGAGATAGATTCCATGCCGGAAGAACTTGATATTGTCGAAAAAAGAATAAAACAGCTTGAAATAGAAAGGGAAGCATTAAAAAGAGAATTACAATAGTTAAATTTTTTTATTAATATAGTGCCATGGAAAGATTAAAAAGAAAAATCAAATGTGACACATTAAAAAAAGATGTTAGTGTAACTTATTTTGTCGAAACAATAAAGAACTCAGACGGAACGATAAAAAAGAAAGCGGTTCAATATTATAATTGCGAAGGGCAGGAACAATGTGAAGAGAAAAGCAATATTATGCAATGCGCATGTTTTAAAGAATTGAGAAAGGTTGAAATGGAAGTAAATACATTAACAACTGCGAGATAAAAATTTAAAAAGTAAATTATTTTTTTACTTATAAATCCGCTCGATCAGAGCGGATTTTTTTATTATTCCCCCACCCTTCTCTTACAATTGCGGATTGCCGATTGCGGATTAAAAAACAAAATATCATAAATCCGAAAACGCAAATCCGAAATCCGAAATCAATCCGGGTTGGGGAATGAGGTGGTGGAATAATAAAAAATCACCCTCTCCAAATGAAGAGGGTGATTTTAAAAAACTACAAACACTCAGGATTTTATTTACTTATACTATTTAATAAGTGTCATCTTCTTTACATCAACAAAATCATTAGTAATAATTTTGTAGAAATAAACACCGCTTGCAAAACCTGATGCATCCCACATCACTTCATGATTTCCCGCATTAAGATTTCCATTGACCAGTGTTTGAACTTCTTTTCCGAAAACATCAAAAATTACCATTTTCACAATTGATTGTTTAGGTAATGAAAATTTGATAGTTGTCGAAGGATTGAAAGGATTTGGATAGTTCTGGCTCAAACTGCTTATATATGGAATTTCCGTTTCATTACCAACTTCGACCAATACATCCGATGATAACCTGAGTACAACAAAGTTACCCTGTGAGCCGGAAGTGCCGGTATAATTTCCCGTCCAGCACGAACTAAACAATGTACCGTAGCCGGAAGATGAAGTACTTAAAGCATCATTACTGGTGGATGTTCCATTGGAAACCGTATGACGGACTTCAATGAGTAAATGCCCTCCGGTGTAATGATAGGTTGAATCGAAGCTGATATTTTTCCCAAATTGTGTTGGGCTTCCACCTGCCGGAAATGCACCGGTGTCTAATGTTAAGCCGCCAAATCTTACAAGCTTTTGTGTTCCCACTATATTTTGTGAAAACGTTAAGCTTCTGTCTGCAGGTGCAACACTACCGCTCAGATAAATGTCATAATTAGTATAAACAGTGGTTGCCGAAGGCCAGCTAATTGTGGCAGAAGGTAATAGCCGGTATGTTATTCCTGTTATATCCCTTCCGACTAAACTTGTTAATATGCTTTCGTGAATAAGGAACTGTATTGTCCTCTGTGCATTAGAAAGAGGTCCAAGAAATGAAGAACCTCCTATTGTACCTGCATTTCCGGGAGGAATTACATTAAATTGCACAGTGTCAGGAGAAGCGTTATTTGTTGCTGCTTCATTTTTTGGTAAACTTTTAAATAAAATTAAAACAATTGCGGTAATTATTATAACTGTATATTTAAAATACATATTCACATCCTTTTATTAATTTGTTGAATAGCCCAATTTAATTGCCTTTTATTATAAATACAATCCAACGTATTATAATATCTCAAATAATAAAGATTAAGATTATAGGTTATATATATTTGGAACGAAATAATTTTTACTTAAGATTGTTAATTAAATAAAATTAATTGTTTATTAATTGAAGATAGCTGTTTTTATAAATGTTTTGGCTGGAGCCGATGTAGAGAATAATTCACTTTCAAATGAGCTGAAACAAGTATTTAGCAGGTATAATGTTAAGCCGGAATTAATAAATATATCAGGTAAAAAAGTTGAACAGGAAGTTGATAAAGTGAAAAAGGCAGGCTTTGATATAATCGCCGCATCAGGTGGTGACGGAACTGTCAACTCTATTGCTTCATGCTTATATGGAAGTGATATCCCCCTGGCTGTAATTCCCACAGGCACTCTTAATCATTTTGCAAAAGATTTACACATTCCGCTTGTCCTGGAAGAGGCTGTAGATAATATTTTCAGCGGAAAAATTACCCCTATTGATACTGCTGCTGTAAACGGTAAGTAATTTCTAAATAACTCTTCAATTGGTATTTATACGCATGCCGTTAAAGAGAGGGTAGTACATCAACGCAGGCTGAAACTAAGAAAATGGACAGCAATGTTCTATGCTTCCCTTCGCGTGTTTGTAAGATTCCCGATTTATGCTGTGAGAATTCATACAGACGGAAAATCGGAAGTAATACGTTCTCCGTTTATTTTTATCGGCAATAACGAATATAAAATGGAATTCCTTTCTCCCGGCTCACGTGATAGTTTAAAAAAATGTGTTCTGAGTTTATATATTGCCAGAACAAGAACAAGGTTCGGAATACTTAAAATTGTTGCAAAACTGATTCTGAATTATTTTATTCCATTTACAATATTTGAAATGAAGCTTGTGAATGAAATTGAAATAGAAAGCAGGAAAAAAAGGATACATGTCGCTGTAGACGGTGAAGTTGAATATTTAGAACCACCTTTAAAATATACCATTCAACCGGGTTCAATAAAAGTTATAATTCCAAAAGAAAATGATGATAATGTATGAGAATCATAATTCACATATCAGACCTTCATTTCGGTAAAGAAGTTAAGCAGGTTGAAGATGCATTGGTTGAAGATATAAATTCACTGAATCCGTCACTTGTAGTAATTAGCGGAGATTTTACACAAAGGGCAAGAGTAAAACAATACGAAAAAGCTGCTGAATACAGAAAGCTTCTGCCGCTGCCGCAGCTTGTTGTTCCCGGAAATCATGATATACCGTTGTTTGATATTATAAGAAGAATATTTGTACCACGAAAGAGGTATAAAAAATATATTTCGGAAGATTTGTGCCCTATGTATCTGGATGAAGAAATTTGTGTTCTTGGACTGGATACTACAAGAGCATATAAATGGAAAGAAGGAAAAATATCGGAATGGCAGATAAAATTGGTTCAGGATAAATTTTGTAATGTATCAGAAGATATTTTTAAAATAATTGTAACTCATCATCCGTTCCTTCCGCCGCCAATGGATAAATTTGCACCGCTTCTTAACCAGGCAGCACTCGCAATTAAAGTTATTGACCCGTGCGGAATTGATATGCTGCTTGCAGGTCATTTACACCATGGATATTCAGGTGATGTAAGAACGCAATACCCGCTGGCAACAAGATTGATAATTTCAGTACAGGCGGGAACTGCAATTTCAAAAAGAACAAGGAATGAACCAAATGCATATAATGTAATTGTTGTGGATGGCAGCAGGTTAAGAATTACAATAAGGCAGTTCAAAGAAACCAAATTTTCCGAATTAAGCCATGTTGACTATACAAAAGATGAAAAAGGATGGAAGATTTGGTGAAGAGAGTTCTCTACTTCTTCTCTTCTAAAACCGGTAATGTGAAAAAGAATGTAGTTCCTTTCTCTATTTCCGATTCAAACCATATTTTACCGCCGTGTTTTTCGATAACACGTTTGCATAAAGCAAGACCAATGCCCGAACCGGGGTATTTCTTGTGGTCATGTAATTTCTGGAAGACAATAAATATTCTTTCTGAGAACCATTGCTCAATACCTATACCATTATCTTTTACAGCAAACAGCCATTCACAATCTCTCCGCTCGGCAGAAATTTCTATCTGTGCTGGTTTTTCTCCCTGGTATTTTATTGCATTACTTATAAGGTTCTGGAAGACCTGAGTTAATTGAACCATATTCCCGCGAACTTTGGGAAGCGTTAGGTGTTTTATAACAGCTTTGCTTTCTTTAATTGTTACTTCAAGATTAGACAAGGCATCTTTCAAAGCAAGATTGCAGTCTGTCGGTTCCATCACAGCAGCTTGTGAGCCAACCCTGGAGTACATAAGGAAGTCTGTTATTAATCTGTGCATCCTGATTACTCCGTCTTCCGCAGAATCAATCAGTCCGTCAACTTCTTTGTTCAATTTCTTCTTATGCTTTTCTTTCAGCAGATTGATAAATGCCTGAATAGTTCTGAGCGGTTCCTGCAGGTCATGTGATGCCGCATATGAAAATACATACAGTTCTTCATTAGATAAAGCAAGCTCTTCGGCATAACGTCTTAATTCTTCTTCAACACGTTTCTTGAATGTAATATCGCGGGCAATTGCCGAAGCTCCTATTGTTATTCCTGATGATTCTTTTAAGAGTGATACTGTAATTGAAGCATCAATTATATTTTTATCTTTTTTTATCTGCTTGGTTTCATACGATTCAATCTTCTCGCCTTTTTCAAGCTTCTCGAAGAAATAATCAACTACTTTAAGATTTCTGTCAGGCGATAAAATTGATGCTGATAATCCTATTATTTCTTTTTCCTTGTAACCGTACAACCGTTCAGCACCGGGGTTCCAGCTTTGTATAGTACCATCAAGGTTAATGCCGTAAATAGCATCATTTGAGTTTAATACAATCGAAGCAAGCCGTGACCTGATTTCTTCTGTTTTCTTCCTGTCTGTGATATCTCTTAATATTGTTATAATGTGCGGTATAGCATGATAATAAACAGGTGTTGAAGCTATGCTGACATCTATATAAGAGTTATCGAGCCGGCGGGCAATAATATCTAACGGCGGAACCTGTTTCATATATTTTGTCATCCGTTCAATTCTTGTTGCAACAATATCATAAAATGAGTAGTGAAGAAGCTGTTTAATTTCTTTTCCTATTATTTCTTCTTCTGCATGTACTCCGAATAAAGTTAAAGCAGCTTTATTTACAAACATAACATGGCTGTCTCTGTGAACAACAATTGCATCGGGTGAGAGGTCTACAGTACTTTTAAGGCGGTTAGCATTATCTTTTATCTCTTCATATTCAAGCTCAAGCTCTTTTATCTGCAGGTTAGATTCTTTCCATCTTCTTCTGGTAAAAAAGCCATATGCAAACCCAAACAGTGTAAATACAAAAAGGAGTTCGACTATCTTAAATCCTTCCGGGTTGGAAGCTACGGCGCTAAGATATTCGAACAGGTCAAAAAATGCAGCAATAACAAGAACTATTATAATAATTGAAAAAACAAGAATGATATCTTTAAGGTCACTCGAGCTTTTTATTGGTTTTTCCTGGTTACTTACCATTTTTTAACTTCTTGTATTCTTTCCTGAAATCGTAAATCTCTTTTATTGTTTTTAAAATAATTGACGGCCTTGCAGCAGTAGAAATTCCGTCAATTCTTGGAAGATGCTTAACTCCTATTTCGGTTGAAGTATAGCCTAGAAAATTCGCCTTTATCATTATTTCCGCATCAATAAAAGCATCTTTGGTTTTAATTGTTATCTTATCAAACAGGTCACGCTTAATAACTTTAAATGCACAGTCAATATCAACATAATCTACATCAAATATATATCTCAGGAGAAAATTGTAAACAAGGCTTGTAAACTTCCTGTATGTTGAATACTGTTTTTTCTTCCTGAATCCAACAACAATATCTGTATAAGGTATTAATGCTACAAGCTTTTTCAGTTCTTCAAGGTCAAACTGGTTATCACCATCGGTATAAAATACAAATTTATGTTTTGCAGACATAAAGCCTTCGTATAACGTTGCTCCATACCCTTTGTTAACTTCATGGTGTATAACTTTAACCTTATCATATTTTTCAGCAAGAGCATCAGCAACTTCATCGGTTTTATCAGGACTGCCGTCTTCTATTATTGTTACTTCGTAGTCTTTTAAACAAAGCTCTTCCAATACCTTAACAGCTTTATCAACCACTTTCCCTATGTTTTTCTCATCATAGTAAGCAGGGAAGAAGACCGAAAGTGTAATATCTTTATTCGACGTCAATAATATATCTCCAGGTATTTAATAATGCATCATCAAAATCCGTCTCCGGTTTCCAGTTAAGCTGTTCTTTAGCTAAAGTATTGTCTAAAATATTAACCGGGACATCAAAAGAGCGTGCCTGTTTGTAAATTACTTCAAAATCAAGATTTAATACACCTCTAAATTTATCCAGTATCTGGTTTATTGAGCGTCCTTCTCCGCTGCTGATATTATATATATTATATTCACTCCCGTCTCTCATCGCCTTGTTTATTGTTCTTGCACCATCACAAATATAAAAATAATCTCTTATTACATTACCGTCTCCCCAAATTTCAATTGGAAATCCTTTTTTTATCTTATACAACAAATGTATTATCAATCCCTGCGGTAAATGAGGATTCTGCCTTTCACCGAATGGATTTGCAAAACGCAATACTTTATAATTCAGGCTTTTTAGCTCTTTATAAAGATAGAGATATTTTTCTATTGCAAGCTTAACAATTCCGTAAGAGCAGTTTGGATTAGTCGGATGATTTTCTTTTATCGGTATTTCTTCCGGCTTGCCATATACAGTACCGCCTGATGAAATGAAAATTACCTTTTTTACATTCTGCCTAGAGCACTCTTCCAGTAAGTTGATTGTTGAAAGCAGGTTTGTTTCAACATCATATAATGGGTTAAGGTTTGAATCTGCCGGAAGAGTTGAGCTTACAAGGTGAACTGCATAATCAATTCCCTGCAGTGAATTACGAATGTCTATTTTATTATTAAAATCACCTTCAAGAAAGGTAATATTATTTATTATATGCTGTACATTTCTACGGGAAGAGTTAAGCTTATCGAAGACAGTAACATTAATGTTATTCCCGATAAGGTCATCGGCTATATGAGAGCCAATGAAACCTGCTCCTCCGTATATAATACAGTTTTCTTTCATTATACTTTTCTCAATTTTAATACATACCTGAACGGAACCAAAGGATTTGTAATAGCTGCAGTTTTTTCAATCATAAATAAGCCGTCAATATATTTTTTTATCAGGTCAAGATTAAACTCATGCAGGTGCCATTCATCAAGATTATCTTTTGATGCAAGGTCCCATTTGGTTTTCTTTGGTTCAACAAGCCGTATTAATCCTGTTGCCCTTAGTACTTTTTTTGCAGTATTAATGAGATTTTCATTCGGTATAGAGAGCGATAAAATGCCGTCATCTTTTAATACACGTCTCATTTCTTTTAATAAAGCTACCGGGTCGAGAACGTGTTCAATTACTTCGGAGCATAATATTTTATCGAAGAACTTGTCTTCGAACGGTATATTCTCACCGGGTGTTTTTTGCAGATTAACCCTGCTGCCAAGCCGTTCTTTTGCTCTTTTTATCTGGACTTCCGATATATCTATACCGTATAGTTTTCCCTGTTTAATTCTTTCCAGTATATGACCTGCACCGCATCCTACTTCTATAACTTTATCATCTGCTTTTATATCAGCTAATTCGATAAGCCGTTTTATCCTTTTGTTCTCTATATATCTGAAAACAGGATTAGGATGGTTATAAAATTCGTCCAGGTCATGCTTCTTTGCATGCTCTTCATTCCATTTTTCAAAAGTTTCGGTAGTTGGTCTCATAGTTTTTCAAAAATAAATGCTGCAAATCTTCTGTCTGCAGAAGAAATTTGGTTTAATAGTTTATAATTAGGATTATTCTGTAAAAATTCTAGCTTTGTATCATTCTTATATTCCGGTCTGAAACTGTAATGTGAATCCCATAACACTAATGAACCTTTTGGTGCTTCTTCCAGGGACTTCATGTTTAATATTTTGAAATTCTGTTTTTCCGGTCCTGTTATATCGCCGTAAAAAAGAACAAGGCTGTGATTGTATAATACTTCGGGTGAATTATTTTTATTTTGTTTGTACCAATCTGCAATATTGTTTACTGCTATATTTTCCGGTGTCTGCTGTTTTGGCTTTTCGGATATGAATGTATAACCGATTGTTACGATTGCAGTAAATATTACTAATTGATGAACCTTTGATACTTTTGCTGAAATAACATAATAGAAAGCACCTGCAGTAAAAAGCAGGGTTACCATTAACTTGCTGAACTCAGTTGTATCTGAAATAACAAGACCTGTTCCCTCCTTTGAAAAGAAAACCAGTATAACAAGATTAACTGCTATCAATGTACCAATAACAAAATTCTTAATATTTTTTTCAGAAAGCTGGTTAAACCCGATTAATGCAATCAATGAAACGAACGGACTTACCTGTAAAATATATCTCCATGAGCCGGGGTTAGTTCCTTTTTCTACAAGGTAACATTGAAATAAAAATACAATAAAGAAAAATATATATATTAATGACTCTTTCTTATAAAAGGTTTTGAATTTTTCTTTATTGACATATGGTGCAAATAAACCAAGGATAAAAAGTGCAAATGCAATTGGTCCGGTTATATATATGAACACTCCAAAATAATGGAAGAAGCTTCTGTTGACCCCCATGTTCAATTCACCCAGCCCCTGCATTTGAGTCCATGCCCAGAGTATATCGCCTGTATGAAGGTAACCCAAAAGATTTAACAAAAGCGGAAAAACTCCAAGAAATAAAACCGGTAGATATTTCTTTTCAATGATGAAGAAAATTGCAAGAACTACAGCAAGTAATGCCGCTTCCTGTCTTGCAGTAAAAGACAGCCCGCATAATAAAGCGGAAAGAATATAATTTTCTTTGTAATAAAAATATAATGTAAGAACCAGTAACAGTCCTGTAAATATTTCAGCATAGTTGCGGAAGGAGAGCTGTAAAACCAATGGCTGGAAAGCAAACAAAATTCCCGCAATGATGGCATTTCTGAACTTAAGTGTTTTTGCCAGTAAAATTGTGAAATAAGCAGTTAATGCAGTAATTAGTGCATGAACAAGTAAGGTAGCCTTAAAACCTGCAAGTGCCGGAATAACAAGAAATATCTTCCAGCCCGGCTTACCCCAGTTAGACATTATTATCCAAGGGTCTGACCAGAAATCACGCATGTTGATGTAATGAGCAACTTCGTCATCCTGGTAAAATCCATTGGAAAAATAGCTGAAAGCAAAATATATAATGGTCAGTACAGGTATGATTAACCAATAATATTTTGAATACTTTGCGTCAAAATCTGCTTCTACTGCTTTAGATTGCAGTAAGGTTTTTTTCTTGTTTTTCATGGATTAAACACAAATATAGGTTAGTATCACTTAAATTTCAATTCAAGAGTATAGAGTTTGAGAGTTTTAGAGTTTAGTGTTAGGGAGTTGTGAGTTATGATAAAAAAGGGGTGATGATGATTCGAGGACAAGGGGTGATGATGATTCGAGGACAAGGGGTGATGACTGCATGCTCATTGCATTACGCAAGCAGGCGTCAATAGATAGGATAATGTGAATTATAGAATAGTTGTAATACTTCGGAGGATTTTAAAACCTGGATAATCACCCCTTGATTTCAATCCCTGCAGGAATTATAAAGCAAGGGCTGATGATGATTCGAGGACAAGGGGTGATTCGTCAATAGATAGGATAATGTGAATTGTAGAATAGTTGTAATACTTCGGAGGATTTTAAAACCTGGATAATCACCCCTTGATTTCAACCCCTGCAGTAATTGTAAAGCAAGGGGTGATTTTTCGTTATTAAAATCTTTCACATTCAAAAAGTTTGTTTAATAAATTTAAAATTATCTTTATATTTACGAATCACCCCTTGTCCTCCAACTATTTTCACCCCTTGTCCTCCAACTATTTTCACCCCTTGTCCTCCAACTATTTTCACCCCTTGTCCTCTGCCATTTTCAACAATTGTCCACTATCCATTTTCACTACCTTTGATTCTTATAGCCCTTTTCCCGTGTAATTATCAGAGTTGGGTTCAAAACAGTGCTAAGTTGGGTTCAAGTTGTGCCGGAGTTGGTATCAAGTTGGTATCAAGTTGGGTTATCGTTTTTGGAAAACGGGGGTTAACTCATTGCTGTATAAGGAGATAACGCCGTCAAAAATGTAAGATTTTTGATTTAAGATTTGCGATTATGAGCCGGAATCACAACTTTTTCATCAAAAAAAAACTTCACTATATCATTAACCAATATCGTTATAGGAAAAATTTGGCAGCAAATATTTGTCGCAGATGTTGGAGAGTTAAAGTGATACTTTAAGGATTTTCGGCTTATTTTATTCACATCCCGGTCTAATCGCATATTGACTCTTCTAACTTCTAACCTCTGATATCTAACTTCTTATAATTGTAAATCCTGCTAAAATTGATGGGATTGCCACGCTTCGCTCGCAATTGTGCTTAACATCCAACTATTTTCACCAAAAACTTGACA
>RPQH01000106.1 GCA_003820375.1 Ignavibacteriota bacterium
TCTATTTTTAGATAAAACTTGACAAATGGTAATTTCGTATATACATTTGTATAGTGATACGTATTATCACTCAATACCGTTCTTTGATAATATCGAAATGAAATAAAGCATGTCGTAATATTGTTTGAAAATGCTGCTCACCAATTTCGTTAGATTTTGGACGGGTGAAAAAAATATGCATTTAAAAATACCCTAAAGAGTTCGGAGAGTTTAGAGAGTTGGGAGTTTGGGAGTTGAAAATGTATAATACAGTTTATTGATTACATATTTTATAAGTTGGATTGATTGTCATAGTTAAAAATGGCTAATAAAAAAAGGGCTATCCTTTCAGACAGCCCCGTATATGTATTCCCGCGAAAGCGGGAATACTGGCAATGATTCATGAGATCCCCACTTTCGTGGGGATGTGACTTTTCGTATGGATGTGACCTTAAAACTCCGGTGGACGCCAGCTGCCGCGTTTCCAATCTTTTAACTCAAGTGTAATGTTTCCAATTTTTACCTGAAGATTAGCTTTAATCGGTACGCTTGCTTTGTCATTTGTAAACCAGCCGGAAAAATCGCCTGTTAAGCCAAACACCAGTTCGTAATCTGTGTTACCAGTCAAATAGTGAGATGATACATCATAATCAACTTGTCCGATTGATGCATCGGTTTTATTAGCATCAAAGTTTAGCGTTAAATTGGTCAGGTCCTGGTTAAATAATACAGGCACCACCTTTGAATCGTTTTTAAAAAAGCTGAACCTTGAATAATAAAATATTGATAACCCGTCCTGGTAATTTTCGCCTAACTCAAGTTTTTTCTCATATTCAATATTGCCGTTAAATCCAATTTTTTTGATGCCAACAATTGAAGAATCATAATCAAAGTTATAAGTCAGGTAACTGTATGAACTGCCGTTATATTCTTTGGCTTCAAAGTGCAGCGGGCGGATAGCATTATCCACAACTTCCATTTCACTCCTGAAATCATAGCTTGCAGAAACAAACGGCAAAGCCTCGTTAGAACGCATTACAGCCGTTGAAACATAAACATTTTTGTTATCTTTGGATTTACTCGTATTTATCTTAACCCAGCCAATATTGATAAAACTATAATACACATCATAAAAAAGTTCTTCACCATCGTAAAAAACTTCTTTTTGTGAAAAAGTCACATTACTTATTACAAGTAATAAGACCAAAACAAGCAATATTGATTTCAGAAATTTCATTATTTTAAGTGTGCTAGTTTTTCAGCTTCAGGAAATAACTCCATTGCCCTGTTAAATTGTGTGTCAGTTGCTAAAAATACAGCCATACTACCTGCATTTCCCCAGATATCCCTTGCAAGTATTGATTTAATACTGGTTGTTATAAATTCTAAATCCCTGTTCCATTGCTCATCGTTGAAAGTAATGCCTTTGGTAGTTGCAAGACTTTGGAAATCCCTGAGCATATCTTCACTCACGCGGAAATCATCTCTGAATTGCACATAACCGGAATATTGTGATTTTAACCTGTCCTTATTTGCGTCATAATAGGTATTGGTATATTCAAGGAACAAGTTTAATCTTCTTAACTGAACAGAATATTCGGTAAGTGTATCAAGCCTGACAATATAATCAGGTGTAACACCTCCGCCGCCAAGTACAGTTCTTCCATCAGGAGTTTTGAATACAGGGCGTGTTGTATCAGTTTTATCTTTATGTACCGGGTCTTCACCGTTCAGCTCTGCATTAAGCATTGTTTCATATTTACCGCCGATATATGGCTTCTGTATCAATCTTCCGGTTGGTGTATAATATCTCGAAGTTGTAACCCTCATTGCAGAACCATCTGAAAGGTCATATTGTCTTTGAACAAGACCTTTCCCGAAAGTATTTTCACCAATTATTAAGCCCCTGTCCCAATCCTGAATAGCACCTGATACAATTTCGCTTGCAGAAGCAGAGCCATCGTTTACAAGAACAATTAACGGCATCTTTGTATATTCTCCGCCTTCAGATAAGTATTCTTCATTATAAGCGGGAATTCTGCTTTTTGTATAAACTATCTTCTTTCCTCTGTCAATAAACATGGAAGCCATTTTAAATGCCTGGTCAAGATATCCGCCGGGATTGTTTCTAAGGTCTAAAACAAGCTTTGTCATTCCCTGGCCTTTCATTGTTTCAAGCGCTTTGGAAAACTCATCATAAGTAGTAGCTGAAAACCTTGTTACTCTTATATAACCAACATTTTCATTGACCATAAAGAACGGGTCAACACTGTAAAGCGGAATTTTATCCCTTATAATATCGAACTCAAGTAAACCGGGTGTACCGGCACGTACTATTGAGACATGAACTTTAGTGCCTTTGGTACCTCTGAGCTTTTTAGGAACATCTTCGCGTGTCATTTTTATGGCAGAAACATCATCAATTTTTACAATTTTATCTCCTGCCTGAATACCAAGTGCTTCCGAAGGTCCGCCTGATATAGGTGTAACAATTGTAATAGTATCATTAATAATGTCAAATTCGACACCAATTCCTTCAAAACTGCCCTGAAAATCCTCGTTTACTTTCTTTAGCTGGTCAGCAGTGATGTAAACTGAGTGCGGGTCAAGCTCCCCAAGCATACCCCTGATTGCGGCTTCTGTCAATTTATCCGTATTTACATCTTCTACGTAGTTTTTCTGGACAAGTGTCAAGGCCTCGTTAAACTTCTTAACATTCTCAAAAATGTTATCACCTGAAGTTGCGGTATTAACCTTCATACCTATCAGAACACCAATAGAAATGAGCATCAGGAAAATTGGCACCAAATATTTTCTTTTATTCATTATATATTCCTTTAGAGTATCTCTTTACTTATTATTACTTAAATATATTTAATTTAGTTTCATTATAAAAGCCAAATTAGCTAAATATCAATTTAAACGCCATATTGAAAAATTTAATAACGATGCAAAACTAACCCATAGTAAATATGGAATTAAAAGCAATCCTGCCGGAGTTGATATCTTATAGAAACATATGATAGTTACCAATATCAAAAACCATAAAACAGTGATAACGATTGCTCCACCGCCAATTGATTGATAGCCAAAAAACACAATTGACCAAAGTGTATTGAATACAAGATGAACTAAAAACAAAATTATTGCATATTTTACTTCAACTGAATTCAATCCTTTTCTCCATATAAGATACAAGGATACTCCCATAACTGCATAAAGTGTAATCCATACGGGAGCAAAAACCCAGGATGGCGGATTAAAATCCGGTTTAACAAGGGCTCTGTACCATCCTCCAACTGATTGCCTTGTTGCAAAAGAACCAATAAAACCGGCAAGCTGACATATAATAATGCTTACAAATAGTTTAATTATTTCTATCAAGGGCGATTAAAATTAAATTATTAAGGTAAGACCGGTTTCAGAATTAACAGGATTACAGTCCCATAGTATGCCAAACAGTTTTGATTTCAACAAAGTTCTGAATTTTCAGCAAGCTTTCATTATTTTCATCATTAAAATAATCTTTCTCTGTATTTAAAACAAAACGTTTTACATTTGCTGCACAATTTTCCTGTACTTGCTTTTTGAAATCCATATTTGAATCTGCATAGCTAAATCCGTTCACATCCATATGGCTTGCAAGATGAGGAATGAGTTCTTTTTTCATTCCTGTAAGAATATTAATAACTCCTGCAGGAAAATCGCTTGTAGCAATAACTTCAGAAAAAGTAAGGGCGGGCAATGGTGAGTTTTCTGAAGCGATAATTATACATGAATTACCCGAAACAATAACCGGGCATAAATTACTAATCAATGAAAGCAATGGAAGCTCTTCAGGTAACAAAATGCCGACTATTCCCATTGCTTCAGGAATTGAAAAATTAAAATAACCTGCCTGAACAGGGTTTACTGTCCCGACAAGCTGAGACCATTTATCTGAAAAGCCTGCATACCACACAATCCTGTCAATTGATTTCTGTACTTCACGAATTGCAAATGATTTTGTTACCTTAGTCGATTGTAATATTTCATTTACGAATTGTTCATTTCTTCCTTCAAGCATTTCAGCAAGGCGGTAAAGAATTTGTCCTCTTTCATATGCAGATTTATCATTCCATGAATTATATCCTGCTCTTGCCGCAGTAACTGCATTCTTAACATCTTTTCTTGAAGCACGTGAATAATTGCAGAGCTTCTCCCCTGTTTTAGGATTAACAGCAGATAAATATCTTTCCGATTCGGTACGTGTAAACTTGCCGCCGATAAAGAGCTTATACATCTTAAGTACTTGCAGCCGTGAAGTCATTTTGTATGGTTAATTTATATAAAACTAAGAAAATTTAACTGAAAAGAAAATACCTTAGAAAGAGCAATTTGCAAATAATTGTTACCAATTTGTTATAACTAATTGTAATTAGCCTAATACTCCATCAGAATTTCATAATAACTTTTCAACTCGATTGCTCTCTTCTTGACTATCTCCATCTTATCTAAGGCAAGCATTGGTAAATACATAGTACCATCTTTATAAGAATAAATACTCTCAATATTGGTAAACTCAAGGTCTCTGAACTCAATCCATTTTCTCTGGGCTTCCTTTAATTTTTCATCAGCTTTATCATCCAATTTATCCAGCAATTTTTGATAATAATCATTAAGCTGTTTATCCCATTTCTCATATGCTTTATCAATACATTGTATATTTCCCTGCGTACTGGGATTTTTATCCATGCATTCGGATAATTCTTTATCAATGGGGTTATTATCCTGTGCATAAATATTAAAAGAAAAAATAATAAAGTATATTAGAAAAGGTAAATATTTATTATACATATTTCAAAATTAATTTTAAGGAATTAAAATTTTTTAATTATCCAAGAGGTGGTACTATAATCATTTTATTACCTGATTTTATACAGTGTATCTTGAATCTTTTATCTCCTCCCGTATACATTTTTGCAATACCATATATTGTTATAACATTATTTTCTTTTGTAAATCCCTTGTAATCTAAAAAAATAATATTATCCAGTTTAGAATATTTACCTTTGTTGTTTTCTCTTTCCTCAAGGTAGTTATCAACATAGTTCATGCCAAGTCCTTCCGCAATATATTGTACAGTATCAATTCCAATTTTTTGCTGAAATTTAAAATTATCAGCATCAAAGTATGAAAGAACATAAACCCAGTTATGTGTTTCCACATCCTGTTTGAATAAATAGACAAATGCTTTAGCAACAGAATCTTTCCTGATAAGATCCTGGATTGGCTCTAAGGTATTATAATCAAAAATTGTTATAGTAGATTGAGAAGCATTGCACGAATATAATACCGGAAGTATTAAAAATAAGAAGTATAATTTTTTCATGGCATTTGGGAATAATGGCTGTTTATAACTGATAAACCTGTTAATAATATTATTTTAAAACATTGTTGTCTTTTTCACATTTTAAAACTTCTTTTAAATTCTCATACCTTATTTTACCATGCGAAACATCATGAATGCTCTTGCCGTTTTCAATTATCAAAACCTGTGGTGATTCATGATATACATCGAATTCAGATTCAATCATATTTGAAATATGACGGTATGCAATTATGTTAATAAAATAAGTCTTTATATTTTCCAGCTCACTGCAGTTCCACTCACGCTCCAGCATATTCATCATTAACATATTGATAGAACATTTGGGGCTGTACTTAAAAATCAATACCCTGTTTTTGTATGATTCTTTCTTAATATCATCAATCATATCTTCCGATTTAATATGTATCCAATTCATCTTATTCTTTTCATCAGTAAACAATATTATAATATTAAAGTTTATGAGATTCCATTTCGTTAAGTATTTTCGGAAAATCGGTAGATGTTATTATACCCAGCGGTGCACCGGTAGGAGTTCCATTTTGGGTTATTAATATAGCATCAAGGGGCTTGCCTATGGATTCAAATTCATTAAACCTTTCAAGTGCTTCGGTTAACGGGGCATCTTCCTTCAGAAAAAAATAATTATCCGGAATTTCCGTGAACTTAAGCACCTCAATAATCTTTGTATCTTTCAAGCTGAATATATCATCATCGACACATGAGCCGAGCCAGCGTGTTATTGTATTGGTTGTTAATAAATCATAAAATTTCCCGTCTTTATAAACAGGTAGCTGTGAAAATGAATAATCGTACATAATTTTCAGAGCTTCTCCTATAGAATCGTCAATCAATACGCTGTAAACTTTTCTGCTGAATAAAGGTATAACCTTAGCAACATTATCCTGCATTATGGTTGATTAAACCTTTCCTTATATTTTAACTCATTTAAGATAAAAGAATATTTTAATCCCTTATTCGTATTTGTTACGTTCATCGTTCCGTCAAGCTGTTTCACCAAAGTTGTGATTAGCTGGGTTCCAAGTGTTTCCCCGTTTAGTAAATCGGTATCAGGCAGCAAACCTGTTCCATCATCACCGTAATTCATTATAATTTTATTTCCTTCACGCCTGAACTCAATATCTATATTCCCCTTTTGATTTATTCTAAAAGCATGTTTTAAGGAATTTGAAACAAGTTCATTTATAATTAAACCACAAGGAATGGCAGTATCAATTCCAAAATTAATATCTTCTATATTTACTTTGATTTCAACAGCACATTGGTCAATTCCATAAGCCTTTAAAAGATTTGCAGTTAAGTCTTTGATATAATTTTGCAGGTTGATGTTTGACAGGTCTTTTGACCTGTACAATTTTTCATGAATCAATGACATAGTTTCAACACGGGCTCTGCTTTTGTTCAATATCTCAAGGTCTCTTTTATCATGTATATAACGCGACTGCATTTTTAACAGGCTCACTATTATTTGCAGGTTATTTTTTACCCTGTGATGTATCTCCTGCAGGAGCAGTTCTTTTTCTTTAAGTGATTTCTTTATCTTTTCTTCAGCCAGCTTTCGTTCTGTAATATCAGTTGATATTCCCAAAACCTGTATATTATCATCAATCGTTAAAGGTACTTTAATTGTCTGGTACCATACCGGAGTATTTATTACAGTATTTGTAACCTGCTCTTCCGGAATAAATTTTGGTTTCCCGGTTTCTATAACTTCCCTGTCATCTTTTTCAAACCATTCCACTTCAGCTTTATTGGAATTAAAATCAGAATCTTTTTTACCCACTAAACTTTTAACATCAGTTCCATACATATTTGCCACTGCTTTATTAACCAGAGTAAACCTGCCTTCTTTATCTTTTGCGAAAATTAAATTTGGATTGGCATCAATAATGGAACGAAGGTATTTTCTTTGATTCTTAATTTCATCTTCCGCTTTCTTCCTTTCGGAAATATCTCTTATTATTCCCGTAAATATTCTATTTTCCGCTGCAGCATATTGTCCGAAAGATATTTCAACTGGTATTTCCTTTCCTGATTTATGCAGTCCTTTAATAGTCATGCCATTCCAAGCAATACCCTTTTCACCTGTCCTGATAAATTTTTCGAAAGAAGTTTTATGATTTTGCTTGTTAACATCAGGCATTATTAGAGTAACATCATTACCAATTAACTCACATGCCTCATATCCGAATATTTTCTCGGTAGCTTTGTTAATAAAAATAATTTTATTTTCTTCATCAATTGTAATAATTCCGTCAGAAGCAGTCTCGGCTATAATTCTGAACTTTTCTTCGCTTTCTTTAAGTTCTGTTAATGCTTTTCTTGTTTCAGTAACATCCATAACCGTGCCTATCACGCAATCCATGTCATTATACTGGATTTTAGTACCTCTTACTTCAACATCTATAACTGAACCGTCTTTTCGTTTTCCGCTGTAAGGATATTCGAAAACCTGTTCTTCATGCCGGTCTTCTCTTTCAAGATTCTGAACATACATCTTTTTATCCGCATTGGATATCACTTCATAAATATTCACTCCTTCAAGCTCACATTCTTTATACCCGAACATTTCTTCAAATTTCGGATTTACATATATGAACTTGTCATTATGGTGAATATAAATTCCAACAAGAGAGTATTCAACAAGACTTCTGAATTTCTCCTGTTCCTGGTTCATACTTTTTTCGGCTTTTATACGCTCGAAAATCTGCTGTTGGAGCTTTTCATTTGATAACCTAAGCTGGGAAGTTCTTTTTTCAACTAGCTCTTCAAGATGTTCACTGTATTTTTTTATCTGCTCTTCAAGCTCTTTTTTATCAGTAATATCCTGTGCTGTTCCAAGTATCTGCTTTGGCACACCGTCATTATCTCTTGTGAATACTACATCGAAGCTTTTTAACCATCTCCATTCGCCTTTTTTATTCTTTATTCTAAATACATGCTCAATAACATCGATATCTTTTGAACTGATATACTTATTATATGAATTATACAATTTCTTCAGGTCTTCCTTATGCATCAGCTTAAGCAAGAACCTGCTGTTCATTGTTTTTATTTCATCAGGAGTATAGCCGAGTATTTTGCAGATTATTTCATTCGAATAAACCAGCCTTGGTCCTGAAAGCTCATAGAGATATAAAATATTTGGAGTGGAGTTTGTTATTTTCTGTATGAACATCTTATTGCGGATAAGCTCCATTTCATATTTTCTTCTTTCACTAATATCTTTGAAAATAACTACAACACCAAGAAGAGAATTATTCCTTGCAATTATTGGCGAAGCAGAACAATCTATATTTATTGCTTTGCCTTCTTTATTCAGGATTATTGTATTGTTTGTATAAGAAACAATCTTCCCCTGCTTAAAAACAGTTTGAATGGGATGTTCAAGTTTCTTATCGGGGTTTTCATATTTAATATTAAATACATGTTCATAAAAAACTCCTTTTGCATCTCTTATTGTCCATCCGGTAAGTTCTTCGGCAACAGGGTTCATAAAAGTTATATCACCAATATGGTTGGTTACTATTACACCTTCTCCAATACTTATAAGAGTAGTCGAAAACCAATTCCTGCTGTCTTCAAGGGCTGTTTCATATTTCTTCCTGGACTTAAGGAATTTATTATGAACCATAATTCCAATTATAAGAAGAATAAAACTGAACACAGAACCGGCTACCTGGTAAGATAAAGTTACACCGGCACTTTCCGCTGCTTCTTTTTTTTGCCTGATAAAGTTTTCATTTTCAGTTGTTTGCAGGCGGGTTATTATTCCTGCAATTCTATCCTGAGTGGCTTTTCCCCTGTTAGTAAAATCGATTTGTGTTTTTGTGTCTTTTTTTCTCTCCTGTAATTCAATTGATTCTTCAAAAATATTTCTTCTGCTGCCAATTAATATTACAAGGGTATCAACCATTTTATTCTCTTTTTCATCAATACTTGTTATCTTTTTTAACTCTGATAGAATTGAATCGGTGTGCCTGACAGCAGTATTATATTCAACCATAAAAATATCGTTGGCTGTTATCAGGTAAGCATTTCTTGAGGTTTCAGTCTTAATCAACTGTGAGAGAAGACTTTCGGATACCTTTATTACAGTTATTGCATGTAGAGCTGATTTTTCTTCATCGAAGTGAGATTTTGTCTGGAAGTATGAAATTATATTTACAGCGATAAGCACAACAAGTGCAAACACAAATATTGAATTTATGTACTTTTTTTCTTCCATGGCTCTCGTTATTTATATGGAGAGAATATAAATTATTCATTAGTACAATCAGCAGTGAATAATCTTAACCAGCAATTTATCCGGTTTTCTATTTTTCTTTCAACAGTAATATGAAGAGCATATTTTACACAAACTAAAGGAATTATTTTTATCTTACAATACCTTTAGAACGTTATATAGTTTTCCTGCATCCAGAGTGAAATTTTAGACTTTTTGCTGCGAATATTAATGTAATTGTTACAATTGCGGACATAAAAAATACCCTTACATTGCTTTTACAATGTAAGGGTATATTTAATAAATCGATATTTTTCTAGACTTTTTCTATTATTACAGCTGTTCCGTATGCAAGTACTTCTGTTACACTTGACATTACTTCATTAGCATCATATCTGAATCCGATTATACCATTTGCTCCAAGCTCTTCTGCATGCTGTACCATTAGCTCGAATGAATCTTTCCTGGTCTTCTCGCATAGCTCTGTGAATAATGAAATATTTCCACCAATGAGTGTTTGCAAAGAAGCACCTATTGTTCCAAATATTGATCTTGACCTTACAACAATTCCTCTGACAACTCCAAGATTTTGCTTTACCCTGTATCCATCTATAGTAAAAGCAGTAGTGATTAAATTATGGTCCATGGCTGACTTTATTTAGTTAGAATTTGCTGCCCGCTTTGCTTTGTGCATCGTTTAGCAGCGGTTTAATTTCTCCCATTAATGATGGGTCATGTTTTATTGCATTCTCCCAATCGGCTGCTGCCTGCCGGTAGAATCCTAAATTATAATATGAACTTCCTCTTTTTACCAAAACTTGTTTGAAATTCGGATTAGCTTCCAGTGCTTTGCTTAAGTAATTTATCGCATCATTATATTTCTGCATATCGAAGAATAAATTTCCAAGATAATATAATGTAAGCGTATCTTTTTTATTTAACTGAAGTGATTTCCTTAATAAATATTCTGCCTGTTCGTATTTACCGTCTTTATATGCATATGAACCTACAAACATCAATCCTCTTGCATTACTTGAATCAATTGCTAATGTTTTATCAAAATCCGGGCGTGCAAGAGTGTCATTTCCCATATCCATATATACAGAACCACGGTTAAGATAGAGCTCTGCATCTTCATCATTAAGCTTTAATGCCAATTCAAAATCTTTTAAAGCCATATTGTAATTCTTAATCTTCTCATATGCTATACCTCTTTGTTTTAACATATCAACATCATTAAGGTCCGGTGGGTCTATTTCTATTACCTTTGACATGTAATTTACAACCAATTCATTGTCATTAATATCTGAATAATATTTTGCAAGATTATACATAGCATAAGGGTAGTTACTGTCTATGATAAGAGATTTGTTAAATGATGCAAGAGAGTTTATCGTATCCTGGCTGTAATAATAAGCTAACCCGAGCCCGTTATAATATGAAGCATTAGTTGAATCTATATCCACAGCTTTTGAAAAATTATTTACCGCATCTTTATATGATTTAGTTCTCATATAAGCTTTAGCAAGCTTTTCAAATAAAGGGGCATTTTTTTGATCAAGCTCGGCTGCAATTTTCAAGTATTCTATTGCATTTTTATCATCTCCTAAGAAATAATAAATATTTCCTGCTTCAATATATGCTTCGGTAAATTCATTATCCAGCTCAGCAGCTTTTTGCATGTCTCTTAAAGCATCATTATAATTTTTATTTTTTATAAAGCTCTTAGCTCTTTTGAAATAAAGTTCTTTTCCCGAATAACCGGTCATTTCAGCTTTATCATAATCTTTAATTGCTTCATCGAAATTATTCAAATTATAATTTGCATTTGCTCTTCCAAGATAACCTTTTGGATTTTCAGGTACCTTTTCAATATAGCCGGTAAATATAGGAATTGATTCAGCATACTTTTTTTGCTCATAAGTGTCTGTAGCCTGTTCAAATAATATTTCCGGGTCTTCAACTTCTTCAGTTTGTGAATATATTTTCCCGGTTATCACAGTAATTAAAAATAAATACAGAACAACTTTCTGCAGAACAATGTTTTTTACAAATGACATGTATTAAATTAGTTTATTTTTAAATATTCTTTCAAGCCGTGCAAGCCTCCTTCTCTTCCAAAGCCGCTTTCTTTATAGCCGCCAAAAGGAGAAGCAGGGTTGAACTTGTTATATGTATTAGACCAAATTACACCCGATTTTAACCCGCTGACCATCTTAAATATCTTTGAACCTTTATCGGTCCAGATTCCTGCAGATAAACCGTATGGTGTATTGTTTGCCTTTTCTATTGCTTCCTTTGGAGTTCGAAACGTCAGAATGGAAAGCACCGGACCAAATATCTCTTCCTGGGCAACTGTGCTGGATAATGCTACATCAGTAAAAAAGGTTGGCTTAAACCAAAAACCTTTTTGAGGTAACTCGCAAATTTTCTGAAAAATTCCACAACCTTCATCTATACCGGTTTGTACCAGCCTTCTGATTTTATTTAACTGAATTTTTGAGTTAATAGCTCCAATATCTGTGTTTTTATCTAACGGGTCGCCTATTCTTAAGGTTTTTATCCTGTTTTTTAGTTTTTTTATTACAATTTCTTCAATTGACTCCTGCACAAATAACCTTGAACCGGCACAGCAAACATGCCCCTGGTTGAAATATATCCCGTTAACTATTCCCTCAATTGCCTGGTCTATTGGAGCATCTTCAAATATAATGTTTGCCGCCTTGCCGCCTAGCTCAAGCGTTACTTTCTTATCGGTACCAGCTATTGAACGTATGATGAGCTTTCCTACTTCCGTGGAACCTGTGAAAGCTATCTTCTTCACTTTGGGATGATTCACAATAAAGGAACCTGTCTCACCATCACCGCTGATAATATTTACCACTCCTTCGGGTAATCCGGCTTCTTCGATAATCTCAGCAAGCTTGTAAAGGGTTAACGGAGTTGTTTCAGCAGATTTAATTACAACTGTATTTCCGCATGCAAGAGCAGGTGCAATTTTCCATGATGCCATAAGCAACGGGAAATTCCATGGAATAATTTGTCCTGCCACTCCAATCGGCTCAATCTTATTTGCAGGAAATGCATATTTAAGCTTATCAGCCCACCCTGCATAATAAAAGAAATGTGCGATTGAAAGAGGTATATCAAGCCCTTTTGATTCTTTTATTGGTTTGCCGCCGTTCATTGTTTCAATTACGGCAAGCTCACGTGTTTTTTCCTGCATAATTCTTGCAATACGGAATATATACTTGGCTCTTTCTTTACCCGGCATTTTGCTCCAAACTTTATCATATGCTTTCTCTGCAGAGACTACTGCCTTGTTTACATCTTCCTGTGATGCATATGCAGTTTCTGCAATCTTCTCTTCATTAGAAGGATTAATGGTATCAAAATATTTTTTCGTCTTTTGCCATTTCCCGTTTATGAATAGGTCATATTTTTCCTTCAGCAGAATATGGTCTTTTGATTCGGATGTCTTTTCATATTCCCATTTTGGAACAGGAGGAGTTTGAAATCTTCCGGTACCATTAACTTTAGCTTCTTTTATACCTGATTTAGTTGTGTGCAAATTATTTATGAGTTTTTAGCTTAGTACTTTTCTTTAAATATTGAGTTTGCTTTGCCAGCTTATTCAGCACAGCTTTAAGACTTTTCAATCCCTTCCTCTGAATGAGATTGATATTCTTAAATTGAGATTTATTTGGTGATTTCATAAAATGTATATAATTTTAACCTTATATTTCACCTTGAATTATCATCTTATTACCCCCTTGAGGGGGCAGGGGGTGTGAATTAAAATTAAATAGAATTTTATAATTCACACTATAAATTTTATATCTCTATCTCAACTCCAAAACTCTCTTATCAATTGTAACTCACA
>RPQH01000107.1 GCA_003820375.1 Ignavibacteriota bacterium
ACAAGAAAGGTAAATAATTTTGTCTTATTATATTTCATAATAAGTAAATTTTATTACTTATAATTTAACAACTATATTGTCGTAAGTCAATGATAAAATATATTGTTAGAAAAAAAACCGCAGTTTTTATCCTACGGTTTTTTGTTCCTAAAATGAGTTTTATTTTATTAATCCAAACACCCGCTCTGCCTGTTATTTAACCAGCATCATCTTCTTAGTATCAGTAAAATCTCCCGCATTAATTCTGAAGAAGTAAGCCCCGCTTGCAAGATTCGATGCATTCCAGTTATAAACATAAGAACCAGCCTGCATTTCATTATTAACAAGTGTTGCAACTTCTCTTCCGTTTATATCGTAAACTACAAGCTTAACCATAGTATTCTGCGGCAGGTCAAATTTGATGTTTGTTGACGGGTTAAACGGATTCGGATAACTTTCATATAAGCTGAATTTATCAGGAATATTATTTCCATTCTGGTTAATTGCCGTAATAGGCGGCTGGGTATATTTTACGGTAATGAAATCAAATCCTGTTCCCGAACCTACGCTTGTACCGGAGACATACACTGCTGACGCATCATTAGAAACATTTATATTCACAGCGAACTCATTATCATGATAGGGGCTGTCGTATCTGACCGTCCATTCCGTGTTGCCTGTTGAACTGTATTTTAAAGTAGCAAAGTCGAGGTTCGTGCCCGTTCCACCATAACTTGCTCCTGTTACGTATGCATTCCCGGCTGCATCAACTGCTATAGATGTTGGAACATCTAATATTATACCGGGACCGTTATATCTTCTCTCCCACTGCAAATTTCCGGATGCATCATACTTAACTGTAGCATAATCCAATGCACTTAATATGCCGCCATAGCTGCTTCCGGTTACAAAAACATTCCCCTGGAAATCTACGGCCAGACCTCTCGAAACATCAGGACCATTTTGACTCCCGTTATATCTCTGTGTCCATTGCGGCTGTCCGTTTGTGTTATACTTTATAGTAACAAAGTCAGAGTCAGACCCATTGCCTATACTGGTACCTGTCACATAAATATTAGAGTACTGGTCAGTTTCGATTGCAGTAGATAAATCAGTACTGTTACCTGTACCATTATATGTTTGAACCCAAAGCAGTGAACCATTAGTATTATATTTCAGGACTACGTAATCCATCCCGCTGCCGCTATTTGCAGCTGTACCGGTTATATAAATATTACCGGCCGCATCACATACAATACCTGTTGGTGCATCATTGAAATTGCCTGTTCCGTTGTAAGTTACAGACCACTGAACAACTCCAATGCTGTTATACTTAATCAATACTATATTTGATGGAAAATCGGTAGTGCCCGCAACATAAATGTTATGGTTATTATCGATGGCAACAGCAGTACCTACATCATCAGTATTGCCTTGCCCGTTCCAGTTTCTTTGCCAGACTGCTTGTCCGTTAGTATTAAATTTTACAGTGACAATATCAAAGCCTCCGAATTCTTCTGTTGATTTACCGACAACTATTATATCACCTGCCGGAAAGTCTATAGCTGTCGATGTTGGTATATCATCCGAATTGAAAGTGCCGTTAAACCGTGCTACCCAATTCAATGAACCATCTGTATTCCTTTTAACTGTAGCATAATCTACTCCCGTACCGCTGCCGACGCTGGGTCCTGTAACAAATAAATGACCCATATTATCACTTTTTACAGATACAGCAACGTCATTCCCATTTCCGGGACCGTTATATGATTGTGCCCATTGAAACGTTGCCTGGGAATATAAAAAAGAGATGTTTAATGCGGCTATAAGTGTTAATTGCAGAAATAATTTTAACATATTATCCTCCGTGTTTATCAGTTAATAAATTCATAAAAAATAATATCACATTTTTTCGTCTTTAATTAAACCATAAAAACAAAGAACAAATTCCCGTTTAACTTTTTGATATATCAATACTTTACATATCAATATTATTATCGCTATTTTATTTTCAAATTGATGTTAAAAAGGAAGTTAGGAATTTACGTAAATCGAATAGAAATACAGCATTAATCATTTAGTATATGTTATTCTTAAATTAATACAATTACCACTCCCTTTGCGTCATTTCTAAGGAATTCTTATCAATCTTTACATTTTTGAATAGATATATACGTTCCGTTTTAGTATTTTTATAAATTATAATTGAGTTTTAGAAACAAAATCAATAGAAAGACTTACATGACAACATATTATAAAAACCTCATAAATGGCGTATGGCAGGAGCCAAAATCCGGTCAGCACTTTGAAAACAGGAATCCTGCAAACTGGAATGATGACCTAATCGGCTGTTTTCCCCTATCAGGGAAAGAAGATGTTAATGAAGCAGTAGCAGCAGCAAAAACTGCATTTGATAAATGGAGATTAATTCCTGCTCCCAAACGCGGTGATGTTCTCAAAAGAGTTGGTGATATAATGACCGAAAGAAAAGATGAGATTGCTTTTGAAATGACAAGAGAGATGGGGAAAGTATTTGCCGAGACAAAAGGAGATACACAGGAAGGTATAGATACTGCATATTACGCGGCATCGGAAGGCAGAAGATTATTTGGCTTAAATGCACCAAGTGAATTGCCGAATAAAATGAATCTCAGTTTCAGGTTTCCAATTGGTGTTGCCGGTATAATTTCACCGTGGAACTTCCCGATGGCAATACCTACATGGAAGATATTCCCTGCCCTGGTTTGCGGAAACACTATTGTATTTAAACCTGCACAGTTAACTCCGAAGACAGCAACTACATTAATCGAGATAATTGAACAGGCATTAAAAGATGTATTAGGGAGAGATTATATTCCAGGAGTAGTTAATATAGTTCATGGTTCAGGCACAGAAGTTGGAAATGCAATTACAGAGCATAAAGATATTGATCTAATCTCATTCACAGGTTCAACTGCAGTTGGAAAGAAGATTAGCGAATCAGCCAGCAGTACTTTAAAAAGAGTAAGCTTAGAGCTTGGCGGCAAGAATGCACAGATAGTAATGGATGACGCAAACCAGGAATTAGCACTTGAAGCAGTGTTATGGGGTGCTTTCGGTACAACAGGTCAAAGATGTACTGCAACCTCTCGCTTAATACTTCATGAGAAGATTTATGATGAGTTTATAGATAAATTGGTTAGAAAAGTAGCAACATTAAAGCTGGGTTATGGAAATAATAATGGTATCGATGTAGGACCTTGCGTGAGTGAAGCACAGAGAAACACCGTTCACAAATATGTTCAGATTGGTGAAAAAGAAGATAAAGCAGTAAGAGTGATTGGCGGAAGCTTTGCTGATGAAGGTGACCTGGCAAAGGGATGGTTCTATAAACCTACAGTATTTATTGAAGTGAACAGGAATATGAGAATTGCACGCGAAGAGATATTCGGACCGGTGCTTTCTGTGCTCAAAGCTTCATCGCTTGAAGAAGCAATTGATATACTGAATGATACACCTTACGGATTATCATCATCTATATTTACACAGGATGTAAATAAAGCATTTGTTGCAGTAAGAGATATAAAAGCAGGTATAACATATATCAACGGTGCAACAATCGGTGCAGAAGCTCATATGCCATTTGGCGGAGTAAAGGAAACAGGCAACGGCCACCGTGAAGGCGGATGGACTGTTTATGATTTCTTTACAGAGTGGAAAGCTGTTTATATTGATTATTCCGGTAAGCTGCAAAGAGCGCAGATAGATAATTATGAGAATATTTAATTATCAGTAAATTTCATCAGGTAATTGAGCCGTCGGTAAGACGGCTTTTTTATAATCTATTATAATTAAATGAACTAAAATTATATTATTTATAATTACAAAAATTGTAATTATCATAGAAGAATTGTATAAATAAATTATATAGTATGGCTGATATAAATTCAAAAGGAAGAAATATAAAAATACCGGTGCTGATTATTCTTGTATTTACAATAGTTTTTAACCTGGCTTTGTCATATTCGTTATACGCAGGTGCAAAATATTTTACAGCAAATGCCGTTTCAAAGAAAGAATCAATTGCTGAGCTTATAAATGAGGAAGTAAATTATTTTGCTCAGAAGATATATTCCATTTATATGGAAAATACTATGGATGGTTCACAACGGGTAGAAGATTCCACTATTGTTGCAAGACAAAGATTGTTCGATGTGATGCATTATGACTTGAGCTTGTCATTTGATTTAAAGGGGAAATCAATCTCAGGTGAAATGACAATGACTGCAAATGCTCTAACTGATACATTGGATTTAGTTTATATTAACCTTTATCAGAACATGAAAGTAAGCAGTGTAAAATTCTCTTCTGCAAATAATCCGGACCCGGTTAACCCGGAATATAAACAGCAGAATGATTATGTGATAATTACGGTGAACAACAAACTATCAAGAAACGAAGATTTTAATATCACAATAAATTATTCAGGAATACCGGTTACATTAGGAGCCGAAGCATTTACAATAAAAGAAATTTACGGAAGTCCTGTTGCCTATAACTTAAGTGAGCCGAATTATTCTCCAACGTGGTGGCCGGGGAAAGATTTGCCGGAAGATAAAGCAACTTCATCAATGCATCTCACAGTTCCAAGAGGTTTTAAAGGTGTTTCAAACGGAGTATTAGTTGACACTGTACAAAATGAAAACGGAACAACAACATTTAACTGGAAAAGTACTTATCCTATTGCTACATATCTTGTAAGTATTGTAGTCGGGAAATTTTCTTACTGGGAAGATACTTACACATCTGTCGATGGCAGCAAAACAATGCCCGTTGTATATTATGCTTTCCCAAAAGATTCTGCAAATGCAGTTATTGACTGGCGCGGCACTCCGGAAATGATAAAGTTCTACGCTAAAACATTCGGTGAGTATCCGTTCATTGATGAAAAATACGGTATGGTTCAGTTTGGCTGGACACAAGGAGCTATGGAACATCAAACTATTACATCAATGGGCTATCTTTTAGTAACAGGCGACAATCGCTATGACCAGGTTGTTGTCCATGAACTCGCTCATCAATGGTTTGGTGATGCTGTAACACTTCAGGACTGGAAAAACATCTGGCTTAATGAAGGATTTGCAACATACTCAGAAGCATTATGGGAGGAATATAAACTCGGTAAAAGCTCTTACCTAAGCTATATGAAGAACCTGGATTATGGTTATTTTTCAAGAACGGTTTATGCACCTGAAGGATACATCTTTTCTCCGGCTGTTTATGCTACAGTGTATAATAAAGGCGGATGGGTTTTGCATATGCTGAGGGGTGTTATGGGAGATGAGCCGTTCTTTAAATTGCTTAAAGATTATTACGCAAAGTATGAATTCAAAAATGCTGAGACGAAAGATTTTCAGCTTCTTGCAGAAGAGATAAGCGGACAGACACTTGACTGGTTCTTTGACCAATGGGTTTACACAGGAAAAGGACGTCCGAAATATGAATACTCATGGAAGTTCGAGGATTTCCAGGACCAGCCAAATTCCGGTGCTTACACAGTTCGGCTTAATTTGAAACAGGTTCAGGAAGACAGGCCTGTTTATAAGATGCCGGTTAAAATTAATGTGGTCACTGCAGGCGGCTCAAAAGAATTTACTGTATTTAATGATAAAAGAGAGCAGTCATTTCTTTTAACGGTAGATTCAAACCCGAAAGAAGTTCAGGTAGATAGAGAAGGATGGATACTGAAAAAGATTGCAAAAGGAAAATACGAATAGAAGAGAGTTCGTAGAGTTCGTAGAGTTAAGAGAGTTCGTAGAGTTAAGAGAGTTCGTAGAGTTAAGAGAGTTTAAAGAATTATTTAAATAAATTGATATAGTCACATAGTGTCGTAACGATAACATTAAATAATAAAATACAATTTCATTTAAAATTTTAAAGCTGTTTTTTGGAAAACGAAGAATTATATTTTCCCGGGCTTGAAGCACTATGCAGAAAGTATTTCAATCTTTCAAGGTTTGAGCCGGCTCCACTTTCTGCTCACGGTTCAGATAGAAAGATATTGAGAATTCATATGCATGATAATTCAATTATTGGTATCTACAATAATAACCTGGATGAGAACAAAGCATTTCTCAGCTTTACGGAAAATTTCCATAAATACAATTTACATGTTCCTGAAATATTCGCTGTTTCGGATGATATGACCTGTTATTTAATGGAGGATTTGGGTGACTTAACACTCTTTAATTATATTAACGAAAACCGAGATAACAATTTCGATTGCTGTAATTCTTATTACAAAAAAGCAATCAATGAACTTATTAAATTCCAGGTGACTGCCGGCAAAACAATTGACCATTCATTATGCTACCAGTTTAATGAGTTTGGTGAAGAAAATATAGAATACGACCTTAATTATTTTCACGAAAGGTTTTTAAAAGGATTATATTATTCGGAGCATGATAAAATTGAATTGAACGATGATTTCGAACAACTGAAGAGCAAGCTGCTTGAGATACCGCGTGACAATTTTCTTTACAGGGATTTTCAATCAAGGAATATTATGCTGAAAAACGGTGAAATGTATTTCATCGATTACCAATCAGGAAGAAAAGGTGCATTGCAATATGACTTAGCATCTTTGTTATTTGATGCAAAAGCAGATGTTCCGAACGCTGCACGGGAAACTTTGCTTACTCATTATATTGAAGAATTAAAAAGATATATTTCATTTGATGACAAACAATTCAGGCACTACTTTTGGTATTTTGTGATTATCAGGATATTACAGGCAATGGGTGCTTATGGATTTTTAAGTGCAGTTAAAGGAAAGAAGAGATTCCTTGAGAGTGTGCCGTATGCTTTAAAAAATATTACATATGTTCTCGATTCAAAGATAGACAACAACGAATTAATATATTTAAGAAACTTATTTAACCGGATACAAAATGAAGGGATACAATATTAACGGAATAAACGTACGGGAATTTGGCGAAGGAAATAAAAAATCTATTATCTTCGTTCATGCATTCCCTACATGCAACAGGATGTGGGACCCGCAGGTTGAAGCTTTAGAGAAAGAATATAATGTAATAACTTACGACCTCCGCGGCTTTGGTTACAGTGATATGGATTATAACTTAACAATGGATTCACATGTTGATGACCTGTTTTCCATACTCGAAAGTTCCGAATTGGATAAACCTGTAATTTGCGGACTTTCGATGGGAGGATATATAACATTAAGAGCATTAGAAAGAGGACAGGATAAATTTAAAGCAGTGGTTTTATGTGATACACGTTCCGAAGCAGATGCTAATGAAAATAAAATAAAGCGTGCAGCACAAATTGCCCAGATAAAAGGCGGCGGCTTAAATGATTTTATCAGCACATTTATAAAAGGTACAATGAGTGAATCAACATTAAACGGTGATGAAGCTAAAAAAAATATTTCGGGCTTTTTGAAAGAGATTATTAGCTGGCAAAAACCGGAAGGCATCTGCACAGCTCTTATGACTCTTGCATCAAGAACGGATACAACTGCTTTTCTTGAACAGCTTAATATTCCAACATTAATAATGGTGGGAGAAGATGATAAGCTCACTCCTCCGGAACTGTCAAAAGCAATGCATTCAAAAATTAAAGATTCGCAGTTAAAATTAATTTCCGGTGCAGGACATTTCACAAACCTGGAAAACAGAGTTGAGTTTAATGAGAACCTGGTTAATTTTTTAAAAGGTTTAAATCATTAACTTTTTAAATAACAGAGTAATATAATTATACTTTCTCCGAAAAATTTTTATTGTTCATCAATCAGACATGCGCCGCAGCCTCCAACTGTAACACCATATATACCGGTGGATTCATCATATTTCCATGTACCCCCAACTGCTGATACAAATTCTTCGAAAGGTATATAAGCATGCTGTTTTCCATCCAAAATTATTATTTTTACTTCTGAAGAAAGAACACCTGTATTTTTCACATTAAGCTCTGCGTCTTTTCCCGAGCCTGCTTTTATTAATGATACTTTTGATTTATTAAATTTAAAGTAAGGTCCAAGCTTATAAGGCGATTCAATTGATACAGAACCGTCAATTTTTAATGCAAGCTCTTCCAACGGAACATATAATTTTGATTCATCTTCAACACAATTTTTAAATAATACTTTTTCATTTACCAGGAGTTTGATATCATATTTCTTCTGGGAATATAAACTACCCGTCAGAAGAAATAAAACCCCAATCACAAACAATATAGAAATATTTTTAACTGCTTTTAATTTGTTCATTATAATTTTCCTTTCACGAAAATATTTTTTAAAATCTCTTAAGTTTCTTGTGTAACAGAAATATAATTTATTGCATGTAATTGTTTACGCCTATTTGGCATTAACGGTTAAAAGAATATAAATCACAATAATCTCTTTATGTTGCCGTCAATAATTCATAAGATACGCATAAATATGGAAATTCCTTCAACCCGGGTGTGCTTTTATGAAGCAATGGTTTCCGGAAAAAATCGATGAGCTTTAAAAAAATATTATACGCTGAAATATTGTACAAAAAAAATCCCCGCGCCTGCGGGGATTTCAATAAATCTTACCCGTGGTTTACAAGATGTTTATTGCTGATAAGTTTTTTTTTAATCTCTTTTAACATTACTGCAGTCATTGAATCAAGGTCATACTTATGTTTCCAGCCCCACTCTGCCCTTGCAATAGAATCATCTATACTTTGCGGCCATGATTCAGCAATCTTCTGTCTGAAGTCCGGCTTATATGAAATTGTAAATTCAGGAATATGCTTTTTGATTGAATCAGCTATCTCATCAGGATTGAAACTAATACCCGAGAGGTTATAGCTTGAACGTATTTTTATCTTCGATGCATCTGCTTCCATTAATTGCAGTGTACCTTCAATTGCATCGGGCATAAACAGCATAGGAAGTGTCGCATCTTCTTGCAGGAAACATTCATAACAGCCTTTTTTAATTGCTTCGTAATAAATTTCTACGGCATAATCTGTCGTTCCTCCGCCTGCTTCGGTTTTATAGCTTATCAATCCCGGGTAGCGGATACTTCTTACATCAACGTTGTAGCGGTTGAAATAATATTCACACCATCTTTCGCCTGCAAGCTTGCTGATACCGTAAACAGTATTTGGCTCGGTGATAGTAAGCTGTGGTGTGTTTACTTTAGGTGTAGTTCTGCCGAAAACAGCGATAGAGCTTGGCCAGAAAAGCTTCTTTACACCTACTTCTTTGCAAATATCAAGAATGCTGAGAATGCTCCTCATGTTAATATCCCATGCCTGGAGCGGGAGTTTTTCTGCATTGCCGGAGAGTACAGCAGCAAGGTGGTATATCTGTGTTATCTTGTTTGCTATTATGAAATGAATTAAACGCTTGTCGTCCATTACATCAAGTATCTGGAATGGTCCGCTTTCAACAACATCTTTTGGTGCCTGTTTAATATCTGTCGCATAAACATTTGAATTACCGTATGTATTTCTGAGAGCTAAAGTGAGCTCGGAACCTATTTGCCCCGCCGCTCCGATTACTAATATTTTTTCCATTGTGTTATTTTGTTAAAAAAAGAACTTCGATTTATTTATTTCTTTTTACTACTTTAATGTTCTTTATTGAATGTTTGAATTTTATCATCTGCCAAATAAAATCCAGCTTTTCCTTTGGAGTCATTTCTGATAAAGGTTTCTCAAAATGACCATCAAACATTGGATCAATATATTTCTTATTTTTTCTTTTTTTCATTTTTGATAAGTGCTTCCAATTCTTTGATATCAGACATGTCTTTATCTCTAATGGGGCTCACTTTTTTCTTTGCTTTTATTAGATCTTCTTTTGACGAAATTAATACTTCTACTTTTTCTATCTTTATCTTATCTGAATTCTTATATAATTCATCGAAACCTATCGGATAATCTAAAAAAATATCTATTTGTAAGGTATCTACGTTTGATATAAATGTGTAAACTAATGCACCTTTTTTTGTTATCCAGTCAATTCTCTTTTTATCATTTAAAAGATTTTCTACAGGCTCCGGAATGCGAGGGAAAAATTTATATTTTTTAGTAATTGCAATAATCTTTTTTAGGTTATCTTCATCTAAACTTACATTCAGGTCAATATCATAAGTAAATCGGTTAATACCATGCAAAACACATGCAATCCCACCGCAAACAACAAATTTTTTTTACTGAAGCTCCGGCAAGATCTTTTAATATTGCAAGCACAAGGTTATCAGTATTGTTTTTTGACCTGGACATTACAAACTTTCCACAACTGCTTCCGGTTTTACTTTTGTCTTTGGTATTAATGCAGGCCAGTAAGCAACAACTTCCGATGGTTTCGGTCTTCCGCCCGCAAATCCGGTAACACTCGGCGGTCCGGTTAATATTAACGGAGCAATCTCTTTGCCGAATCTTTCAATTGCCGCTTTGTCCTTTCCTCTTACGCCTATCCTCAGAACTACTTCGCTGATATCTTCCTTCCTTTTTACAAGTGGTCCGTGGCAAGAATTATATCCAAGAAACTCCGACCTGACTTCATCAAACTTTAATCCAAGGTCATCCAGTCTTTTTCTTAAAATTTTGTCTGCTGCTTCTGCTTTCTTTAATGCATCGGGTGCAGAATATGTTAAAGTACTGAACGCACTGTACCCGTCATCATACGACATGGATACTTTATAAAATTCAGTTTTCGGTCTGCCGGTAATTCCAAATACTTTCACCCTGTTTTTACCTGCCGCTTCAAGATGGATTGATGTAAAATCAGCAACACAATCAGGTGTAATGTATTCATTCGGGTCACCTATTTCATAGCACAGCTGTTCGCTAACAGTTTCAACCGATACGAGCCCGCCGGTATTATCATGTTTGGTAATGTAAAATGTCCCGTCGGGATAAGCTTCAACTATTGGAAAACCAATTCTCGCAAGGTCAGGAACATTTTCCCAATCACCGAGGAAATTGCCGCCGCTTGCCTGTCCGCCGCACTCAATAATATGACCGGCTATTGTTCCTGCAGAAAGTTTATTCCAGTCATCCATGCTCCAACCAAACTCATAAATCATTGGTGCAAGAGTTAAACCTGTATCGGTCACTCTGCCAGTAATTATGATATCCGCTCCCTGTCTTAAAGCTTCAACAACGGGTTCAGCTCCAAAATAAACATTAGCACTGAGAACATTATCTTTAATAGTTCTGGCACTTTCACCCGTTTCCATGTTCTTTAGTTCAACACCATCATCCAACAGGTTATCAATCTTATCAAGTATGTTATCACCAAGCACAACCCCAATCTTCAAGTCTTTAATACCGAGTTTTCTTGCAACATCAAAAATAGCGTCACGGCAAGCTAAAGGATTTACTCCACCGCCGTTAGTAATGACTTTAAATTTTTTCTTTTGCATGATTGGAAGCAACCGTTCCATCAGCGGAGGTATATCCCTTGCATATCCAAGTGCCGGATTTTTAAGCTTTTGCTTTTGCAGAATTGACATTGTTACCTCTGCCAGGTAATCCATCATGAGATAATCAATATCCCCTTTTTCCGCCTGGTGAACCGGAGCATCTATTAAATCACCCCAGAAACCCTGCCCTGCTGCTATTTTGATTTTTTCTTTCATTAAGTAAATATTTTCTTTCTAATTAACAAATTTAAGAAAAAAAAATATGAGTTTATAGAGAGTTCGGAGAGTTCTTAGAGTTCTTAGAGTTTGTAGAGTTCAGAGAGTTTGGAGAGTTTGGAGAGTTTGGAGAGTAAGCATCAGTTTAAGATGACCGGAAGATTTACAATTGAACACAGACATGGGATTTTGTACAATGACAAATTACGAATGACGAATTAGACGATAAATAATTACTCTTAGTAATTTACATTTGCACTATGTGACAAGAAGTTACTAATATTAGTTCGGATATACGGAAATTACTCCCAATATTATATAAACAACTCCAGACTTCGATTAACCACTTACCCCTTGAAAACTATCCGGTTCAAAAAATTTGAAAACTATTAACCGGTTCGCATCTACTCAACTCTCAACTCTCAAACGCTCAAACTCCCGAATTCACAACTCTCGAACTCCCGAACTCTCGAATTTTTCAATTTTTATATTTTTTTGTTTCCATATCTGACCCTGTAGCTGAGCTCCGGATAAATTTATTTTACGACCGGAAGATCATGATTTCGATATTGACAAAGAACGACAACAAGTAATAAATTTCAGCAGCATTTACTACTATATAAAATTAATACAGAGATTACCGCTTGTCAAGTTTTAGTTAAAAATAGTTTCGAATGTATAGAATAATTTATCAAATTTATCAAATTTATCACATTTATCACATTTATCAGATTGGAAGAGTAAACAGGATAACAATTCCTCCTTATCAAGGGGGCCAGTGGGATTGGTTCTGATTTGATTTGGATAATCTTAAAGTAATACTTTAACTCTCAAATATCTGCGACAATAATTAGCAAATTTTGTTTCTAAAACCCGAAATTTCCGTGGGCAGGAGTAGTTTTTCGAAAACCTCGTTTCCTGCTTGTAATCGCCATTTTTTGAGCCATTTTTAGCACTTTGGTCACGAGTTATCTCTTTATACTGCAATAAGTTACAGCCATTTTCCAAAAATTCCTGCCCAAAAACTGCCCGTAAAGTGCCCACTGAGTGCCCACTGGATGCCCACGGAGTGCCCACTGAGTGACCGCTGGATGACCACGGGTTTTTTTACTCACGCAAAGACGCAAAGACCGCAAAGGGGGACTTGGAATTACTAGGGAAACTTATACAAAAAGAAAAAATCCCGCCTGCCTGCCTCTGGCAGGAAGGGATGATATTATGGTAGAAAGAATATTCAGTAAAGGATAGAATCCTGAAGGGATGATATTATGGTAGAAAGATTTATCTCATACAGAACAGAATCCCGAAGGGATGATATTATGGTAGAAAGATTTATCTCATACAGAACAGAATCCCGTAGGATGATATTATGGTAGAAAGAATATTCAGTAAAGGACAGAATCCCGAAGGGATGATATTATGGTAGAAAGATTTATCTCATACAGAACAGAATCCCGAAGGGATGATATTATGATAGAAAGATTTATCCCATACAGAACAGAATCCCGAAGGGATGATATTATGGTAGAAAGATTTATCTCATACAGAACAGAATCCCGAAGGGATGATATTATGGTAGTATTATGTGCTATTGGAGATTGTTCAAACATTAGAGTTTATAAGGGGTACGGGTTATTAACGGCTTGGAGTTGTTTATGCAAACTCTCTTTAATGAAAATATATTCTTACTTATATCAGTGACACCTTGCCT
>RPQH01000108.1 GCA_003820375.1 Ignavibacteriota bacterium
AAACCTTACAAACCTTACAAACCTTACAAACCTTACAAACCTTACAAACCTTACAAACCTTACAAACCTTACAAACCTTACAAACCTTACAAACCTTACAAACCTTATTAACCTTATAAACCCTACAAGCTTCTCAATATCGCTTCTGCAATTGTTGTATGGTTTTTCTGTTCATTTCCTATCTTCTCCATAAATTCATCTTTCAGTTCATCCCATTTCATACCAATCTCTGTTTGCTTCGGGATAAGCTCATCATCAATAATTTCTTCACCTGCTTTGAAGTTAAGCTCACATGCATAAATAGAACCGGGTTTTTTATAATCATAAATTGGTACACCAAAGCGTCTGCATATAACCGGGCGGGCTTCATATATTGTGCACTCACCTTCATTTCCAAGAGCAGGGCAGGGTATTAATGAATTTTCCTGTTTTTCTTTTTCCTCTAAGTATGTCTTTGCTTTTAATTGCAGGTATTCTCTTTGCACCTGCGGAAGCTTGCTTATATGCTCTGAAATCACCAACCCGTCTAATAAAGTGATATTAAAGATATGGGAACAGCATCCGGAGCACCCCCTGCTGCATTTTATTTTAGCACCATGTTTAATAAGATTCCTGTCAAACTCATGCTGAATTAGTTCTGTCAGGTCGAAATATGTACTTTTTATGCCGCTATCCAAAGATTTATTAATAGTTTGATTAAAAGAAGATTTTCAGGTAAATTTATCACTTTACTAAATTAATACTAAAAAATCTGCGTAAATTTAAGTTAATTTCGATATTTTTTATTATCATTGTTGCTGCCGGATACTTAGTTGTAAACTATTGCTATAACTATCCTCTTTTAAGTGAAGATTTAAATTCATCCGGCAATTTTAATCAATTAACTGCAATTAGTCAAGATAGTACTAAGATTGTTGATACAGCAAAGTATCAGAAAATGATATTCCGCATTGATGCGGAAAATGTAGATGATATAGATGGACAGATTGAAGAATACCTGAAAGATATTTATCCTATCATTTCAGATAAAGCGGTAAAAGAGATACTTGCCAGTAAGTTCATAAATAAATTTTTAATAAACGATTCCCTTGGTATAGTAGATATATACGCTATTTTCCAGGTTCCTAAATATTACCTGGAAGATAAGCCGCAAATATTATGGGAGCTAAATATCCCTGCGTTTGAATCTCATGTTTTTCAAATATACAATAACGATACAATTTTAATAGACACATGGCCAAATGTAGTTGGTAAACCAAGTACAAAGACCTATACCGGTAATTACCGTGCATTCCGCTTACGCAACTGGCCGTCATGGAAAGACCCTGATGCCGGAGATTCAGTAGCAGCTACTCCTCCCGGACCGGGAAATCCGCTTGGGCTGTTCGTTGTTCATTACGATGAGAACTCACTCAGGTATTTCCACGGTACAAACAAAAACTATTTATTGAAAAGTGAACAAAGGGCTTTATCGCACGGTTGTGTAAGAAATGATAACGGAAATATCGAAAAAATGAAACAATTTATCTTAAAAAGGGTTATAAAAAGTGATGACCTTTCGGGATGGCTGGGAAGTAAAAAATCAATGATTTATGAGATTAAAGATGAGGATAAATTTCCGGTTAGAATCAGATACAAAACTTTTGACATAAAAACTGATGAATTTGGTGTTTATATTGTGTTCTATAAAGATGTGTATAATTACAGCGGAAGAGCTAAGTTAAGCAAGTTTGATGATGAAACGCTTATTACTTTTTCAACTCTTGAAAATATACTTGAAGATTATAAGGTTAAACATTTCTCTAATCAAATACCGGATGAAAAAATAATACCAATTATTGAAAATCTGCTTTCATTTCATAAATATAATGAGAAATATTATTTTAATGAACTTGCAGCAGGACAAAACAGCAATTAAATTATCCATTTAAAGGCAGCTAATGCCTTCAGGATTTAATAAAACGGATGCTATTAAAATCCATTTGGTATTATATTAAATTATTTTCCACACTACGTTTAATATTATGGATTACCATATTATTTCCGCTTTTCAGTTATTCACAGGTAGATGATGTAAATTTTAAAAAATTTATATCGAACATCTCACCCAAAGATTCTGTTATTTCTCTTCCCGATAAATTTATTGTTGAAAATTCTGTCAGCATTTATAAAGATTCACTTGAAATACCATCCAAGTATTATTCCGTAGATAAGAGATTCGGCAAAATTCATTTATTAAGCGGAATTAACTCTATTGTTTTCCCGGATTCATTAAAAAATACATCTCAGTTAATTATTTATTATAAAAATTATCCGTTCAATATACCCGATGTTTTTTCCAGGTTTGAAGTGCTTAGCCAGATTGATACGGTAAAAAAAGACAGTGTACAAATAGCTGCAATAAGAACTGATTTCATTGAAGATATTTTTTCAGGAACCAATCTCGAAAAATCGGGAAGTATATTCAGGGGCTTTACAATCGGAAATAACCGTGATCTGACACTTAACTCCGGTTTCAGACTGCAGATGACAGGCAAGCTGTCAAGTGATATAGATATTGTGGCAGCTTTAACGGACGAAAACACTCCAATTCAGCCCGAAGGCAATACACAAAAGCTTCAGGAGCTTGATAAAGTATTTATAGAGCTTAGAAGTAAAAATATAACAACTACACTTGGCGATATTGATATAAACTTTGGAACCAGCGATTTCTTTAACTTTTCACGCAAAGTGCAGGGCGCAAAAGGTTTTGCTGCATTCGGGAATAATAACTTCTTTATATCAGCGGCGCTTTCAAGAGGCAAGTTTAATACCAATTCATTTACCGGTATTGATGGTGTTCAGGGTCCGTATAAATTGATTGGTATCAGCAATGAGATAGGCATTATAGTTCTAGCCGGAACGGAGAGGGTGTTTCTTGACGGCTTAAAAATGACAAGAGGTGAAACAAATGATTACACGATTGATTATTCCAACGGTCAGGTAACATTTACCAACAGAAGGTTGATTACCAATGCTTCAAGGATAACAGTTGATTTTGAATATTCGGAAAAGAAATACTCACGAAGCTTAATTTCAGGGCAGGCTAATACATCTCTTTTTAATGACAGATTAAACCTGACTTTCTCATACCTTCGGGAAAGTGACGATAAGAATAAGCCTATTGATTTTACTCTTTCGGATTCTGACAGGGTTATTATTGGCAATGCCGGAAATAATAATGTGAAAGCATCAAAATCAGGAATTTCATTTGTCGGAAGAGACTCACTTGGCAGAGCTCAGGGACAATATATACAGGTAGATTCAACAGGATTTGTATTTTACAGGTATGCTCCCGGTGATACAAATGCATTTTATAATGTAACATTTTCATTTGTTGGAGCAGGTTTGGGTGATTATGTCAGCTTAAGCTTATCACAGTTCAAATATGTTGGGCAGGGAAAAGGCAGTTATCTGCCAATAATATTTTTACCTATGCCGGTTTTATATCAGTCAGGTGATATGAACCTTGACCTGAAATTATCCAAATCATTTACATTTCATGTTGAAACAGCCGTGAGCGATTTTGACAGGAATTTATTTTCGGAGCTTGATGACAGGGGCAACAAGGGAGTTGCTGTTAATTCAGCTATTATGTTTAATAATAATAATTTTCAGCTGGGAAAGCTTAAATTAGGTACGGTTAAGTTTTTGTTCAGGCAGAAATTTATTAACAGGTTATATAACTCACTTGACAGGTTAAACCAGGTTGAATACAGCAGGGTTTGGGATATACAGGATAGTTCAAGGCAAACGGATAATATCAGCGAAATTGAATTTGGCATTAAGCCAAATAAATATTTCTATTTCAACTCAACAGGCGGCAGAATAAAACGCGGTACCGATTTTAACTCATTACGCGGCTCGGTGGAACTGAATTTTGCAGGTGACAGCCTTGCTTTGCCTTTTATTAGTTATGCGGCAGATTATATTTCAAGCAGCGATAATAAATTGGACTACAAAGGAAAATGGATAAGGCAGGCGGGAATTATTGACTATAAGTTAAGTCCCTGGAAGAATAAGTATGGTACTTTAAATCTGATAATGCAGTTTAACGGTGAAGATAAAAATGTCAGTACACTTGGAATAGACACAGCCGGTTCGGGCAGCTTCCGCTTTTATGAATTTAAGCCGCAAATCGGACTGCTGAATTTCTTCCATATGGACCTGATATACAGGTTCAATTACAGGATGGATGATATTTATAATCTTGGCAAGCTGGAACGCCAATCAAATTCATACACACATACTTACGGCTTCAGGTTAAAAGACCTTGATTTTATAACATCAATTATTGATGTGGTTATTTATGACAGAAAATATACTGAACCTTTCAAAAGCAAGGGTTTGCAGGATAACAGGACAGTACTTGTAACTTCACAAACAAATTTATGGTTTTTTAACAGGTCAATGCAGGCAGGATTATTTTATAATATATCAAGTGAAAGGACTGCAAAGCCGCAGGTTGTATTTGTCAAAGTTCCGATAGGACAGGGAAATTATAAATATCTTGGTGATTTAAATGGTAACGGTGTAGCTGATGAAAACGAGTTTATTCTTGTAAATTATGATGGTGATTATGTCAGAATAGTTATCCCGACTGAACAGCTATTTCCAACTACTGATTTGCAGACTTCTGTTTCGTTTAATTTTAATCCCTCAAGGTTATTTGGAAATGTAAAAGGGATACCGGGTGAAATTTTAAACAATATCACATTTGATACATATGCCGCTGTAAATGAAAAAAGCAAAGACCCTATTCAAAGAAACTTGTACTTTTTGAAGTTCAATACATTTCAGAATGAGCAAAACACTATTACCGGGCTTAAATCTATTCAACAGGATATAAATATTTTTGAAAACAATAAATATTTTGGTGTCAGATTAAGATTTATTCAACGCAACAGCTTTAACCAATATTATTCCGGAAATGAAAGATTGCTTAATGTGGAACGTTCGGCAAGACTAAGGTTATCATTCACACCTGACCTGACATTAATTACAGATTACTTTAACGAAACAAACAGGAATTTAGCAGCCGCTCTTACTAACAGGAACTGGAATATTGGAAGTAAATCGGTTGTTTCTGATTTAACTTACATTCCTGTACGAAATGTTGAAGTAGGCTTCAGGGCAGAAATAAAAAGAGCAAATGATTTTTATCCGTTTAGCCCGACTGAAGCAAATATTAACAGGCAGGCACTAAGGTTTAGCTATTCTATGGAAGGTAAAGGCAGGCTTAGGGCGGAAATAGAGCGGAATGAAACAGACCTTAGCACTAATCCGTTATTTCTGCCGTATGAATTAACTAAAGGATTAACCATTGGAAAAAGCTTTTTCTGGACATTGGGTTTTGAATACAGGATAACTAATTTTATTCAGGCAACAATAAATTATTTTGGCAGGGCAGAAGGTAAGTCAAGGGTTATACACACAGGCACTGCGGAAGTGAGGGCATATTTTTAAATGAGAAAACTTACACATGATGAAGTAGGAGAGAAGCGGATTTCGCTTGATGATTCAAAAGTTGTTAAGAGAAATCCTATATATGTATTATGTGATAATATAAGGAGCATATATAATGTTGGGTCAATATTCCGCACATCCGATGCGGCATTAATAGAGAAATTAATACTAACAGGTTACACACCATACCCACCGCGTCAGGAAATAGAAAAAGTGGCACTTGGAGCAACCAACAGTGTTCCATGGGAATATTATAAAGACCCTCTTGAAGCGGTGAATGTTATTAAAAGCAGGGGGATAAAGATTGTTTCACTTGAAATTACAAATAAAAGCAGGATGTATTTTGAAGTGAAGAAGGAAGAATTCCCGGTGTGCCTTGTGCTTGGTAATGAGCTTTCGGGTGTTTCAAACAGCATAATTGAAGTATCGGATTTCTCGCTTGAAATTCCGCAATTTGGGTTTAAGCATTCAATCAATGTATCAGTAGCATATGGCATAGCTGTATTTGAGCTGGTGAAGGTGCTGAAAGAAAATGCCTGAACCCAAGATTAAAAGCTTGAACCCCAGATTAACCCAGATTTATATGATTAGAATGATTAGACCTTCATAATAGCAAAAATTTCCATAATAAAGAGCTGTATTTTTTTTAAAAGCAAGCAGATATTGTAAAGTTATTTATGAATTAGTAAATATATAATTACAAATATGTCTTTGTGAAAATGTGTAATCTTCCTATTTGGATTCTAATAATCTTTGAATTTTTATTATCCAAAAGAAGATAAAATCATTCAAATCATATTAATCTGGGATAATCTGGGGTTCAAGCTTTTAAAATCATTCCAATCATATAAAATTGGGATAATCTGGGGTTCTATACTTTCTCTCCCTCAAAATACGATTCACTCACTTTTGCATCCTTTATTTCATCGTATTCCATTTCAAACAGGTCTTCTTCCATTATAATAAAATTAGCTTTTTTTCCGGGTGTTATTGAGCCATACAGCTTTTCATCGAATGAAGCATATGCATTGTTAATTGTGTAGCACTTAATACAGTTGTGTAAGTCAATCCTGTATTCGGGATAAAATATTCCTTCGTCATAGTTCCTGGTTAATGCCATGTGAATATTTGCAAATGGGTTTATCTCCACAATAGGGAAGTCTGTTCCGAAATTAACAACTACACCTCTATCAATTAATGCTTTATAATTATGCGTGCGTTTCTGAATTGTTTCGTTGAGCTTTTCTTTAACAATGTTCGCATCATATTTTAAATGAAGCGGCTGGGCAGATACAATTACATCAAGCTCTTTAAACCTGTCAAAATCATTCTCATCAATATGCTGAGCATGCTCAATTCTGAATCTCCTGTCACGCACGCCATTTTTATTTCTTAGTTTTGCACAAATATCCAGTACATCCGATACAGCCAGGTCACCTATGGCATGAATAATTATTTGTTTGCCTGTTTCATCTATTTTATATGCAAGAGATTCAATCTCTCCACTTGCGGCTAATTCAGTTTTATAGCCATTATAATTTTTCCCTTTGTAATTTTCTTTGAACAATCCTGTTTCAGAACCCAACGCTCCATCGTAAAAAGCTTTATATCCTTTTATCTCAAATCTGTCTGCAGGGAAACCTGAAATTTCCTCTTGTATATTTTCATAATTTTCGAAATCAGTAAAGGGGATATAGGAATTCACTTTTATCTTCAGCTTATCAGAATTAATAAGCTCACTGTATACTCCCAAGTTGTCCGGTAGTGTGATATCTGATACTCCTGTTATCCCAACTGAATGGAGGTATTTTATCATACTGTTGACCGCAGTAACTTTTTCATTAAGTGCGGGCTCAGGTATATGTTCGAAAACAAAATTTAATGCTTTTTCCTTTACTTCGCCTGTTAGTATTCCATTGTCAACGGTAACTTCATCGGTTGTGAAATCAGACAGCTTATTCAGCAAACCCGATGCTTTTAGTGCAGCAGAATTACAAATGCCTGAATGATAGTCGTAGTTTGTAAGAAAGAGCGGTTTTAATGAATATATCTCATCTAAAAAATTAGCGTGACCCGGAAACTGGTTTCTTATAAGAGGAACATTCAAATTTCCGCCGACCAGCCACTTAAAATTTGGGTTCTTACCGGCATATTCATTAATTATTCTTTTCAGTTCATCTATGTTCATTATACCATTGCAATCGATTTGCTTCATCATCAATGAGCCATATACAAGGTGAACATGTCCGTCTATAAATGAAGGCAGAACCAATTTCCCTTTCAAATCAATAACATCGTTATATTCTTTGATAATATCCTGCCCGGGTACAGGTTCTTCACTAAGAAAGGTTATCATACCCTCTTTAAAGCCGAAAGACTTCCTGAATGAGAAGTCTTCCTGCCAAATCTTTCCGTTTATAAATAAAGTTGAATTCAATAGAATTAATTTTATTATTTACAAAGATAGGTTAATGCTCGGTTTTTAAGTTCCTTGTCATAAGTATCTCTGTTGCTTTATGAGGGTTTTTATTTACAAACAATACTTTATGAACCTGCTCAATTATCGGAAGCTCAACACGCAGTTTTTGCCCAAGTTCATGTGTGGATTTTGTGGTGGCAACGCCTTCGGCAACCATCTTTAATTCCGAAATAACCTGCTTCAGCTTTTTGCCTTTACCGATTTCCTCCCCAACAAACCTGTTCCTGGAAAGCTTGCTGGCACATGTTACAATAAGGTCGCCTATGCCTGATAAGCCGAAGAACGTTTGTTCGGATGCACCTAATTTTAAGCCAAGACGCGTAATTTCTCTCATGCCTCTGGTCATGATAGCGGCTTTCGTGTTATCACCGAAACCTGCCCCATCGGCAATACCTGCAGCAATTGCTATTACGTTTTTCAAAGCACCGCCAAGCTCAACACCCTTCATATCAGTGCTTCTGTAAACACGGAAGAATTTATTTGAAAAGGTCTTTTGCACTTTTGCAGCGTTCTGAATATCAAGTGAAGCAGCTACTACTGCTGTCGGGATGTTCCTTGATACTTCCTCAGCATGTGAGGGACCTGATAACACTACAATATTCCTTTTCTTTATTTTATTAAACACATCAAGGAAAATATTTGAGACTGTCATCAAAGTTTCATTTTCAATGCCTTTGGAGACACTTAATATTATCCTGTTTGTAAGGTCAATGTGTTTAACACTTTCAATTATATGCCTTATAAATTGAGTCGGAGTAGAAATTACAATCAGGTCTTTTTTATAAACTGCAATATCTATGTCGTTTGTAATGTTAATTTCTTTCGGAATTTTTACTTTTGGCAGGTAATAAAAATTCTCTCTGAATTCATCCAGAGTATGGGCATACTCTTTTTCATATTCCCAGAGAGTAACTTTATGTTTATTATTATGCAATAAAATAGCGAGGGCTGTTCCCCAGCCCCCGGCTCCCAAAACGCATATATTCATTATCTAAATGATATACTATTTATACAGTTCTTTTAAGTTTTTTTAAATGTTTTGCAAAACCATCAAGCAGCCATTCTTTATGAACAATATCTGCAGAACTTTGCAATTCTTTCATAATTGCGTTAACATCCTGGTTCTGCCCGTTTGACCTGAACCTGATAAGCTTGCTGACATAACTTATAAATTTACCGTTCTTGGATTTCATCAGATCGGTCAATAATTCATCATTAGATACAAAAAGCTTGTAAGCATCTATAAGTGACATTGCTTTTTCAAGATGGTTGGTATCTATCATGATGCGAAGCTCAAGATTCTTAGCTTCCAATCTGTAAATGAATGCCTCGTTGGTGATTTTCTTAAGAGCGGCAAGTGCTTCGTCATATCTGCATCTTTCGTAATTCATAATTGCAACACTGTAGTTCGTCATATCTTTTTTGACTTCAGGACGAAGCTTATTTTTGCTGTTTGCGATGAACACTTCTATCCATGCATATTTCTTAATCTTTAATCCATGGAATAAGATATCTTTATAGAAATCCAATGATAAGTATGGATTGTTATCCGTCTTATAATATTCCATCTTTAAAGTGAGGTCATAGAAGTCAAATAATTCTTTTTCATAATTTATCTTGCTGGGTTTATTTCTCTGAACTTTCAGCAGGCAATAATCTCTCAAACGCATGAAAAGGTAGTTTTTATCGCTATAGCTTAATTTGCTGATGTTTTTGAGAATACATTTTTTGTATTCAGTGTAATAATTGTCATTTTCGAAATTGAGGAAAGCTTTTAATAAGCAGCTATAGCTTTCAACCATAGGAGAAGCTTTTTTTGCATATTTCTGTGCAAAATTGTACAATTTTTCCAGATCAATTACCCTCAGGAAATCCATTACAAAAGCAATCTGGTTTTTGGTGTTATGTTTTTTTGCACTACTAAGAATTGCCTGATTGCTTTTTATTGCTTCAATAATGAAGAAATTAATCAGGTAAGTCATGCTTTCAGCCAGTTTTTCGGATTCAGCTTCAATTGCTTCTTTATTTTTCATCTTGCCGTCCATCATATTAAAGAAGAACTTATCATACTGGACTTTAAACTTATTGTAGCAAAAATAAAGGTCAGCATATTCGGCTTCATCAAGTTTTATTTCCGAATTAATAATATTTATTTCGAACGGAACAGCAAGACCGCGGTTAATATATTCATCTCTTGAATAGATATATCCATCAAGAGGGCGGCTGTCAAATTTTTGCTGTCTTAAAAATTGTTCTGCATACTCCTGTAAATCATATATAAGATTCCGGATGGTAGAATCATTGTACGGAAGACCATAATCCAGCTTCTTATGCATGTAATGCTTAGTCAAGCGGGGGCTGTCGTAAGTAGGATGGAATTTTTTTATGATGTGGAATAACTTTAAGATCTTGGGACTGTTAGTAAAATAAGGTGAGCACAAAAACTTCCCAAACTTCTTCTTCTCGTGATCTGAAAAGGTCTTGAGAATCTCAAGTAACTGGTGTTTAAACATTTTTTTAAATATTTAAATTTTTGAAAATTTTTTAAACTACGACGGGGTAATCGTAGTATAATATAGGAAAAAAGGATTGAAATATCAACTAATTAAATGCGTGTTTCACCCTCATTTTTTTGCCCATACAATAGGTAATTAAAGACAACAACCCTGAATTTTACAGCGAAATATATTTGATTTTGGTCTTCAGGTTTCTTTCCGGTTTGTAGGTTTTCTTCTTCACGTGTTCACGGTTAATGACGCAATCCGTAATAAAAAAAGTAGTATTTATTTTGTATATTAGCATATAATAAATTAGCTAAAACAAGTAACGGGCTTTAGTGAATCTCCTTTTCTAAAGTTTTTTAAAAATACATAAGTCTATGTCTAAAAAAATCAGCAACAATTTTTACCGGCGTTTTTTACTTATTATATTAACATTTGTGCTGTTCATTTTCTTTAAAATTAATTTATTTTCGCAGGAATTGGTTGTAGAAAAAAATGCAGGGGTGCAAACCGTAAAGAAAATGGTAAATGGAAGCACTATTTCCGTCTATCCGGTTTCAGGCAAAAATAATGTTCTGCATGGACTTACATCGCAAACGGACAACATAAATGCTTTTAATTGGACACTGAAATTTACCGCAGGTAATAAAGTATTTAAGGATATCTCTTTTTATAATCAAAACACAGGTTATATTGTAACTGAGCTTGGCGGGGTCTATAAAACCACTAATGGCGGCAATAATTGGGATATAAAAATGAATACAGGCTTCCCATATTATTGGTATGGAGTACATGCACTTTCACCAGACACAGTTGTGATTGCAGGTTTTAATAACCAGGGTAATATTAATTCAGGTGTTTTAAGATGGACATATAACGGGGGAACAACATGGACTCCGGATATATCAATCAGTATTCCCGCCGGTGTTGGGTGGCTTTCCAAAGTTCACTTCTTCAGCTCAAGCAGGGGAATTGTAATGGCTGAGTTTTCCGGAGGAGTGCATTATACAACAACAGGCGGAAAAGACTCCGTTTCGTGGAATTACGTGCAGGTCAATACTGACCTTGGCTGGTTTGCAGGTAATATCGATGCCCAGCAAAACGGTATAATGTATGCGACAGGTATTCATCTTGCTAAGAGTACAAATTTTGGTGTTAACTGGGTGTCGGGTCCTTCTGCGGATGGTACATTTGACGGCGGAATAGATTTCCTCGATAATAATAATCTGAAGGGATGGACAGGAGGAGGTCAAATATCCCCCTCTGCCGCAGGCTGGTGCCACAGAACTACTGACGGAGGCTCTTTATGGAGTGACAGGCTATTTAATTTCCCATATCCTATCAGGACAATTAAATTCATTAATGACGGGACGGGTTTTGCAATTGGGGGTAATGTTTACCAGGATGCGGGAGGCATTTACAGCTCAATTAACGGCGGATTGAACTGGACTCTTGATATCAGCACATCTGCGGAAATGTTCGCATTAGATTACAAACAGGTTGCATTAGATTCAATTGATGTATGGTGTGTTGGCTCAACCGGCGGGGCTACAGGATATACCGGTAAATTGTATAAAGGTAGATTTGGAATATTAACAGGAATAAAAAATGTTAATAATTCAATTCCCGGAAAATTTGTTTTGTACCAGAATTATCCTAATCCCTTTAATCCTAAAACAATTATCAATTATCAATTGCTAATGAGCAATTATGTAAAGCTTATTATTTATGATGCTTTGGGAAGGGAAGTTGCAGTGCTTGTTAATCAAAAGCAAAATGCAGGTACTTATGAAGTCATTTGGAATGCTGCTGAAATATCAAGCGGAATATATTATTATACATTAACCGCAGGGGAATTTAAGGATACTAAAAAGTTAGTCTTAATAAAATAAAAAATTATGGCATTCACAGGTCCATCCAAAGAAGAACTGGAAAATTATTTCCGTAACAGCAGGCAGTATTTTGATGAGCTTGCAAAATATTATCAGCAAAGCGACCCGGAATATTATAACGAGTTCATTGCTCCTTTTTATAATAATCCGTTCAGAATGGCAAGTGCCGGACGTTCGGGATCTGCCGCAAGGGGAATAGTCTTAATTGGTATCATGATTGCACTTATTGCAGCGGGAGCGGCAGCATTTTTTATCGTAAGTGAAACTGAAACCGATAGTGACGAACCGGTTACAAAGAAAACCGAGAGGGTAATCAGCAAAAGAGATAATGCATCTGTAGATACAACAAGCATTGAGCATGGTGATATTTACGAAAAAGCTATGAACTACTACTACGAAAAGGATTACGAAAATGCTGAGAAATATTTTAAGCTTGTACCGAGAAGTAATAAAAATTATCCTGATGCTGTGCGGAAGCTGAAAAGGATTAAAGAGATGAAAGATTAGTTTATAAGGTTCATAAGGTTCATAAGGTTCATAAGGTTTATAAGGTTTATAAGGTGAGTGTACAGAGGTAAAGAGTGTTTTGAGTGTGTGGAGTGCGTTAACCGTGTTAACGCTAATTCAGCGCTTTCCCAAATTTTCCAAAATTCATGTGGAGCTGTTTGGGCATCATGGCAAACCCGAAGACTTATCCAAAAACGTCACCCCCTGCCCCAATGGCATTAAGTTAAGGAAATTAAAATGGAGTATAAAAGGTTTGAAAGAACACTAAATTAACATTTAAAGCTAATATCATAAGTTCAAATAGAACAGGAGAATAAAAAGATGAATAACA
>RPQH01000109.1 GCA_003820375.1 Ignavibacteriota bacterium
AGTCACCTTACGCACTTTCGGTAAATTCAGTCCTGAGCGGAGTCGAAGGACAATAGTTATAATGATTCGAAATATTTTGGTGAATATAAACCCTGTATTATCAACTATCAGAGATTATCCGTATCTACTTTACTATTGTCCTTCGACTCCGCTCAGGACTGAAATGTATAGTTTCTTGATTTTTGCGTAAGGTGACATTATTAGTCTTTAAAGAATATCTATAGTTAATCTCAATCATTAATAATATCATCCCTTCAGGATTCTATTTCCGGGTGAAAAATTCATTCTACCATAATATCATCCCTTCGGGATTTTCGTTCTTTGCGTAAGGTGAATTCGTAAGTATCTCGATACTAAGTTCCTCTCCGCGTTCGTGTGGATCAGTAATGCAAAGTATTCATGAGCACGAAATTTCTTTTTACTCAATTTTATTTATATTATTATTGTGTATATGAAATTTATAACATTTCTATTTTTAGTTTCACTTGCTTTAATTAATAATAATAATGCAAAAAGTTATTGTAATGAATCTTCTGTGGTGTTCAATGAGTTATCCGTGAGCAGAGATTCATCGGTATCCAATCGAACAACATATAAGCCAAGTGAGACAGATATATCTCCGGAGTGTATCAACTTAGAGTTGGTGAGGGCAAGAATAATGTATCCGGCTATAGCAAGAGAATCAGGCATAGAAGGAAGAGTAATCGTCAATTTACTGATAGATACAACAGGCAGGGTAGTGAGTATTGAAACCATAAAAGGTCCCGATGTTTTTTACGACGAAATACAAAAAAATGTTGTAGACCTGAAGTTCACACCGGGTTATATTAAAGGAAAATCTGTCAGGTGCCTGGTAACAGTACCATTTAAGTTTGAGCTGGTAAGGTAGAGAGTTCTTATCCCGCTAAAGCGGGACCTTCGCTTCGCTTCAGGAGTTCAGAGAGTTTGTAGAGTTCTTCCGGTAACAAAAGATTTATGAATTGTGTAAGGTAACTTGGGAAGTAGAGGAAACCTACCAACTCGTTATTCGTCATTCGTCACTCGTCATTTTCATGGTCATCCAGCGGTCATCCAGCGGGCACTCAGTGGGCATCCGGTGGGCACTTTACGGGCACTTTCCGGGCAGGTTTTAGGCAGAGTTTTTCAAAAAATGGCTGTAACTCATTGCAGTATAAAGAGATAACTCCTGCCCAAAGTGCTAAAAATAGCCCAAAATATGGCGATTTTAAGCAGGAAATGAGGTTTTTGAAAAAGTACTCCTGCCCGCTGTGAAAATTGTGATGATTTAGACAGGCAGGGCAGTTCTGTCGCAAAAATTTTAGTAATATATATTCATCTGGAAGAGCAGCGGTTCGGACCAATTTCCAAATCCTCTGCATAATCGAGGGGTATAATAGTGCCTGATTTGTTAAATTTCTTGATTGTTTGGAAATTCGGGGGTGTTTTAGGCATTTTTGATGTGATGAAACCAATAAACTCCTGCTTCCCGGAAATAGTCAGTGAATCGTTATATTTCTTAAGTTCTTCTATTGTTAAAGTTACAGGGCGTTTTTCAATGCTTGTATAGTGAGCCGGGAACACAAGAATCTCGTTATCCAATTTTAAAATGAACGAATTAATCGTATTATAAAGCTTTTCAGCTCCTTTTATGGTTTCCTGCTGATTGCGAGCCAGATCAGGTCTGCCAACGCTCTCAGGAAGCAATAAATCACCGCAAAATAGAGCCATATCGCCAATAAGCAGTGAAAAGCTTCCATCCGTATGCCCGGGTGTATTATGGAGTGCAATTTGCATATTGCCTAACCGCATGTCGCTATTATCATTAATATTGTTAATTTTAACGCCCTTATCCATATCATTTTTATTGACATAGTAGCCCACATTTAAAGTTTTTTCTAATGCTTTTCCGCCGGAGAAGTGATCTGCATGTGCGTGTGTGTCGATGATGTATTTCGGCTTGAGGTTATGCTCATTAATGTAATTAATATACTCCTCAATGAAGATAGAAGGGTCAATAATTGCCGATTCCTTGCTGTATTCATCAAAAACAATGTAAGACAGACAGCCTTTGCCAATGCGGATGAACTGCACAACAGTAAATTGCTTATTTTTTGCAGATTTAAGGGGAATTTCATGAATATCGAAGTTCTCATTCCAGCCCTGCATGCCCTTTGTCATAACATAAGCATCATACCGCATCTCATCCAGCAAAGACGCGGCTAACTGTGAATTGGTGCCTCTCATGCAGATAATGATTAGCTTTTTATTGAGATTAAGTGAAGATAATGCACTTTTTGCCTCATCAGCTTCACCGGATGCAATGTACTTATTGATAGGGACATTAACGCTTCCTTTGATATTCCAGTCATTAAATTCATATTCATCACGGATATCAATAAGCATATAATTATCATCCTTGCGGTTGATAATATCCTTAACATCCTGCGGAGAAATGAAATTTAAGCTGTTCACGATATACGTATTTTTTACGTTAAATGTTTAGCTATATCTTCTTTATTATTAATAAAATAAACGTTGCGTTCAATGATATCTCTCATCCTGTCTGAATCGATTTTGAGTGTCTCGATAACCGTATTCCAGAAAGGGGAGATGAAGAGCATTTTCTTCTCTTTCATGATTTTTTTGTTCATCATCTCAAAAATAGCCGAAATTTCAACTAAAGTGCCGGATCCGCCCTTCAAAATAAGGTAAACGTCAGCAATTGCAATGAGTTCCATGAGCCGTTCAACCCAATTTTCCATTGCAACATTTTCATCAATATAGCGATTTGGAGCAGTATTTGAGGTATTTATGGTAATTCCAATGGTCTTGCCGCTTTCAGCTTTAGCACCCTGACAGATGGCTTGCATGGTACCCGCATATCCGCCGCAGCAAATTGTGCACCCGCTTTTTGCGATAATTTTGCCAATTTCAACAACTTCATTGAAATAATCGTCATTTTCAGGTGTTAACCCTGAACCGAATATAGTTACTATTTTTTCTTGATTTTGAGTCATAATTAAAGATTTATTAGCTGTAATCCGGCAATTTCCGGACAATCCATAACCTTATTAACTTAAAGAACTTAACAAACTTAAAGAACTTATTAATCTCCCGGCGGCTCATAGCAATTTCGGCAGCGGGCTTCATAAGCCTCTTCACCGCCCACAACTACCCTGGAGCTGTCATGGGTAATACGCTGAGTCCTGTTAGCCGGAGCACCGCATTTCATGCAAACAGCAAGCGTTTTCGTGATATATTCAGCTATTGCAAGCAATTGCGGCATTGGCTCAAAGGGAATGGCACGGTAATCCGTATCAAGACCTGCCACAAGCACCCGTTTACCCTGAGCAGCAAGCTTTTCGACCACTTCAACAAGGTTATTATCAAAGAATTGGGCTTCATCTATGCCAATAACATCCGCATTTGATGAAAAAAGGATGATTTCGGTTGCTGTATCAACCACAGTGCAGGGGATTTTCTGCTCACTATGCGATACGATGTCGTTTTCGCTGTATCTTTTATCTATTCTGGGCTTAAAAATAGCCACTTTCTGCTTAGCTATCTGGGCACGTCTGAGACGCCTGATGAGCTCTTCGGTCTTCCCGCTGAACATAGAGCCGCAAATCACCTCGATTTGCCCTACTTCTTTACGTACATGGTTACGTTTATGAAATTCTGTTTCCGGCATTATAATTTGAAAAAGTTAGGTAATAATTCTCTTAAATTAACGATTTTTTGTTCTTTTTTAACATTAACCAGAATGATTTCGAGCTCAGGGCTGAACTCAACCAGTGCCTGCCTGCATAATCCGCAAGGGAATTTAAAGTTTTCCGAATTTGTTGAAATTGCTATCTTAACGAACTTTTTATCACCATTAGAAACAGCATTGAACAAAGCTGAACGTTCGGCACAAACTGTAAGAGAAAAAGCGTCAAATTCCACGTTTGTACCGGGGTATATTTTGCCTGATGATGACATCAAAGCAGCACCAACCCTGAATCCCGAATGTGGACAGTGGGAGTTTTGCATGGCATTTATTGCCTGCTCAATTAGTGCTGTGTTATCCTGGTTTGAACTCATTATGCTAAATAAATGTTTGAAAAGACAACTAATTAGATAATTAAAATATTACTTAAATATTCATTCTAATTTAATACAAATTTACGTATTTTTTATAAATATATATATTGATAAAATATAATACAGCGGATAAATATTCTTAATGAGAAGAAAGAAGATATTCAGGTTATTTGACAGGTATGTTGGTATTCCGGTAGTTATACTGTTAGCTTTACTCACCCGCAAGAAACGCCGGCTGCCGATTGAAAGCATAAAAAATATTCTATTCATAAAGCTTGCTGCTATTGGTGATGCTATACTGCTTATACCAACATTGCGGAAATTGAAATCATCGTTTCCTGATGCAACGCTTACTTTTATGTGTTCGGATATAAATTTACCAATTGTCGAAAAGATACCCTATGTAGATAAGATAATAAATTGCCGCGTTTATGATTTCAAAAATCCGCTTAAGTTCTTCAGATTCATAAAGGAGTTGAGGAAGACTAAGTACGAGGTAATCATAGATGCAGGGCAGTGGGAAAGGATTAACTCTGTCATTACTGTTTTTGCAAGGAAGGATTATTCCATCGGATTTAAAACGGATGGCCAGTGGAAACATATAGTTAATGATGATATTGCAGAGCACAGCAGAACTAAACATGAGCTTGAGAATTTCATGGACCTGCTTATACCGCTTGGTATAGTGCCTGTAGGCGGAATGAAAAATCCTGATGAGTTACAGCTTGAGTTCTTTCTCACAAAACACGACAGGGAATTCAGAGATGATTTCTGGATAAAAAACAACCTGCAGAATAAATATGTGATGTGCTTCCATCCCGGGTGCGGCGAGAACGGCAAGCCCAGAGAGTGGCATGTTGATAATTACATCAAACTTGGGCAAAAAATACATGAGTTTGATAATGATGTAAGAATACTTATAACTGGTACAGATCTTGAAGCCGATATATGCAATAAACTTTATGATGGTATAAAGGATTATGCAATAAACACATCAGGCAAGTGTACACTGGAAGAAACAGGGGCACTTGTTGAACGCTCAAAGCTGATGGTTTGCAGTAATACAGGTATTCTTCATATTTCCTGTTGTGTGGGAACAAAGACAATTGGCTTGCACGGACCTACTAATCCTGCTAAATGGGGTGCATACAGCAGGGAAGCAGTGGTTATTCAAAGCGATAAGTTCTGCAGTCCGTGTCTTTATTTAGGACACGATTACGGCTGTAATAATCCGACATGCATGCCGCAAATAACTGTTGATGATGTGTATCTGCAGGTGAGAAAAGCAATGCATCCTGAATTATATTTAGAGGTTATAAGTAATTAGGATGTTTATAATTCAATAACCTCACCCCCTAACCCCATCTCCACTTGGAGAGGGGGAAGTAGAATAGAGATTGAAGGATTTAAGTTTTTCCTGCTCCCTCTCTTCTTTTAGAGAGGGGGTTGGGGGGTTAGGTGTTAGTATAACAAAAAAAGGAAGTTAAACAATAATATATTAAAATAATGAAAATTGGAATATTGACCGGAGGCGGTGACTGCCCGGGACTTAATGCAGTTATCAGAGCTATTGTTAGAAAATCTCTTCAATATGGATGGGAATGTATTGGCATTGAAAACGGATGGAAAGGGCTTATTGAAATTGATACGACACCATTAGATTTAAATGCAGTATCAGGCATACTGCAAAAAGGAGGTACTATACTCGGCACTTCAAGAACTAACCCATACAAAATTGAAAACGGCGAGCAGATTGTATTTGATAATGTAGCACGGCTTGGGCTTCATGCTCTTATTGCCATTGGCGGAGAAGATACTCTCGGTGTTGCCAATAATCTTTGCAAGGCGGGGCTTAAAGTCGTCGGTGTTCCTAAAACTATTGATAATGACCTAAACGGCACTGATTATACGTTCGGTTTTGATACTGCCGTTAATATTGCAATGGATGCAATTGACAGAATACATACGACAGCAGAATCACATAAAAGAGTTATGATAATTGAAGTAATGGGAAGGCATGCCGGATGGATTGCAATGCACTCGGGTATTGCCGCAGGTGCTGATATAATATTAATTCCTGAAAAAGATATCAGAGTGAACGAAATAATTTCCGTCATATACAGCAGGCTGAACAGGGGAAGAAAGTTTTCCATTATAGTTGTAGCTGAAGGTGCAAAATTCAGTGAAGATGAAAAAGATGAAGGACAGTTTGTAACACAGGACCAGAAGCTTGATGCTTTCGGACATATACGGCTTGGCGGAGTTGCTAACCTGCTTGCTGATGTTATTGAAAGAAAAACAGGTATAGAAACAAGAGCTACTATCTTGGGGCATATACAACGAGGCGGCTCACCAACTGCATTTGACAGGGTACTCGGTACAAGGTTCGGTGTCTATGCTGTTGAAATGATTAAGATGCAAAAGTTCGGATGCATGGCGGCATTAAAAGGTACAGACATTATTGATGTTGAGCTTGATGATGCTGTGAACAATCTGAAAACCGTTGATGAAAAATTTTATGATACGGCAAGAGTGTTTTTCAATTAAAGCTTGAACCGGAATTTATGTGATTAACAGATTTAACCGGATTATGTTTTTAACCCTCTCTGATTAATTGAGAGGGTTTTTCAAAAACAGTGTATGGTCGGTTTTTCAAACAGCAATGAATTTTTAGTACACGCAGTTTAATGTAAACAAGAATAATCCCTCCTACTGACAAATGTCCTAAAGGCAGGCCTGACACATCCTTGCATACCTTCCTCAATATGTCATTCCAGTATGCATTTACACACACATGTCATTCCCGCATGCTTCTAGCGGGAATCCACTATTGATGATACGGATAATCTTTTAAGATATAAAAAATTGTTTTCACTCTTTCGGGTTTAATATAATCTCAATTTATCATAGCTCATCCTAATCAACTCGCATGGATGACCCTGAGTGTACCCACAGCTAAAAGCATGCTGGAATGACATGGGGTGAGCATGCTGTATAGAAAAAACCAGGAAGAAATTTTGTGTCAGGCCTGCCTTTAGATCATTTGTCAATAGCAAGGATTATTCTTGTTTTATTTTAAATAAAACATAAATGGAAATCACTTCATGACTGAAAGACCTCTGCCCAAACGGACTGAAACTGCCTCTTAATTTCGAATTTTAATTCTAAGCTGTACAAATTTTCACCCTATAACCTGTAACTTTCAACCTGCAGTCCCCACCCATCCTATCCTTTCATTTCTTTACTTTTTTCAATATATTTGTTGATTCATAACAAAGAAACGTCTAAAATATGCTAAAAGCACGCAAAAAAATAACTCATAAAGAGATTAAAAAGGATAAGCTCGTTACGGCTTATTTTGAGTCAAAAGACTGGGTAACTAAAGAAGAAAATAAGAAAAAGATTTATATGATTGTTGGTATCATTGTTGTATTGGTTGTTGTCGGATATTTATACACATCCAACAGGCAGACAAAATCCGATGATGCTGAAACAAAGCTCTCCAATGTTATAACATTGATAGATGAAAACAAATACCAGGAAGCGATAAACGGTGACCCTGCAACAAGCACAACGGGACTGAATGATATTATCAGCAATTACGGAAGCACTGAAAGCGGAGAGACTGCAAAGTTCTATCTAGCAAATTGCTATTATAATCTGAAGGACTATGATAACGCTTTAAGAAACTTCGAAGCATATTCAGGCAGTAATGATATCATCAAAGCATCATGTTTATCAGGGCAAGCCGCTGTTTATGAATCAAAAGGTGATTTGAAAAAAGCAGGCGAGCTTTATGAAAAATCTGCAAAGGTAAACAAAGACCTCGTTATCAATGAAGAGAGTTTATTCAATGCAATTAAAACATATGCCGCAGCAGGAGATAAAGAATCGGCAAACCGGGTTCTTTCAACATTAAAAAATGATTACCCGAAGTCAAAGTATGTTAATGATATTAAAAGGTTCGAACCGGAATTTAAGAACTAATAATTTTTATCAAATAAATGAAACACAAGGTTGAAGCATTTACTTTAGCTTTGTGTTTTTTATTTGATTAATGATTTTCGCTGAGCTCAGTACAAAGCTATAGAATTGTGTGAATAGCTTCTTGTCTTACGGCAACCTTTAGAGATTCAAATATATTTTAATTGGTGCGGATAATTTTCATAAACAAAAAGTAACTAAATCATTTGAACTGGTTAGATCTAGTCATAATTATAATTGTCGCACTTTCGTTATTCTATGGTTACAGGAAAGGCTTTCTCAGAAAAATTCTGGGAATCGCAGGGCTTATACTCGGATTTATACTTGCAATCAGATTTTATAAACCTGTAAGCGGAATTTTCTCAGGTCTGTTCGGCATATCAGGTGCCGTTTCTTCGGTACTGGCATTCCTCTTAGTAATCGGTATCGTGTTTGGATTGGCTGTGTGGCTTGCACGCTTTATAGCAAGCATGAATGCCGGTACAACTGCCGTTGATAAAATACTTGGAGCAATTACAGGGTTAATACAGGGATTAATTATTGCAAGCATATTAATGGTAAACTTTACTTACATGAACTATCCTTCTGCCGCAGTAAGGCAAAACTCATTGCTGTATCCGCGTGTTTATAATATAGCACCGGCAGTTATGGATAGAATTATTGAGTTATCTCCGGATTTAAAATCATTATATTTGGAATATAAAAACCGTTTAGTTTCTAATGAGCAAAATCCTAATAATAGAAGATGACAGGGCAATTGTTGATGTTCTAAGAATGATCCTCGAACACGATGGGTATTCAATAGAACATGCATACAACGGACCCGCAGGTATTGAGAAGTTCAGGGAATTTAATCCTGATGTTGTGCTTCTTGATATCAAAATGCCTATTATGGACGGGATTGAAGTTCTTCAGGAATTAAAACAAATAGATAAGAAACCTGTTATTATCATGATATCAGGTCATGGTAATATTGAAACTGCCGTACAAACCACAAAGCTTGGTGCTTATGATTTTATCGCAAAGCCATTTGATGTTGACCGTCTTAAGCTCACTATTCAAAACGGATTGAACTACCTCAACCTGCTTTCCGAAAATGAAAGCATGAAAAGGCTTATGTCGTCATCGAAGGAAATTTTGATTGGCGAGAGCGAACCAATGAACCGCCTGCGTGATTATATGCAAAAAGTTGCCGCTACTTCTACACGTGTTTTAATTACCGGTGAAAACGGAACGGGTAAAGAGCTTGTTGCAAAAGAAATACATAAACTAAGTGACAGGTTTGATAAGCCTTTTGTACATGTTAACTGTGCCACAATACCGAATGACATGATTGAAGTCGAGCTGTTCGGCAGTGTTGAAGGCTATCTTGCTTATTCACCCAGCAAACGGACAGGGAAGTTTGAGCTTGCTAACGGCGGTACATTATTCCTAGATGAGATTGCTGACCTGAACCTTAATGCACAATCGAAGCTGTTGTATGTTCTCGGTGAAAACAGGATAGTGCCCATAGGAAGCAATAATTATATAGATATAGATGTCAGGATAATTGCATCAACAAACAGGGACCTAAACGAGCTTATAAGTGAAGGGATTTTCAGGGAAGACCTTTACCACAGGATAAATGTAATCACAATCAATGTGCCCCCGTTAAGAGAGAGAAGGGAAGATATACCTCTTCTCATAAATTATTTCACTGAGCAAATATCAAAGCAGAATAATCTGCCGCTGAAAAAGTTTGCTAAATCAACTTTAGATTATTTGTGCTCATTAAAATGGCCGGGCAATATAAGAGAGCTGAAAAATACAATTGAAAGAATGATAATACTAACCGACTCAGATGTAATAGAGAAAAAAGATCTGGAAGGGGAGAATCATAAGTTCTTATCAAACTTTGATAAAGTAATAAATTCATCCATATCACTGCACGAGTTCCAGGACCAATCGGAGAAAATATTCATCGAAAAGAAACTGCAGGAAAACAACTGGAACGTCTCCAAAACCGCTGAAGCACTGAACATCCAGCGAAGCCACCTTTATACCAAGATTAAACAATATCAATTAGAAAATCCGAACAAAGAACAGTAGAGTCGCGAGTCCGGAGTCTTATTAAATACCTCACTTCGAACTAAATCACTGTTACTTATGTTTGTAAATTATACAAATATAGGACTTTTTTATACTTATTTAACTTGTTAATTTAGTCCAAATCATTTATTATCAGAAACTTTTATTAAATTATTTATTATAGAATGAACATATACACTAAAATCATTATAGCCCTAATTGCTGTGCTGGCATTTCCAGGTATAAATAATACTTACTCACAGCTTCCGAACCAGAACATGGTTTTATTGTCTAATAAGAATGAGCATCCGCCAACAGGGGGCTCACAATATTCGGCTATATGGGGCTATAAAGCGCCTAACGGACGCGAATATGCAATCCTCGGATGTGCCACCGGTACTGCTTTTGTTGATATTACAGATTCTCTGAATATCCATGAAGTGGATTTCCAGCCGGGATTAACCAGTTCATGGAGAGAAATGAAAGTGTACTCACACTATGCTTATATTGTATCAGAGGCAACCAACAGCGGTTTGCAGATTATTGACCTGCAGTATTTACCCGATTCAGTTCATTTTGTAAGAACTTACACATTTGCAAATTATGGGAAGACTCACACAATTTCTCAAAGCGGACCTTACTTATACATGAATGGCGGTGATTATCTGAACGGCGGAGTATTTATACTTGACCTGGCTAATCCGGAGCTTCCCGTTAAAAGAGGGCAATGGGAGACTTATTATGTGCATGATTGCCGGGTTGTGAATGATACTATCTGGGCCTGTAATATTTATAATCCACCCGGAACCATAACTATTATTAATGCAACAAATAAAAATAATTTGCAGACGGTTACTTCATGGGTGAATAATCCTAATCCTTTCCCGCATAATATTGCTTTAACAAGCAACAGGGCTTATGCATACACAACAGATGAGACGCAAACACCAAATGGAAAATTAAAAGTTTGGAACGTTCAGAATTTAAGTAATATACAATTTGTAACCAATTGGCAGCCGACAGGAATTACTACTGCTATTGTTCACAATGTGGAAATTTACGGCAGCATTGCGGTAATAGCTCATTATACAGCAGGTGTAAGAGTGCTTAATATAACTAATCCGGCGGCACCTGCGGAATTTGCATGGTATGATACTTATCCTTCAACGAACAATAACAATTATGACGGATGCTGGGGTGTATTTATGTTTCCGTCAGGAAAGATTATTGCATCTGACAGGTCAACCGGATTATATGTATTGAGACCGAATCTTTCAATAACCGGTATAAGACCCAGTAAAAATAGTCCAACTAAAAGTTCTTTGGAACAGAACTATCCAAATCCATTTAATCCATCAACGACTATAAAATATTTTTTACCAAAAAATTCTCATGTTTCGTTGAAGATTTATAACGTTGTTGGAAAAGAAATAGCATCATTGGTTGATGGTATAGAAGATGCAGGCGAGCATAGCGTAAACTTCGATGCTTCTGAACTGGCCGGCGGAGTTTATTTCTACACCATTTATGCAGATGGATTTACAGATACAAAGAGAATGACGCTTATCAAATAGTTTATAAAGTTTGTAAGGTTTATAAAGTTTATAAAGTTTATAAAGTTTATAAGGTTTATAAGGTTTATAAGGTTTATAAAGTTTAGAAGGAAGATTTGAAATTACCATAGACAAGGGGTTACTGATATTAATTCGGATAATCGTAAATAACAGCATAATTTATACAAACTACTCCAGACTACGATTAACGAATTACCCCTTGAAAACTACCCGGCATGGAGAATTTTCAATCAAAAAGCTATGTTTTTTCATTTTTCCTTGCACATTGCTAATTTCCATTTGTAGGAAAATTCCTACAAATGGAAATTTTTCATTTTTATACTTTTTTTTTCCATTTTTGACCCCACGGCTGAGCTCCGGATAAATTAATTTCACGACCTGAAAATTACAATTTCGATATTGACAAAGAACGACAGTGAGTGATATCTAGCACCTATGCCCACTACTATATAAAAATAATATCGGAAATTGCACTTGTCAAGTATTTACTGAAAATAGTATAGAGTGTATCGAATAATTCGTCAAATTCATCAGATTTATCAAATTTATCAGATTAGGAATAAATCCAAATCAATTCGCAATTGGCAATCCGAAATTCGAAATTATACAGGAGTGTGTTTGACAAAGAGCGCAAATACCTTAAAGTTTTACTTTAACTCTTGAATTATAGCGACAAACATCCTCACTTTTATCCCAAAAATCCGTGGGCAGGAGTAGTTTTTCAAAAACCTCGATTCCTGCATATAATCGCCATATTTTGAGCTATTTTTGACACTTTGGGCAGGAGTTATCTCTTTATACTGCAATGAGTTACAGCCGTTTTTTGAAAAACTCTGCCCAAAACCTGCCCGTAAACTGCCTGCAGAGTGCCCACCGGATGCCCATAAACTGCCCGCTGAGTGACCGTTGGATGACCACTGGTAAAGATGGACTGTCTGAATCATCCCAGAGGGATCCTAAAGGGACAGATGACACTGATTTTACTGAAATTTCACAGATGCGGCTTTAAGTATTGTGGTATTTCCTTGTCTGCCTTTAGCGCATTTGTTGGAAAGAGGGGATTATCCATGTTTACCAAAATACTCTTTCGCTTAAGAGATAACTTATATTTTCGAGATAGACCTAAAAAACAGGACCGACACTGCTCTTAAATCACTATTTGATTTCAACAATTAAATAACCTTCCTCATCATAAGCACCAATGATAATCATCGAAATATTATTAATTATTGATTTGATATCTTCATCACTGACAGAATTACTAAGCATTCTTCTCTCTGTATCTGATGAGAATTTTGTGATAAAACCAATGAATGGATAAGAACCCGTAAATTTAAACGTTAATTGAATGCATTCGAACATTTCCAAATGCTTAAATAAAATATGAAATACAATATCCTTATAATAAAATACTTTTGTAATG
>RPQH01000110.1 GCA_003820375.1 Ignavibacteriota bacterium
ATATTATAACAAAACCCTGAGAGAATTCAGTGTTTTGTTATTTTCAGATGGGATATATATCACAACAGGTTTTACAATATAAAATCAATTATTCTATTCCATCACATAATCTTTATATATAGTTCTTATTCTTCCATTTATATTTACCCTGACAACAGCTGTTACTTTTGTGCCCTTTGGCGGAAGCTTCTCTTCATTCCATATTATACTTACCTGATAGCTCTTGAGTATTTGATTGAGAATACTTTTATATATTGGTGACAGATCAGAAGAATTTCTTGCCCACCAGTAAAAACCGCCTGTTCTTGCGGCAATTTCAACAAGGTCTGCTTCATCTTTACTTTTTAAACCAAGAGGTATTGAATGCCTTGGTTCATCAAGCAAGCCGACAGTATAAACTTTCACTCCCTTAAATTCGCTTAGCTTGTATATTGAATCTTTTGTAATATTACCCGAAGAGTTTTCTTCACCATCAGTGAAAGCTATAACCGTTTTCATAACTGTCGGATCTTTTTCATAAGCAGCATCAGAGAGTGCAACATATATTGATTTGAACAGGGCAGTGCCTTCTCTTGGATAACATCCGGATATTATTGCTTTTCTCAATGCATCTTTACTTTTTGTAAATGACTGCATCACATTGATGACTCTTCCAAACTTTATTATTTTGCCCATATTCTTATCATCCATAAGCTCTAGGAAAGTCTTAACGGCATTTTCCATGGCAAGTATCTTCTCGGTCTTTGGGGCATCCTTTTCAAATCTACTGTCATACATGCTGGGTGAATAGTCCATTGTAAATGTGTATGCAATTTTCTTTTTATCATCAATAGGAATAAATCTTACACTTCCTTCTGCAGAGTCTGTTTTTTCACCCGCTTTCCATTGCAAAACAGCAGATACATCTCCTTCTTCTACCCCCTCAATTGGCTCTCCGGATATATCTCTTACAGATAATTCTCCCGTTACTTCATTCTTTGTTACTTGTTTTAGTGAGCTGTTTATATATGTTATATCTTTTTCTTCTGCCTCTTTTTTATTGTAATTGATAACAAATTCAACTCTTCTGTTTAATGAACGTTCAATATCATCGTTATTTCCGTTCACCGGCTCACTTTTTCCTTTTGCCTGCGTAAATATATTATCGCTGGAACAACCCTTCGAAATCAGGTATTGCTTTACAGCTTCAGCCCGTTTTTCCGATAATTCCAGATTGAAATTTTCACTTCCAATATCGTCAGTATGGCCTGTTATGTTGAGCTTTGCATCAGGATTTGATTTTAACTCATCTGCAAGCTTATTAAGCAGTATATAGCTCTCACTTTTGAGTTCAGCACTGCCAAAATCAAAATAAACTGACTGGGCAGTATTCAACGAATCAATAAGACCAATATTTTTACTTTCAACTGTTGAAAAGACAGATAAGATAACTAATACCAGCACAACCAACAAAAAAAATACTACTGCTGTAAATGTACCTTTAGTGTATCCCGCATCATAATTGAAATTTGTAATTTTATTTGTTTTCATATTTCCTCCGTTTTAACAAATGTAATATATGAGGTTAAGCTATCCATATCATTCATTGATACTAATGTAAAGATTATTGCAATTACCGTATTAAGGTTAACCGGCTGATAAAAAATTAAATGAAATAAAAAAACCTCCGTGAAGTATTTCAAAGAGGTTTTGATGAAATGTAAGGGAGAATCAAATTAATATCTGTTTACAGGGAAAAAATTATTCCATGTTAAGGGATTAATTCTGTATTTACTCTTTACTTCAACCTTTTTAGCCGGAAATGGATTAATATATTCTTTCGCAGGTAAAAAAACACAAAATAAAATTGTTGAAAATATTATAACAAGGGGAATTAACATGTCAAATTTGATTAAATGACTCATAATATTTCAAAAAAATAATTTATTAAACAAATTTAATTTAACCACAACTTCATATTCTCTGCCAATCTGAATGCTCTTCTTTTTACAGAATCAGCAGAGCCAAACCAGATATTATAAAGCTGTTTATCAGGTGTTAATTGATTGGGTTTATGGTCAACAAACTCAGTTACAGCATTATAAGCACCCCAAAGCGTGCCTTTAACACCTTTAATATCCGTTCCATATCCTATTTCGCTCAGCTTTTCCACTGCAGTCCTGTTTTTACGGTTATAGTATGTAGCTTTTTCATCTTTCATATCAGGAAATACAGCGGTAAAATATTTATGCATGCGCTCTTTGCTCATTCTCGTCATTACCATCTCTTTAAATATTTGCCCGATATATTTGTAACCGTTTTCAATTATACCCAAAGTTTGCTTTGATTGTTTCAAACGTTCCAGAACATTATTACTGTGCTTTATTTTTATTGTGTATCCATCCATTAATGCTGCCGTAAGAGTGTTGCTGCATACAACCCTGACAGGTGTAAACTTAATTTGAACAGATGATGAACCGTCATGTGAATTGCATAACAGTAAATATTTATTCGTAATATCATCTCCAATGACTTTTATTTCACCGGGCAGCCTGGCAAGTATCCAGATAACTTTATTGTTATTCAATGAGCCCGCTGTGTGGTAAATTGCCTTTTCCCCGCCAACTATAGAATCAAAAAATGCAAATGCTTCAGTATTCTGAACGGGTGTATAATTTTTGCCAACAGTGCCTAATATATTCGGAGTATCACTATTCAAATCCCTGTCTGTTATCATCGCTCTCAGGTCTTTGATATTTGTAAATACCCTTGTTTTTGCAAATAATGGTATCTTAACAACATTCCAATTCAAATTTGCTGCTACAATTGCTTCTTTTGATGTTGCAGGAGACATTAATTTTGTACCCAGTCCATGCCAGGGTACATCACCATAATACATCACTGAAGCCTTTCCGTTTTCCATTGTTAGATTAGCTGGCATAATTTTATAAGTTTAAGTTAAGTTTAAAATATTAATTTGATATTACCATTCACCAAATACAAATTGCTGTTGACCTGTAATGACATGTTTCGCAATCTTATCTGTTACTGTTACAGTAAATCCAAGACTGTAAGGAGATGTTTTTCCATCAGTAAAATTATCGAATGATGAAACTGATCCAAATGCATTCATTTGAACATCATAAACCAATTTTCCAACTTCTTTTACTGTTACACCATTAGAAAATTTTATATTAAGCTGACCGGGAAAATCATCCGTAATTGTAATTCTATAGCACGTGGTTCTTTGCAGTGTTGTTGCTTTAGTATCCTCATTCATTGTTGTCATTCTGCTAAAGCTTATCTGCGGTTTTTGGTTAGGCTTTACCCCGATTGTTGCTGTTGATGTACCAACTTTCATCATTATTGAGCTTTCATCACCCAAAGTAAATGATGAGGCACTTTTTGGCTGAATGGTTTTTCCTGCAAATTCCATTGGTGCATCAAAGGGATTATTGACTGAAATTGATGTGTATTGAGTAAGATTTAGCTTGTTCGCATAATCCAGAATATTAATCTTAATATCTTTATCAGGTTTTTGAATGTTGGGGTCCGGCAATTCATCGATTTTGGTTACCGGGTCAGGATTATTTGTAGTGTAAATTGGGCCTACACTTGACACCGTTACAGGGGTATACTTTGACGGGTCCTTTTCATACTCCTCTTTTGAAACAATTAATTGTGTAGCAGGGTCTATTCTTACATAACTTGCAAAAACAGATTTACTCAGTATAATATTATCAAGTGTATCTACTTCAACAATTGTTTCCTGTTTCATTCTTCGTTCTTCCACTTCAACCAGGTCTATACTTGCTCCTTTTATAGCTACAACACAGATAATAAAAATGTACAATGATTGGTAAATTATAAATTTTACATCACTCTTCTTTTTCATTTTGTTTACTCCTTTTAAGTTTGTGAAACAAAATTAATTAATGTATGCTGCAGAAGTAATAAAGTGAAATACTGAAATCAAGCTTAACTGACTACGTAATTTTCTAAGTAGTGCTACGTAGTAGTTTTAAATGATCTGTAGAAATGTAATGCATGATTTCAAAAAAAGAGTATCATGGGGTGATATAAATTTATAGAAAGGATAATAATTCAATTCCATCCCACATCTACCTATCTAATGGATGCCCCGTTGGGTATCTTTAAGCTTCGCGGGAATATTAAAAAAGGGGATGAAAATAAAATATTGAAAGAGGTGTCATGAGATATGAAAACGAGAAATTACTTCAGCAAAAACCTGTGAAAATCTGTATAATCGGTGTCAACTATGTTCTGGTAAATTCTACAATAAAACTTTATTTTTTAAGCTGAATAACAATAATGCATTATGTCCTTTTAATCCAAGTTTTGTGCAGATGTTATTGCGGTGAGTCTCTATTGTTCGAATACTGTTAAAAAGTTCATCAGCAATTTGTTTATTGGTCTTATTTTCAGCTATTAACTTTAATATACTTTTCTCGGTAGGTGTTAAACTGTCAAAACTTGCGGGTTGCACTGCTGATTTCCTCTTGTTATGCTGAATTTTCATAAAATAACTTGATACGGCAGGACTAATATAATTTTCTCCTTCTGCTACATATTCCAAACATTTTATCAATTCATCTTCCAAACAATCTTTTAAAAGATATCCTGTTACATTGTTTTCAAATGCTTCTTCAAAGTATGCATCCTCTTTGTATCCTGTCAGAATAACTGTATTGGTACAAGATATTTCCCTGTTTATAGCTTTTAATACTTCAAGCCCGTTCATTCCGGGCATCTCAATATCAAGGACTGCAATATCCGGTTTGAGCTCTTTGCATTTTTCAAAAGCTTCAATCCCTGTTGAGCATTCAGAAATTACAGCTATCTTTTCGTAACCTTCCAGTGTCGAACAGATTCCATTTCTGAATATCTGGCTGTCATCTGCAATCAGTATCCTTATCTTTCTATCACCATTCATGATAATATACTCCCTTTTAATTTTATCACAATATTTATATTTGTACCTTCTTTATTTGAATTAATGCTAATTTTGCCCTTTAACATCTTTACTCTTTCACGCAGGTTTAGCATACCGGCTCCGCTGTGATTTTCATCTTTAATTATTCCTGTGCCATTATCTTTAATATTTATATAAATATAACTGTAATCTTTTCTGATATTAACTGAAGCATTGCCTGCTTTTGAATGTTTTGCAATATTGTTTATTATTTCCTGTATTATGCGGTAAAGGTTTATTTCTGCATATGAATTTAAGATTCCGTCAATATTATCAATTGAATAATCAAAACAAATACCGGATGCATCTTCAATTTTGGTAATTAAAGATTCAATTGCTTTTTTTATCCCGAGGTTTTCAAGAATATGCGGGTAAAGGTTTGATGATATTTCACGAACGTCACTGATGGAATCTTTCACCATTTCGGAAATACCCTTCAGCTTTTCCTTTACCGGGTCAGAATCACTCATGGAATTTACAGTACGCATTATGCTGCTGTTTATTACCTGCAGATTTTGCCCCAGGCTGTCATGAAGCTCAGCCGCAATTCTTCTTGAATCATCTTCTTTTATTTCTACCAGTTGCTTGGCAAATTGTTCCTGCACTCTTTTAGCTTTCTGGACACGGACATACCACACATAAAATGTTACAAATAATAATATTATTACAACACCGTAAACACGCCATAAGAACCAATCGGTTTGCCAGATAGGAATCGTTGTCTGTTCAATCTGGAAGTATGCATCTAATATTGCAATCAGCAAAATTGAAACAACAAGTATAACCCCTGCTTCGAACTTATTTTTCATATATTAAAAAATAAGTCAAATAAACAGATAATTAAAGATGAAAATTAAAGAGAGATAGTTTACAATATATTATGCTTCTTTTTTCCTGTAATATGGATTTTTTCCGATATATGGTTATTATATTTCAAAATTCATTAATTTTCTTATAATCAGGACACGTTAATTTATTTATGAATTTCACTCTATTTATGCAGAAAAAATATTGCATTTCGCTGATATTTTATGTTTCACGTGAAACATTTGTATAATTATTGCGACATATATTTACGTAAATTAGCACAATTGGGTAACATAAAGTAACTTAGCTTCAAGACTTAAGTTTAGTTTACGGTATTTGCGTTTTCATGCAGTAATTGCAGTTTTTTAAGAAATATATACTCTTTTATAAACACGTTATCTTCTTATATATATAACGATTACAGGGTATTTCAGGATATTGAAAAATATTTTCAGCGGGTATTTTATATGTATTTAATGTACAGAAATGACAAATTGTTATAATATATCGTGTTTTTGAATGTATTTTAATTTCACATAATCTTCTCCCGTCAGTTTAACCTCTCAACTTGAGTAATGGGGCACAAATGAGAAATTTTATATTTATCATATTACGAATTTTCTAAAACAATAAAATTACACAATATGTATTGTCGCAATAAAAATTTGCTTAATGCTTAAAGGGTTAAAGGTTATGTTCAATTAAGAATGAAGAATGAAAAGTAAAAGATACTTTTTAATGGTATTAATTAATTAAAAGATTTGTAATAAATTAAATAAAGACTACTACCCGGCTTTATATATGAAGCTATGAAGATTATTAAATCATTAATAACACTTATTATTTTAGCAGCTGTATTTTCTTCCTGCGAAACCATCTGGCAGAGCAGCGGGGAAGATGACCCTGTTGACGGGTACTTCTGGGATGTTGAGCCGGATTCGGTGAACGCACCTGGTTACCGGTTTGCTGAACTGTATAATCTTACCTTAAATATTCTTTGTAAAGATTCGGTTATTTATACAAAGACCATCAAATCAGATACTGCATATATTTCTGTTGATTCAATGAAGCTCGACACACAAAAAGAATATTCAATCGGTTATTACTGCAAATGGCAGGGGGCACGGCTTGATTATGCTCTCAAAATGAGTGTGGCAAATTTGTCTTACTTTATCGGCTTCTATGATAATGAAGTAGGGAAGTTTGTTTATAAAGAAAAGCTAAGAATTAACCAGCCTGTTACATATATTAAGTTTGGAGTATGTACATTTTCTCAGGATATAAAATGAAGAAATTGTATTGATATTTATTTCCATAATTTTGCTTAAAGTGAATGTATAATAATGCAATAGAAAAACCCGTAAACAGAAATGCTTACCGTAAATTTTTTGGCAGAGAATATTATATTCTTAAACGGAAATTAATCTGGCTAAATCATTTTCATTTATTTGCATCAGTTGATAAAGAAATAACTTTTGATAATTCAATAATAAAACACAGGTCATTCCTTCTCCGTCCTCTTAAAGACGTTGATATGTACCTTCAGCATAATAAAGTTACAAATCTGAAGATTGCAATAAGTAAAATAAACAGTGTAATAATTAAACCGGGACAAATATTTTCTATCTGGAAGCTTATCGGCAGACCGACAAGCAGAAAAGGTTATCTGGAAGGACTTACATTAGATAATGGTAAAATATCAAAAAGTATAGGTGGAGGACTCTGCCAGCTTAGCAATTTAATATACTGGATGACACTTCATACTCCTTTAACTATTACCGAACGCTGGAGACATGCTTATGATGTCTTTCCTGATATAAACAGGAAGATACCTTTTGCCTGCGGAGCAACTCTTTCATACAATTACATAGACCTGCAGGTAAAAAACGAAACTGAACTATGCTTCAAAATAAACCTCTGGCTGGATGATGAATATTTGAATGGAGAAATAACATGCAGCGGAGAAACAGGATACAACTATGAAATATTCGAAACAGACCACTGTATCAGGCAGCAATGGTGGGGCGGCTACACCAGGCATAATAAGATTTGGAAAAGAATAAAAAATATAAGAGATAACTCACAAACAGAAAAGCTTGTAACAGAAAATCACGCCATAATGATGTACAGCCCCTTGCTTGAAGAATAATTATTATGCTGGCAGCGGAATTTTTTTAAATTGTCTGCCGGCACTTTATACTATCCATAGCATAACAGAGCAATTATTTTAAATTCATTATTTATTTCTTTTATATGCACCTGTCCTCCGAGATAAACAACATAAATACCTCCGGAAAACTCGGGTGCATCATCTTCAATTCGATTGTATGTAAAATCTGTATTGAAGTCCGTACCGCTGCTTGCCATAATTGTCTTTATTCTGCTTGCAAATTCTTTTTCGTTAATTAAATTCTTATTACTTTTATTGTTATACTGTGAACATGAATTATCTTCAATTGGATAATTAACCAGCGATGATATTCCATTGTAATCTTTGATGATGACATAATTCTTAAGTTTAGCAAAAAAAACATCAAATCTGTCTTTTTCCTTCCTATATTTATCAATTAAAGATTGAGCCTGTGAAATATCTCCGGTTTTAACCAAGAAAGTTTTACCTGCATCATATTCCGGATCATCACTTCTGTAATTATACCATAATCCATATTTTCCATTGTTCTCACCAAAAATTCCAAAAGTATTTACAGGATAAACGCTGTATTCTGATTCTTCTATATTTAATAATTTATTATCAGCAATTGAAATGCCCTCATAAAACACACCATCATATAAAATCACAGGTGGGTTTTGCGAAAAATCAAACGCTACCCATCCATTTACTATTCCATAAGCTTCACAACACAAAGATATATCAATCATACCTTCATACACACCTGAATAATCATTTCCTTTAATTGTTACGGATAATTCGTTTTTATCAGTACAATATATTACTGCAATTTGTAAAAATAGAATTATAGTGATAAGTTTAAAATTAATTCTTTTCATATCAATATTTAATAATTAAAATTTTAATATTCTATTATGATTTTTTCAAAAAAGGTTTTCTCTCCTTCAAGAAAAGAAAGTAGTAAACCATTTACAGACCCTTTTTTACCGTTCTTTGTTTTATATTTCAGTGTACAAAATGTTCCTGTAATCTGTCCTTCTTTATTACTTAAATCCCGCCAGTCGGTGTATTTTGCAGTAGCTGTAAAATTATTTCCATCTATCACAACATCTCTTAATGTATCATTTTCAATCATTCCGGATAAAAATTCTTCAATAAATGCATTATTAATGTTAGGTGATTGTTCTAAAAATAAAGTATAACATACTCCATCGGCCTCTGTCCCGTCTCCAAGCTCTGCTGCAGAAGATGCACCATAGAAATAAGTCCCGGTATAATTATCTGTTATCCATTGTGTATATTCAATTGGTGTTACATTTTCGTCATTTGCAGCTCTTAATGTTATTGTTGTTTGTGACAGCGGATAACTGATAATTAAAGATACAATAAATATTTTTGTAATTAATAATTTTGTAAAAAACATATTTTAATCTCCTGATTCATTTTTAATATATTTGTATTCCCCGTTAACTAATCCGAAGAAATAATCACTGTAAGATACCCATCCTTCATCAGCACTTGATGCAGAATAGCTGAGTATATAATATCCGTTTTCATAAGCAAATCCAACAGTTTCTTCTTCGCCTCCACTTTTACTTAACGTGATAGTTTTATTAAATTTTGCTTTCGATAATGTTTCATATCCCGGTATATAAGAAATATTTGTATTAGAAATGAATGATTCTTTACTTACAGGTTCTTCTGAAGCGACCCATTTGAAAATAAATGGGAAATTTGTCATATCGACTATTTCCGTAACATTATTATTTTTTACAGCGCTTTGAAATTTCTTAAAGAAGGTATTAAACTCCGCATCATTTGTTTGAGAATTAATAAAAGAGCCTGATGTAATAAAAAATATTAGTAAGAATATTCTTTTCATAATATGTTTGATTAAAATTAATGTAAGGTTTGTTTATTTAGTCTGAAGAATTTATTTATTTGCTTAATTTCGGAATTGATATATATATTATATTAATTACCTTTTTATTCTTTATTATACATGTATTTGCCCTTAAATTTGGAAAAATAAATGCCATCATTATTCACAATACCTTTCTTTAAACCGGATTTGTACATAATGTTTTTTAATTTGTGGTATATTATAATTGAGCAGATAAGATTTACTTGGCTTTAATTTGTAATCAAATCATTTTCCAAATATAGATTATAATTATTCTATACGGAAAAAAACAGAAAATTTACACAGGACTATTGAAACAGGATGTAAATACAGAAAATTTAAAAGTTTGAAAGGTAAATATAACTAATAATTATTAAAAGTTTGTGCTAAATATAATACTATTTAAATTTGCAGGGGAAGGTAAATAATAACAGTTTTGAAAATTTAAAGCCGTAATTTGGCACAGCTTTGCTGTATTTCAACCCGGTCAATCCGTTAGTTTTTCCTCAATCCTTTTTAACAGCCATATCTTATTTTCAAACTCCGGTGCCGAAGATATTTCTTCAGCCAGCTTTTTCAGCTTATTATTATCCCCGGTTTCAATTGCTCTTACCACTTTTTGAAGATAAATAATGAAGTGTAAAAACCTGTCTTTTACATAACCCGGAATCACTTTATTTGATGAAAGGAAGTGTTTTGTTGCATCTATAGTATTCAATATTCCAACAATTTCATTTGTCTCATAATAAATCTTCAACAGGTGATTATTTACCCGCAGGTAATAATAAAAATCATCGGTCTTAACTTTAGCTAAATATTCCAGGGCAGTATTGTATTTCTTCTTCCAGTAATATAACATTCCCAACGAATAATTATAAGCGTTAGCTTTTCTATCAGGTGTAATTTTATTCGAAAATTTATCAATAAAATTTTCAATCCACTCATAGTCTCTTTCACGCAAGCTGTTTGATACAATGTTAATGAAAGTATTCTCTGACATATAATTATTTTCTTTCGGATATATGTCCCTTGCTATCATAAATTTCATGATACTTGTATTTTCAGGTCCATAACTGTCATTACCTCCAACATATTTTATTTTGCTGTAATTAAAAAGCTCGGTGTAAATTAATTCTGCATCTTCTTTTTCCAGCAGACCGATATTTGTTTCAACAAAATTTTTCAGCTCGTAAAAAACACTGTCATTTTCTGTATTTTTATAAAGTAAGTTTAGTAAATAAAATATATTTGCTGCCGGGTGGCTTTTTATCAGGTTTTCTTTGGCAAAAGCCATCAATTCGTCCTGAAGCTTATAACTATATGAATAATTTAAAAGATTTTCCTGGTTTCTTAAAATTGTATAATACTTTAACATTTTGACAATAAAAAAAACAATAAATTCATCAAGCTCATCATTCATATCCTTAAAATATTCAATTCTTTTTCCAAGCGGTTTTTTTGTCTCATAAAAATTTCTAGTCTCTTTTTTAAGCAAGTAGCTCATCAAATAATAATTATCATTCCTGATTTTATTTTTATTAATTATAGATTTTAGCTTCGCGGCTTTTCTCCCGAACTCTGAATGTAATTGTCTTTTTCCCAATTGCTTTAATATATGTAAATGAAAATCAAAAATATTTTTTCTCATATCAATTATCCCGATGTAAGTTTCAGCCGCCTTATATAATTCTGTTTTTAAATAATTAATAATCTTTTCATTATAGGTTTTGCCGGGATAAAGCTTTTTGAATATTGTATGCTGATTAAATTTTGGCTTATCGAAATCAGGATAATAAAGACATATTACTTTGTAAAATTCCAATAACTTTTTCTTTCTTGTGAAATTAGGCGAGTTCACAAAATTTCCAAATTCTTTAAACTCTTTTTTGTTTAAAGTTTTCAATAATGATACAATTTTAGATCCTTTCATAGCTTTGGAGAGTTATTTACAGCAAAAATAATACATAAATTGATAAAAAATACATATGTACAGCATATAATTTTTGAAATATATAGCTTTCAATTTTTTATGTTTAATAATATGGTAAAAAGCTTCATTTTCGCAGGTATTTCAAATATTTCAAAAAAATTTGATATATATTTTCTAGAAATTTAATGAAATTTCTCTTTGACTTGATAAAAAACAAATGTTTATTTTACAAAAGCCAAAGATTACCGAAAAATTTATTATAAATAAAGAAATTTTCATACCTAAATGATGAAATCCGAAGTCCCTGTAGGGTGCTCCCCCTGCCGGCAGCTACTTCGGGAATTTAGCCATCAGCCTCCTTTGATGGCTATTTTTTTTATCAAATTATTTATTGTGAAAAGTGGATATTTTTTTCTTGCAAAAATATGATAAAAATGCTTAAAAACAGTTCATTTTAAGGAAATTCCGGAAATTTACTACAAAATTTTTTGGGATTTTGCGGGAAAATTCTCTTTGACAATATTATCCTTGAAACTGTATCTTAGGGTAATTGAAATTCCAGTAATCTATGCTGCTCACAATTGACTAATAAATTAGCTAAATATGCTGAAAAAACTGTAAAACCGGCAGATAATATTTATGCCGGGGCTGAAGGATTAATTGAAAAAATTCAGAAAATAATCCAAAAAGATAATATTATGCCAATTGAAATAGAAAGTTCAAATTCATTTGAACAAAGCCATTATAAATCATTTAGTCCTATTATCCTGATTAAGTATGAAATTCCTTCGAGAAGCTTCGTTACATTAATAATTTATGATTCGCGCGGCAGGGAAGTTACATCATTGATAAATGAGATAAAAGACCCCGGGAAACATGAAATAAAATGGAATTCACTTAATCAGTCGAGCGGTGTATATTTTTACAAACTTATTGCAGGTGATTACCGAGAAACTAAAAGAATGATATTAATAAAATGAGCATTGTTCATTTTTTATGAGTGACCCCAATAGAAGTAAATGTTATTATACATTTCATTAGTGATATAAAAAACTCAGGATATCCCGATGACCCCCGGAAACAGGTATTCTGAAGTTTTTAAAGCCATCAATACTACGATGGCTTTTTTTTATTGCCGGTTGTGCACTAGATTAGAAACCTGAACCACAGATTAACCCTGATTAAAAAGCATGAACCCCAGATTAACCCAGATTAATATGATTAGAATGATTAAAGCACTAACACAAAGTTTACAAAGAATACAAAGTTCACAAAGAATACAAAGTTCACAAAGAATACAAAGTTCACAAAGAATACAAAGTTCACAAAGAATACAAAGTTCACAAAGAATACAAAGTTCACAAAGAATAC
>RPQH01000111.1 GCA_003820375.1 Ignavibacteriota bacterium
ATAAGCTGTCGGATGAGCTTTTGAAGACCAATTCAACCCACCATTAATGGTTAAAAAAAGTCCTGGTGTGTCAACGCCATTTACCCATCCGGTATCATTATTTATAAAAAATAAATCTAAAGGTGTACCATTGAAGTTATAAATAACATTCCAGTTAATACCTCCGTTGGTAGTTCTACAAAGACCAAAAGGATTGGACAAGCTGCTTATAGTTACCCATCCGGTATCTTTATTGATAAATGACATTCTATAAGGTTGATAGGTCTGGTTAAGCTGTTCTGTCCAACTCCCGGCTCCATCGGTGGTCTTCCATAAACCACCGAAAACTACGTCCTTACAACTCACCCATCCGGTATCTTTATTTACGAAATATAAATCATCAAATCTGATTGTAAGCAGCCCGTCAATTATCAATTGCCAGTATAAACCTCCGTTAGTAGTTTTAAACATCTTGCTCGTACCTGAACCACTGCCTCCTGCTGCATAACCTGTGTTGTGATCTGTAAATTGGATTACATTCATTTCGAGTGTCCGGGCAAATTGCGTAATCCAGTTTGAACCACCATTAGTAGTTTTAAATATATAGCTTGTATCATTTGTAGATTGTTTGCCTTGTGTTAATACCCATCCTGTTGTTGTGTCAATAAAGAATATATCATTAATAAAGTCATTAACAGGCAAGCTCTGCTGGTACCATCCCGGGGGCGGGGGTGAATCGGTAAAATTAAAACCAATAGTAAAAACAAGGATAGAGATGTAGAAGATTGTATTAGTTAATATTGCTTTGAGCTTGTTAAGTATATTTAGTTGTTCCATGACTTATGGATTTTTAATTTACATTATAACTTACCGGAATTATTGAAGTAGTTCAATTCAATTCCGTGATTTTATTTATATTAATGACAGGAATAAAAAACCTCACCCGCATTTCTCAAAGACCTCACCCCCGCCCACCTGTCCCGATAGCTCGGGATCTCCTGGAAGGAGAGGGGTGTTGTTTCCTGTACTGCCAGTGTCTTTTTCTGTACTGCCAGTGTCTCTCAGGATGTTTTTAAAAGACCGGATAATTATTAATCGAGGACACTGGCAGAATAAGGGCGAGGTCGGGTCTAGGGGTCAGAGATGTAAAAGATTCAATGAATTATATTTTCCACTAGCTTTAGCTAGTGGTTAAAAAGAAATTATCCGGACTTTAGTCCTGAAGTAAACTGCAGATAAAATTCCGGTCATGGCTAAAGCCCGCAAATTATCCGGTTAACCCACTAGCTAAAGCTAGTGGAAATATTTTTAATAATATTATAAAGTAAATGCATAGAGTGCATGTAGAGGCAAGAGGTATGTACTGCCAGTGTCCTCGATTAAAAATAATTCTGTAATTATAGAACATCCAGGAGAGACACTGGCAGTACAGGAATAATTCTAAAACCGCTCATCGAAATTTCAAGAAACTTTAATTTAATAATCACATTACATTTACAGTAATATAGCTTTTCAGTAATTGAAGATTAAAAAAATGGATTAATTAAAGATCCTTCTTATTCTGCCGGTGTCCTCGATTAAAAATAATTCTGTATCTGTAAAACATCCAGGAGAGACACTGGCAGTACGGGAGAGCATGTAGATTTTCTCCACAAAAAATCAGAGTTGGGTTCAAAACAGTGCTGAGTTGGGTTCAAGTTGTGCCGGAGTTGGGTTCAAATTGGTATCAAGTTGGGTTATCGTTTTTGAAAAACAGGGGTTAAATTATTGCAGCATAAGCAGATAACGCCGTCAGAGATGTGAGATTTTCGATTTAAGATTTGCGATTTTGAGCCGGAATCGCCAATCTTTCATCAAAATAAAACTTCACTATATCATTAACCAATATCGCTATGGGAAAAATTGGGTAGCAAATTATTGTCGCTGATGTTGGGGAGTTAAAGTGATACTTGAAGTATTTCCGGTTTATTTCAGGACACACCCCGTCCTCCGATATCCGCTAACGCTCCATCGGACGCCACCCCTCTCGAGAGGGGAATCCTTTGATTTTTAAGCTCTAAATACCCCTCTCCTCCCAGGAGAGGGGAAAGGGGTGAGGTTTTTTCACCAAAAACTTGACAATTAACAATTACTATATTAAATTATACTTATGATGCTTATACAGCGGTATAAGCATAAATAAGCGTTCTTTGATAATATCGTTTAGAGTTATACCATGTCGTAATATTGTCTAAAAATGCTGCTCACGAAATCAGTTAGATTTTGGACAGGTGAAAAAAATATGTATTGAAAAATGCACTACCCGGAAAAAATCGTTAAAATACTGTTATTTTTACTGCAGTCCTTTGCCGTATAATTGCAAAAAAGCATTTAAAAAAGAACTGCTTGGCTCTTCATTTCTTTTTCGCTGTATCTCGTTCTGTAAAGCCTGCTTATCCTCTTTAATTGCTTTATCAAGTACTGTTTTTCCGTAATACATATTATACGGCGTTACATATTTGTAATTATATTTTGATACTATTTCCTTAAATTCATTATTCTTTTTTACAAATAGCTGTGACTGGTCATCCCAATATACAAGACTCCAGTTTGTTGTATCAGCACTTAAATATAATATCAACGATTGTCCCTGGAATTTATTATCATTGACCATTAACGGATTGAAGAGCATAAAGTAGTCAATTTTGTACTCATTGATAGCTTCTAAATATCCGGATTTCCTGTCTCTTATCTTTTGCTGTGTAAAATAAATTGAATCATTTAAATTTCTTGAGTCAATAAAATTTTTACTGCCGGGGAAATTCCATAAAAAGTATCCGCCGTTATCAACCAATTGATACGGATGTTTACCAATTTCATTTATTTTATTTTCGCGGATAAAATTAACCATCTTAACGGGGAATGTCGGCTCGTAAATACCTGTTCCGAATGCAGAGTTGAATCCGATAAACCTGAATATTCCGTTACCCGGTACAGATATTATTGAAGAAAGCAAAACTATGGCAGCTATGATAAGTACCGGTTTTCTTTCCCTGCTGAAATTGAATGAATATTTTTTTGAAGTAAAAAAATAATTTAAAGAGATAATAACAAATAAAGCTGAGATTAGAATATAATCTGTTGTGAACCTGACTGCTCTCAGAGAATAAACAGCAAACACCGGCAGTAAAATCAATGCAAAATAATCTTTCTGCTTAAATGAATAATACAGAACAGGGATAATTCCCGCAAGAAAGATTATATAAATTATTATGAACAGCTTCCCTGAGAAATTCTGATGGAACGGTGAGAACCATTCGTAAATATAATCCAGCATTTTCATACCGGTATGCGAGAATGAATAGATGTAAGTATTAATATGATTGGGATTTATTAACATTGCCAGTAACGACAGTACTGTAATAATGCCAATAGTCTTTAAGCTTTTAATATCAGGGATTTTTATATTTGTGCTTTTAAATATATTCCTGTTTTTATACGACCAGATTTCAGAGATGAGAAAGATACCCCATATGCCAAAACCCGCAATAACACCCATGTGCACATTTGCCCATACAAGAAAGATAAGAGGTATATAGTATAGCTTTTTAATATCAACGGAGAAATACTTATAATCCGATATTAATTTTATAACCAGCACAAAGAATAAATAAGATATCATTTGCGGTTTAATACCAATGCGGTATTTTATCCCGAGTGCAATTATAAATAATGATAAGATTGATATGGATGTACTTATACCAAATTTCTTAAGGACCAAATACAGGAGGTAAAAGATAAGTATTACCAATATATAAGTAACAACATATAAACCCGTGAAGCCGATGATGGAATAAACAGAATAAATAACGGTATCCCATAACCATTCAAATGGTATCCATTGCATACCGTCAGTTACGTGCCCGAATACATCAGTATGCGGAATATATTTATTTTCAACAATAAATCTTCCCGTTGCCATGTGCCAGAACAGATCATCTTCACCGTTCAGCATAGTTGTGGATAACATTATTACGAATACAGCAAAGATGAAAAGTAAAAGGTATTCATAGACCTTGCTTATTTTTACTTCAGGTCTTTTAACTTTTTTTTTGGAAACTGACATTGTGGATTTGAATTAGTTATGTTATGAAAATAATTTATAAAACATAACTTAAATATATAAAAAAGTATAACTTGTTTATATAAATAAATTCATCAGAAGAGGAGGATATGTACAAATTAAATTTATCTTATCAACAGCATTTTTTTTGTATCTGCATGCTCTCCTGCTGTTAATTTACAATAATATACTCCAGAAGGTAGATGATTTGCATTCCATTCAACTTCATATGTACCGGGGTTTAGTTGTTCATTTACAAGTACTGCTATTTCTTTTCCAATCACATCATACACAATCAATCTAACATCTGACTTCTGGCTTGTAATTTCCTGCGGTACATCATATTTTATCTTTGTAGATGGGTTAAAAGGATTTGGATAGTTTTGATATAGCTTGTATGAAGACGGTACTTCTGTTGAAATCTTATTTATTCCGGTCACCAATGAAGTATCACCATATAATATTCCGTTAATTACACAACCGAGCAGTGAATTGGTGCATGAACCTAAAGCAGTGTATCTGCCAATGGTAACTTTACCAATTCCATAAACAAAGGTTCCTCCAGCGGCATATTCCGAATAAACAAAATAAAAACTCCTCCTCCTTCTAGCATTTCCGAATATAGTATACGAAGATGTATCATTACATTTAGCAGGATAAAGACATTCAACCTTGGATGAATCATTTAACTTTGAGGAAAGGCTATCGATTAAAAATTCACCGGGTGTATAACTGCAGGCATTAGACCCTATATATTGCATTAACCTTCCTAATGTGTCATTTCTTAAATATATAGGTGAGAGGTTACCCCACTTCCACGGATTAGCACATACATCTAATGCTGCGGTACCGGTTTTAACTATTTTGTAATATTTTATATTATTAAATGATACAGTGTCTATTACAGTAAATTTGTGTTTTCCGTTCATACTTGAATTAAAATAAAATGAATATGTCCATGCATTTCCTATTTGCAGAGGCATAAAGTTAGCTGCATCATTTGGCTGAGAGTTGATAAGAGGCGTAGACAGGAAAATCAACAAAACTAGTAATGTCGTTTTCATTGAGAAGTTTTTTATGTTGTATCAAAATATGTATGATAAATCAAGCATTTGCAAGTCAAAATTAGTTCATAATTTCTGGTCTCATCTTTCATTATTTAACCTCAATAATTTTTTTATAATCATTATTTGAAACTGTAAGAAGATTCACCTTAGGCAGACGTTCGGTTAATATCCGCCAGTTATTATCCATTTCAAAAACTGCTTTAAACAACGGAAGCGCTTCATCTACATTTCCTTTATTTGCAAGAGTTACTGCATGCCAGTATTTCATTTCAGCATTATCAGGGAACATTTCTTCTGCCGCAGAGTATTCCTTCATTGCAAGTTCCATATTCCCCTTCTCAACAGCCAGGTCACCATTGTTCATGTGTTCATAAGCACGGTAAACTTTCACTAGCCGTTTAAGTTCTTTTACCGGCTCGGCGTTATCTTCAACTCTCAAATCCATTAACTTATCTGCCCAGGGCTTACCGGAGTTCACACCTGTGAATATCATAATGGATGCCGATTGTTTTCCTCTGATATCACCTCCTGTTTCCTGTGCAGCTTCCAGTGCTGATATCATCCTTTCAGCAAGCGGTCCCGAAGTTTCTTTAAATGCTTTCAGCATTGCAGGCCACACCTCAGCATTGACCATCATATTTGCCTGTACAGATACATTATTCTCAGCAATATTACCTGCCGCATCAATACATCCTTTACCTGTATATGATGCACTGTTTCCTTTTGCATCCATAACTGCAAGCTGTCTCATATCCCTGCCTTCATCAGAGACAATAAGCTCATCAACGACCTGCTGAGGTGATTTGCCCTTCTTTAACATTTCAAGCCCCTGAATGCCAAACGCCGGATTAACAAAGGATTGTGTTGCAATTACTCCAACACCTGCCTCACCCCATCCTACAACAGAACCAACATTAAACCAATGTGACTGCACTGCAACACCAATTTCACCTGTAACGGTATCTCTTGCAACAATTGAATAAGTATGAACCAATGGTGAATTTTTATCAAATACTTGCTGACTATATGTGTTCATATAAATAAAAGATAATAAGGAAATTATAATTATTTTCATGTTCTTATTATTTTTTTTTTTGAATTTAATAAAGCAAAAGTAGAGATTCAAGAGTTTGAGAGTTGGAGAGTTCAAGAATTCGGGAGTTCAAGAGCTGGAGAGTTGGGAGTTGGTTTCAATTAAAAAGACCTCACCCCTACTCTTTATATATGAAGAAGGGGCTTGGAAAGAGGTCATATGATTTCATAATTCTTCTATAACTTTCACAACATCTTCAATAGGAATAAACGAAGTAATTTCTTTACATATTGTTTTATCGGGGCATGGTAAGTTAAACCTATTGAACCATATTGTTTTTATTCTTGCATTAGCCGCTCCAATAATATCTGCTTCCCAGGCATCACCTATCAATATTGCTTCTTCAGCTTTTACACCAAGTTTGTCCAGAAGAATTTTAAACAACCTCTTATCCGGTTTGTTAATTTTATATTCATCTGATACAACCAATTCATCTATCAATCCTGTAAAGCCGCATCTTAATACTTTCCGCTTTTGTTCTTCCATTAAGTTATTAGAAATAACACCAATTTTATATTTCTTTTTTAATTCTCTCAGCAATTCGATGGAGCCCGGCACAGCCTGCCATGAGTTCTCATAACAGCTTTTATAAAATGCTGCATATTTTTCCAATTGTGTCTCATCGATTTCAAAATTTGCCAGCTTGAATAAGCTTCTGATTCTTTCTCTTCTTGCTTCGGGTACTGTAATTAATCCTGTTAGCACTTTATTGATATGTATCTCTTCAAGCATTTTCAGATGATGTCTTTCAATTTCATCCAATGATACATTGCTAAAACATAAATGAGAGTTCTTTAATTGATTCAAAGCAGTCCTGCTGCTTCCGCGATGGTCAAATAAAGTATCATCCAAATCAAAAAGTATAGCTTTTATCAAGTATGCTTTATTTTATAAAATTTATGAATAGTGTGTTAGTGATTGTCTGAATCGCTGATTCCGCAGATTAAACTGATAGCGCAGATAATATATTGTTATGAAGATATTGACTTATATTTTAATATTTCCGTAATAAAATAATGTAAGGTAAAATATTTTTTTTACACATTAGATAAATTTAAAAAACAATCTGTGACATCTTTGTAATCAGTGTAATCTGCGATTCAGACTATATTCTATCTCTACAAAAACTCATCAATTTTTCCCAGCCCTTCTCTTATTACATTAAAATTCCCGTCTGAGCAATCAATTACAGTTGAAGGAACATTTTTCCCAAAGCCGCCGTCAATTACTATATCAACTATTTTTTTATATTTCTCATGAATCATTTCGGGGTTTGTAGTATAATCAACTATCCTGTCATCATCATGAATTGATGTTGATACGATTGGATGTTCGAGCCGTTTGACAATTGCACGGCAAATATTATTATCAGGTATGCGTATTCCAACAGTCCTTTTTTTACTTTTAAACAGCTTTGGAACATTAGTATTTGCTTTAAGAATAAATGTATAAGGACCTGGTAGTACTTTCCTCATTACACGGAAAACAGGAGTATCTATTTGTTTGGTAAAATCGGAAAGATGGCTGAAATCATAGCATATAAATGAAAGATTGGCAAATTCCGGTTTGATACCTTTTATTTTATAAACTCTTTCAACTGCATCACGGTTATATATATCACATCCTAAACCGTATACAGTATCTGTCGGATAGATTATTACTCCTCCATCATTGAGACATTCTATAACTGTTGATAAGTTTCGTGACTCAGGATTTTCAGTATGTATTTTTAAAAGCATTAAATAATTTACTATCCCGTTCGTTTGATTGGAAGCACATTAAAAAGATTAATAAATAGGAAAAATGCAATAAATGCAAGTATTAATAATATAAAGCCTATAGCATAATAAGTACTTGCAGTACCGTCATCTCCCTCATTTTTATTAATTTTGCCTAAAATAAAAAATATTATAGACAAAACTAATAACAATATTATAACATATTCATATCCGTCCATAGCTGAGTCTATAAAATAATAAACTTTACATTTAAAATAAATAACAATGAATCAATATAGTATTTTATTAATTATCTTTATAACATTGCTAAAAAACAAAACGGAGTATAAATGGACTGGATTTTAGACCCCGGTATATGGGTTGCGTTATTAACATTAACAGCGTTGGAAATTGTTTTAGGAATTGATAATATCATTTTTATATCAATTCTGACCGGAAAATTGCCAAAAAACCAGCAATCTAAGGCAAGATTTATCGGACTGGGACTTGCTATGTTCGCAAGAATTGCCCTCTTGTTCTCAATTACTTTCATTATGAGCTTAACTGCTCCCTGGTTTTCGGTTTTGGGAAATGAAATTTCCGGACGTGATATTATTTTGATTCTTGGCGGTCTTTTTCTTCTTGGTAAAAGTACTTTCGAAATTCATGATAAGCTTGAAGAGCATGAAGCTACGATTTTGCCAAACAAGAAAAAAAATACTTTTGCAAAATTACTGATACAGATTATTCTTCTTGATATTGTATTCTCCCTGGATTCTGTAATTACAGCAGTTGGAATGACAACAAACCTGCCTGTTATGGTTACAGCAGTTGTAATTGCTGTAGGGTTTATGATGGTTTCTTCCGGTTCAATCAGCAATTTTGTAAATAAACATCCAACTATAAAAATATTAGCTTTAAGTTTTTTAATATTAATAGGTGTTGCTTTAATAGCTGATGGGCTTGAATTCCATATACCGAAAGGTTACATATATTTTGCTATGGCATTCTCTGTTTTTGTTGAAATGATAAATATTAAGGTAAGACAGATGCAAATGGCTAAAAGCAAGAAATAAAATATTTTATTTTTTACTCATCCTATGATTATATATGATAGAAACGTCTTATCTATAAAGATTACAAGATTAAAATTAATATAATCATAGGATGAGTAATTAACCGGTGATTCTGTACTTTAAGTATCATTCAAGAAGATTAAGAATGTAGCTCCTGTCATCACTTCGAACTCTACAAACTTAACAAACTTAACAAACTTAACAAACTTAACAAACTTAACAAACTTAAAGAACTTGATATAATTTCATTTCATCGGCTGCATGCCGTATGCTGCCCACTCTTCGTAAGAAGGACCGTAAATTCCCGGTACTTTTAAACCTGCCTGACGCATGAGAACAGTCATCTGCCCCCTGTGATGTATTTGATGAGTTATAAGTACACCAAGGGTTGTTCCTCTCTTCCATTTTTCGCCATACATTTCATCCTCGTTCAATAAGGTATCATCACTCCACTCCTTAATCTGTTCCATTAATGAATTTGCGGCTTTTTCATAAGTTATTTTTATTTCTTTGGCTATTTCAGGAGGCATAGAATCTTCTGCAGGTCCGTCAATTCTTAACCCGGTCTTTGACATCATTTCACCGAGTGAAATTGTAATATGCCAGGCAAGGTAAGATAGTGTTCTTCCGTTTTCATATACTTGTGTTCTAAGTGAATCATCATCTAATGCAGATAATATTTTTAATGTAGCACCGCTCTCATATTCCCAGTCTTTCAGGAAATCTTCTATTTTGTAATACATAATGATAGATTTAATTATAGAATTTATAAATCTAATCAATGTACATTACAAATAAAATTCAATTATCAAAAACTACTTGTTCGCCTTCGGTAAGTATTTTAACTTGTTTTTTTAAATTACTAAACCTGTGAAGCTCATCATTAGAACCGCCGCCTTTTCCATCTAAAAGTTCTCGCAGCACTTTTTCGGGCTGGTACGGGTCATTTCCATATGTTAATATTCCATAATGAACGGGTATCATATATCCGGCATTAAGGTCATCCAGCATCAGTAAAGCACCATAAGATGTAACATGTGTAAATTGTTTAATAGTATAACAATCACGGCAGGGTCCGATAGGAATTAATGCAAGATCAATTTTATATTTCCTTCCAATTTCTTTATATGCCTCATCATCATAAGCAGTATCACCTGCATAAAATATGCATACATCCCTGTACTCAACTATGTAACCCGTGCATCCGGGAGTGTTCCACAAATAGCTGTCTAAGCCGTACCTTCCTCCAAAATGCTCAGCAAAAACTGCTGTTACTTTTACACTGTCAAACACTTTTGTCTCACCTACATATCCTCTTTTGAATGAATTACCTGTTTTCATTCTTATCATGTCCATATCATAATCAGGTAAATACTCTTCATCTCCTGACGGAAATATCAATTTTGCTTTTGGAAATTTATCATCAAGGTCACTTAAGCTTATCAAGCTCATATGATCCATGTGTGCATGTGAAACAAGAACCATATCAAGATTGGGAATGGATTTAATATCTAAACCTGCTTCTTTTCTCCTCATAACAAGTCCGCCAATAACATCATTGAAGACCGGGTCAAATATTATCACTTTATCATATATCTGAAGCAGCACAGTAGAATGTCCAACCCACAATGCAGATAGCCTGACATCAGGTTTAATTGGGTCTTTAATTTTATTTGTAACCGAGTCAGGTGAATTAAAAAGCACATCCGGTATACTTCTGACTCCCATTCGCAGTACCCAGCATCCTTCAAATAAAACAAACGATAAAACTATTAAGATTATTAATTTTTTCTTCACATCTAAAAATATTTTAAGAAAATTCCAACATTAATACGGTTGTTTGAAATAAAATTGTAATTCAACTGCAATCCAACCATGGAATAAATGGAATAAATCCCAAGCTCTAAACTGTAATAAGGTGACACAGGTTCCCTGAAATTCACCTTTCCACCGATAGAATAACTCAGGTGTTCCCCTTCTCCTTTTAAAGGAAGAACAAATCTGATACCGCTGCTGACTCCAAGCTTATTAAAGCCGGCATACTTAAAGCCTGAAATTGATGCTTCAGGTTGTACAAACATTTCAACCGAACCGGAAAATCTTCTTACAGGATTTATCATAAAGAATTGTGCCGGTGAGACATATTTATTAGCATGGAAAGAAATATTAACAGGAATTATCTGCCACCTGAGCCCAAAGTTCAGCCTTGAATCCGTTGCATTTGCATCCTGCATAAGATACGGTGACGGAAATAATTGCAGAAGCGACCAGGAAAGATATTTTGCCATTTTTCTTTCTTCATCCTGCGCATACAGATTATTACAGGTAAGTAATAATAACACTATAGCATATACTTTTATCCAATATTGCATTAGATATATTAATAAAGCTATAAGAATAAAAGTTTCTTATTAATGTAAATTTACAACCTCACCCCCCAACCCCTCTCCACTTGGAGAGGCGGAGCAAGAGTTAGTATACCTTTATAATATAAAAAATAAATAAATGTGGACATCCTCCCCCTCTCCACTTGGAGAGGGGGAGCAAGAGTTAGTATACCTTTATAATATAAAAATAAATAAATGTGGACATCCTCTCCCTCTCCAAGTGGAGAAGGGGTTGGGGGCTGAGGTTGCCGAAATCCGGAATAAGAAAAAACATTTCGGACAATAAAATCAATTAAAAGGATAATATATTACGAAAAAGATAGAAGCTTTTAATGCGGACCTGACATGTTTATAAACGGTTCCATATGAACCATTACTTCGGATATGGAAAGATTTGATTTTTTGAGGGTTTCACCGACTAAATCAGAAATATCATGACCTTCAATAACAGTTATATCACCGCTAACCTGTATATCCATATCAACGAGATAACTTAAGCCGCTTTTTCGTATTTTCAAACTATTAACTTTGCAAACACCATCTACGCTCATTGCTGTTTCTATAACTTTTATAAACATTAATTCAGGCGGTGATTCATCCATAATATCAGATAACGAGCTTTTTAGCATTTTCAATCCATTAAAAATTATCAATCCCGATGCAACAAGTGCTCCATAATCATCAGCAGACTCATATCCGGGACCCATGATAAGTGCGACAGAAATACCTACAAATGCGGCGGCTGATGTTATTGCATCTGACCTGTGATGCCACGCATCTGTTGTTACTGCCGTGCTTTCGATATCAGAACCTACTTTTAATACAGTCCTGAATAATGTTTCTTTAACCGCTATTACACCTACAAGTACTATCAATGTGAAAGGCGCGGGTGAATAATGAGGGCTGTAAATTTCATGTATACTGTTATAAATGATAAATGCCGCAGCACCAAGCAAAAATAATGATACAGTCATTGCAGCTAATGCTTCAGCTTTACCATGTCCATACGGATGGTTTTTATCAGGCGGGATAGCAGCAATTTTAAGTCCGCTCCATACAATGACTGAGCTGAAAATATCGGTAGTTGATTCAATACCATCAGCTATTAATGCATATGAGGTGCCTATAATACCGGCGGCTATCTTAATAATTGCAAGCAGTGCATTTATAACGATTCCTAAAAGCACTACTCTTGTTCCTCTTCTTGTTTTATTCAACTGAATTTATTGAATGGCAATAATATTTAAAAAGTTTTACTAATTAAACTTAAAAATAAATACTTAAAGGATTCATCAGATTTATCAGATTTATCAGATTTATCAAATTCATCAGATTTATCAGATTTATCAGATACGAAGTTAGAGGGTAGAAGTTGGAAATTAGATAATATTTTCACTATAAAATCACAGATTAAACAGATTATCCAAGTTTGCATGGCTTATATCCTTAACACAAAGTTCACAAAGGATACAAAGAACACAAAGAAATACAATAAAAATATAAAAAGCAGGACTTTGTGAACTTTGTTTTCTTTGTGCACTTTGTGTTGA
>RPQH01000112.1 GCA_003820375.1 Ignavibacteriota bacterium
CGCTCATCCGACGACTATCGGAATAAATAAGATTAATTTACTTTTCTGTATATATTGAATATAGCACAGGTCGTCGGATGAGTATCTGCAATAGATGGAGGTATTTTCCGGTTACAGGCATGGATGGATGTAAGATTATCCGGATATTCACTCGTCCTACGACCTGTACTATTTTAAATTATTCGTCATTAATAAATCTTCGATCAATCTCCGGCAGTCGTAGGACGAGTAATCTTGTCAATTTCCGCAATGTTAACACAACCCATCCATAATAAAACCCAATTTAAACTCTTCACATACATATTATATTTTTATACTATCATAATATTTTTCGTATTTCAAAAACACCACTTAACTCCTTATATTATATCATTTAACGTGATTTAACCGGAAAAATATTTGCTTAATGCATCAAAATTTCGCAATAAATATGCCACTTTTCAAAATAAGTTAAGTAAAATGGAAGCGGCAAACCTGTTACCCATATGTCTATTTTTGTTCTAAAAATCATTTTTCAATAAGACAATTGTTTCACGTGAAACATGTTTTTGCACAAAAACGCAGCGAATTCTGCTTGTTTTTAAGGGGTGTTTTTATTTGCACAAAACCGTAACATAAAATGTTTTTGAAAGTAAAGAGGATTACAGCGTATTTACCGTTTTACACTATTTCTTATAAAAATCATAGCTGTCCCAATAAAAATAATTGATTATTAATTTAATGTTTGCGGAATAGTACATTATAGTATAAATTTCAAAATTTCATTTCCGGCTATTTAAATCAATAAAATAAATTATATCATAAAAAATATCACAAACAGAAAATACCCTTTTCATAATTATTAGTTAAATCTCCAATTTCCTCCTTTACTATTTTCTGTTAATCAGTTAATTTTCTCCTAAATAAAATCATAAATAAAAATAAATTTCACAATGGGTAAATTAGCAGAAATAAAAACAAAAGAAACAACCTCAAGTGTAGAGGACTTCATCAATTCCTTAAAAGATGAAAAAAAGCGTAAAGACAGTTTCACATTACTTAAGCTGATGCAAAAAGCTACAAAGGAAAAGCCCAAAATGTGGGGCAGCTCAATGATAGGTTTTGGAAAAAAAGTTTACAAAAGTCCTGCTTCAGGCAGGGAAGTGGAGTGGTTTAAAATCGGGTTTTCTCCCCGGAAAGCAAACTTTTCATTGAACCTGGTCTTAGATATTAAACAGCATGCTGATATACTGAAAAAGCTTGGTAAGCATAAAACCGGCATGGGTTGCCTGTATATTAATAAGCTGGATGATATTGATTTAAAGGTTCTGGAAAAAATGATTAATACAGCCGCGAAGGGAAAGTAAAAGGGTTAAAACCACTGAGCAATAATCATCATGTCAATGATTCCATTTAGTATAATTTGGTAAGTATTTATAATTTCTTAATTTAGACATTTATTATTTCCTATTAAACATTTAATTTTCAGTTCATAATAATATTAATAGGAGTGTTTAATTAAGAAAGGATTAAGAATGCGAGTCTTAATAACCGGTAATAAAGGATTCATAGGGCGGGAAGTGGAAAGAAAACTTGTTTCAGTTGGTTTTCAAACTACCGGATATGATATCACAGACGGTTTTGACATCTTAAATGCTGATTTACTTACTCAAAGTGCAGCCGGCTGCAAGTATATTGTTCATCTTGCTGCAATTGAAGGGCAAGCTCCGGTGAAAGTTATGGAAACTAATTTACTGGGTACATGGAATGTTCTATGTGCTGCAAAAGAAACAAACGTAGAAAAAATTATATACATTAGCAGTGTTGATGCGTTAGGGATTTTTCAGGGAGAAGGTATTCCGAAGTATTTGCCTCTGGACGATGACTACCCTTGCCACCCAAGTGCTGTATATTCTATTTCAAAGAAGCTTGCAGAAGAAATGTGCCGCTATTTTAGTGAATCAACAGGAATCCCTGTAATTTGTCTCAGACCTCCGGGTGTGTGGGATGATTCAACTTACCGCATAATAACAATTGCCAGGAAAGAACGGCCGGAATATGAATGGGAGCCATACTGGGAATATGGAGCGTTTTTAGATGTTCGCGATTTAGCTGATGTTATTTTAGCATCAATTGAGAATATTAAAAATGGCTATCATTGCTTACTCGTGGCTTCCGATGATATTACAACTTCAGGTTTGTCAAGTTTAGAACTTGTGCATAAAATACATCCATGTGTGAAATGGAAAGGTGATAAGGAATATGAACTGAATCCTTTTAAATCACTTGTGAATACTGATAAAGCTAAGAGCATACTGCAATGGTCACCCAAATATTCTTGGAGGAGATTTTGGGAGGAATCAAAGGTATAATATTTCATAAACAGACATACCTAATAAATATACAACCATGGAAAAAAGTAAAAATGAGAATAAACCGAATATGCCTGCACAAACCGCCTTTTCTCAGACGTACTTTCATGGCACAAAGGCTGACTTAAAGATTGGTGACTTTATTGAAACAGGTATTAACTCAAACTATGGACAAAATAATAAAGCGAAATATATCTATATGACAACTACCCTGGATGCTGCTATTTGGGGAGCTGAACTTGCTTCAGGAGAACGGCGTGAAAGAATTTATTTAGTTGAGCCAACAGGTCCAATTGAGAATGATCCTAATTTAACGGACAAAAAATTCCCGGGTAACCCAACAAGGTCGTACAGGTCAAAACATCCATTTAAAGTTGTTGGAGAGGTTACTATTTGGCAAAGACATACACAGGAACATGTCAAAGCAATGAAAGATGGACTAGCGAAACTTAAAGATCAAGGTGTTGAAGCAATAGAGGATTAAAATAACTATAATTGCACGGTAAAACACAAAAGGCACTTGGAAGAAATTCCAAGTGCCTTTTTTAATAAGTTAGCATGTTTTCAGTTAAAAACATCAAAAAATTGAAAAAAATACTTAAATATTTGTTGTAAATTTCATTGAATCACGGTAAATAGTAATGCATTTATAATTATAATTGAAATATATTAATTTTTTTTATATATTGTATCACCTGCAAGGGGGGACAACCCCCACAATAGGGAGACAGCTTAAAATTTTGATTTATTAGAAAGAATGAAAAACAATGGAAGAAATAATTGAAGAATTTAAAAAATACGGAATTTCCAAAAGGGAAGCTGAAGTTTATCTTGCCCTGCTTCAAAAGAAAGAATTAACAGCACCAGAGGTAGCAAAAATAACTTCTGTTTCAAGGACGAAATGTTATGAAATTCTACAAAACCTTGTTAAAAAGAAGATGTGTAATGAGAATTTCAAAAACGGAAATAAAATATTCAGTAGTGTAGAACCACATATTGCTTTGCAAAATATTTTAACTGTGCAAGAAAAAGAACTGAAAAGAAAAAAAGAATCAGCAATAAATTTTGAGAAAACATTAACAAAAATTTTTAATAAAAATGAAAAGTTCGATTCACCGCTGGATTATATTGAAGTAATTAGTGACCCAGGTACACTAAAAGCAAAATGGATGGAGTTTGAAAAGAGCATGAAAGAAGAATTTCTTGTTTTCGTAAAAACTCCATATGCAGTCAATATGGATGAAAATATAGAAAACGAAAAAGATACTCTCGGAAAAGGTGTTGCCATAAAAGGTTTATATGAATACGGAAACCTGAAAACAAAAAAAGAAATAGATCATTTGATCCATTTTATGAAAGTATATCAGAATATCGGTGAAGAAATCAGGGTTTGCAAAGAACTACCAATGAAGTTAGCAATTATAGACGGTACTATAACTATGATTTCGCTTGTTGACAGGGTTTCATTGAAGCCTGAACTTACCTCAATGATAGTTAATCACCCAAGCCTTGCAAACGCAATGAAAACTGTCTTTTATACATATTGGAATTTAGGTATGTCTGTTGAAGAATTTGAGAATTCGTTAAAAACAAATGAAGAATATGTATGATTTTATAAGATTCAAGTTGAGTTGATATTATAACCATGTTTTAGGCCAAATTGATATATTATCTACTAGAAATGTTATTTTGATTTTAAGATATGTTTTTATAAAATTAATAATTTGTATAATAACCGCTATGTTTCTGTTGAATAATACTGCAAAAACACATTAAGGGTTATTTGAGAAAGGGAAAATCGTAATGAAAAAAATATTTATAGTATTCATTATTCAGATTTGTGTGATATTTGAAATCAATCTCGTTGCACAAGAAAATCAAGTATGGAAGTGGGTACATCCAGCACCACAGGGTAATCAATTACGTTGGGTGAAGATGCTGGATTCCGAAAACATATATGCTTGCGGTAACAGCGGAACATTTATGAAATCTTCCAATGCAGGAGCAAATTGGACTGTTTATACCAATGCAGGCGGTTCGCTGCCGTCATTTTTCGGGGAGGGAAGAAACCTAATGAACGGGTGGTTCTTTAATATGAATACCGGAGTGGTGTGCGGTTTCACCGGATGGATTGCAAGAACTACAACTGCAGGTGTTTCCTGGGATTCAATTGGCATTCCTACTACAAACTCAATGTATGGTCTGCATTTTGTCAGCAGTACAGTTGGATATGCTTCCGGTTCAGGGGGTATAGTATTAAAAACTACCGATGCAGGTATTACCTGGATTTCTTTGCCAACAGGTGTAACCTCTGCGAATTATAATATTTTTGCTGTTGATGCAAATATAGTTTATGTTTGTACAACAGTTCCTAATCCTTTAGCTGGTAACATACTGAAGACTACAAACGGAGGAATAAACTGGACTGTGTATAACACCGGTACAGCATTTACAATATATGATATCAATTTTATTAATGAAAATACAGGTATGATATGCGGTTCATCAGGAAATATTAAATTTACTTCGAATGGAGGTGTGAACTGGGCAAGTGTTAATACGCCATCTGCTTCGGCTATGTATGAGCTGCATTTTACCTTAACGCCAACACCTGCTTTTTATGTGGTTGGTGATTCATACGGAATATATAAAACAGAAAATTATGGCGCGAACTGGACTCTCTTAAGTTTTAATGACCCGAATATGTCCTGGACGTCAACACATTATTCCGTGGATGTTGTTGGAAACAGAATATTCGCAGCAGGAGCTTATGGTTCAATACAAAAATCTACGAATGCTGGTGTTAACTTTACTGCATTAACACATTGGTTAAGTCCGGCAACAAAGTATAATGTCTGGGCTCAAAATAATAATGGATTGGTATTGGTAACAGGTGCACGGGGTTCATCAGCAACTTTTGACCAGGTTTTAAGGTCAACTAACGGAGGAACAAACTGGACAATTGTACCATTCAATTCTTCTGCAACTTATTATAGTCTCTCTATGGTAAATAATTCCACAGGATTTATGTCTGGTTCATCAGGTAATCTACGCAAAACAACAAATGCAGGTTTAAACTGGGATTCAATACCGGGACCGTTTGGTACTTTCACTTTAAAAAGAATAGAATTTGTTAATGCAACAACAGGTTATGTATTCCAGAATTCTTCAAACACAGGCGGCGGATGGAAGACAACAAACGGCGGAATAAGCTGGGATTTGCTTACTAATTTGGGCAGCGAAACAAGGATTTCTTTTTCATCTTTCATAAACGCTAATACCGGATATGCCGGTAATAATGCGGCTAAATTGTTAAAAACAACAGACGGAGGTGCAAACTGGAACGTTTTAACAAATACACCGATGGGAACTTTCGGTTTATACGGGGTAAAATTTTTTAATGCTGATTCAGGATATGTTTGCGGTGCAACCGGATCAAAACTCTGCAGAACGATAAATGGAGGTAATACGTTTGATTCAGTCCCTTATCCATTTTTTGCTGCTCTTTACTCAATGCATTGGGTTAACTTTAACACCGGATGGGTATTCGGTTCCGTAGGGTACGCAGGAAAAACAACTAATAGTGGAGCAAACTGGTTTTTTCAAAATACAGCAGGTCAGATTGGTTACGGTTGTTATTTCACAAATCCGGATTCAGGTTTTTTAGTTGGTGATAACAGTTATATTCTTAAAATCAGTGGTCAAACTGTTACCGGTACAGAGTGGTCAGGAACTAATATTCCTTCTGAATATTATCTGAAGCAAAACTATCCGAATCCGTTCAACCCTTCAACAACTATCGAATTTGCAATTCCCAAAGCCGGTAAGGTTTCATTAAAAATATATGATATTGCAGGCAGAGAAGTTATCAATGCTCTCAATATGGTTCTTAACCCGGGAATTGTAAAATATTCTTTCAACGGAGCCAACTTTGCTTCGGGTATATATTTCTACAAATTGGAAGTTGACGGCAAAATGATTGATACTAAGAAAATGGTGTTAATCAAATAAATATCGTCCCCAAATCGTCACCAGGAATTACAAAAGGCACTTGGAAATTACTCTAAGTGTCTTTTTTTTGCGGAACCGACCCCGAGTTCTCGGGGCGGGCTGAGACTCGAACTCGCGACCTCTCCCGAGTACTCGGGATCAGGCGTTCTTTAAATTATTTGATAATTTTAGATAAAAATCTTTATTTCTTTGTTTCTTTAGAAATTTTTCTCTTTTAATTGCTTCTGTCTTATTGTCAAATTCTTCTGTATAAATTATTTTCCACGGTCTTTTCTTTGATGTATAAGGACTATGACCAAAGTTATGTTCCAAAAGTCTTCTTGCAGTGTCTGAAGTTGCTCCAATATAAAAACTTCCGTCTATTTCGCTTTGTAATATGTAAGTGAAGTATTTCATAAATAAAAAAACCCGCTTTACGCGGGTTTCCAGCGGAACCGACCCCGAGTTCTCGGGGCAGGCTGAGACTTCCCGATTCAATCGGGACGACCTCACCCGGGTATTCGGGATCAGGCGTTCTCCAAACTTTTAGCCAATTTCAAATAAAAATCTTTGTAAAGCAAAAATACCCTGCTTAATTAAATAAACAGGGTATTCATCCAGCGGAACCGACGAGACTCGAACTCGCGACCTCCTGAGTGACAGTCAGGCGTTCTAACCAAACTGAACTACGGCTCCTTTTTATATTAGAATACAAATTTACCAAAAATAAACATTTTTTGCAATGGTGAGAAAAACCCGTAATTCTATTACGAAAATAGTGTGTAGTAACAAATATTTACTATAAAGAGTTTAGTTTATTGACATAAGCTTATATTATTGAATATTAAAGATATTTATTTTTAGATAAATTTGCATAAAATATTTAGCAATTACAAATAATTGAAAGAAGAAAATTTATTATTTCAGGGTTTATTGATATTTGCTCTTATACTGGTAAATGCAGTATTTGTTGTTGCTGAATATGCTATTGTAAGAGTGCGTTCGTCAGAATTAGATGCATTATCGAAAAGGGGTAATTTACGTGCAAAAAGAGCAAAAGAAATAATAATAAATCTTAATAAATACATTTCTGCAACACAGCTCGGAATTACATTTGTAAATCTTTTAATTGGCTGGATTGGAGAAGACATTTTTATTCGTTTGCTGCTGCCTGTTTTTACGGCTATTAATATTAATGACTCGGTTTCACAAACAATGTCAGTAATCGTTGGTCTGCTTATAATCACGTATTTTACAATTACAATAGGGGAACTTGCTCCCAAAGCATTTGCTATTAAGAAATATTTAAGTGCTTCATTGTGGATTTCTTATCCGCTTACAATATTTTATAAAATATTCAAACCGTTTATCTGGGTGCTGGAAAAATCAGCATCTCTAATAATCAAAATGATGGGCATATCTTCTGCAGATAAAAACGAGGTAATACATACAGAAGAAGAAATAAGGCAGGTAATACTTGAAGGAACAAAATCCGGGGTGATTGACAAGACGGAACAGCAGTTGATTGAAAACATTTTTGAATTTAATGATAAACAAACACGGGATATTATGGTGCCGCGTAATCAAATGATTGCTTTGAACATTGATGATTCAAGAGATACTATATTCCGGAAGGTTACCGAAGAAGGATATTCACGAGTCCCTGTTTATAAAGATACCATAGACAACATAATCGGAATAATTTACACAAAAGATTTAGTATCATCTGCAGTTCATATGGATACAATTGCTTTGCAGGATATAATCAGGCCGGCGTATTTTGTCTCAATAATGAAGCATATAGGTATTTTATTGAAGGAATTCCAGAAAAATAAAATCCATATGGGCATAGTTATAAATGAATATGGAGGTGTGGAAGGTTTGGTTACTATGGAAGATATTATAGAAGAAATTGTTGGTGAAATTATGGATGAATATGACCTTGAAACTTCAGAGATTATAAAGCTGAAGGAAAACCAATATTTCATAGACCCTATTATATCGGTAAAAGATTTTAATGCAAAGTTTGAAGCAGATATTCCGGAAGACCCGTATTATAATTCTATTGGTGGATTTTTATGCAAAGTAACAGGTCATATACCTTCATTATATGAAAGGATTGATTACAAAAACTACACTTTTATTATTTACGGTAAAATTGGAAATACAATGAAACAGATTAAAGTGATTAATAATAATACTGCAGTATAAAGAAGCTCTATGTTTTCTTTATTCAGATTAACAAAGTCATCTTACGCAAAAATCAGGAAACTATACAATTCAGTCCTGAGCCCCGGGTACTCGCATAGTCGTCAAGTTAACAGTAAGGAGATTTGAAATTGATAAAAGACAAGGGGTAACAGTATTGATATGAATGTTCCATAAATAATGTTAAATATCATATAAATAACTCTAATTATTAATATTCTTATTACCCCTTGCCAAAATTAATTAAACGAAGAGTAAGCAGACTTTCACACAGAGTTATCGCAGAGAGTTAATTTAATTATTATGCATCTGATAAATTCCTGATATTCCATAAATTCATCTGTTTATAACTGCTATAGAGGGATATTCGGTTAATTGAAGTATACAAGGGGTAATGAAGTAGTTTAAATCCGGGTTGCTTATCAAGATTATTTTTGAATTTGAATATATATCTATTAATACAGTTACCCCTTGTCTTTTATCTATTTCGAATCCTCTTTTCATTAACTTGATGCCTAAGCGAGTACCCGGGACTCAGGACTGAATTTATCGAAAGTGCGTAAGGTGATTAACAAAATTGATTTTAACATTTTTACAAATGGCAAAATAATAAAGCCTGCTTACCTCCGGTAAGCAGGCTTTATTATTTTGCAAATATTATTCACTTGCCGGTAATGCAGGGTTATAGGCAACAGGCAAGTATTTCTAAAGTTATATGTAACTTATTTTAAAAGAATCATCTTCTTTGTTTCAGTAAAGCTGCCTGTTGTGAGCTTATAAAAATACACCCCGCTTGGATAATTACTTGCATTCCAATCTGCATTGTATGTTCCTGCATTCAATTCTTCATTTACTAATGATGCAATTTCCTGTCCAAGAGAATTAAATATTGCAAGCTTGACAAACGATTTCTCCGGTATATCAAACTTGATATTCGTGTTTGGATTGAATGGATTTGGATAATTTTGATAGATAGTGAATTTGCCGGGAATATTAGCACTTATATTTTGAATACCGATAGGGGTGCCGGTTCTAAATATAAAATCCTTAAGAACAATATCGTATTTCTGACCACTTGCATCGTAGCTGATTGTATATAATGTTGGATAATAACCTGTTCTCATATATTGTGCCGGCTGTTTAATAGTTAATGTAACATTTGGATTTGTTTGCAGGTATGCCAGTGTTATCATTGGTTCAACGAAAAACATTTTAGTCCGGTAAAAACCATATATAAGAGTATGTGTAAATGTCTGTCCGTGAAGCTCAGGTGAAGTTGAATCAACCCAATGTGCACCCATTTGAGGAACTACCGGGGAAGATACAATATAATCCTGAGGTATGTAAGGTGCAGGTATAATAGAATCCGGACCGCCAATTACAGCTTGGCGTTCCGCTATTGAAACCATCATAAAATGTATATCAAAATGAGGTGCTGTCCAATATCCCGGGGTATGACCCATTGGATTCCAGTTGAAAAAAATATGATTAAATAAAGTGTCAGTCCCTGAAACCGGCAATAATAAATTTAATGCGTTTGCTGTAGTTGGTAAATTATTAAATGCATCCTGGGTCATGCTTACTCCGATTAAATCTCTTGTTCCCTGATTGTTGTAGTCTACCCATGTATAAACTATCCCATCACCTAAGTCAGTTGTATCACCGTATAATCTTTGCTGTGCATTCAAAAAGTTTATTGATGTGAGCATTACTAAGGTTAACAAAACAGTTAAAAATTTCATTTTATTCTCCTTTAATTTTTTAATATTGATTTTATGGTAAGCTAAAGAAGTTTGAGGTAAGCCACACTACAAACTTAAGTTGCGTGAACTTTTACCTGCTTCGATACACCATTGATAATAATTCAAGGAAAACCTGCAAGTAGACATAGAAATTCCACAATTTATGGAATGAAAAGGGAAGAGTATTTTAAAATCCTGATATACTTTGAAGTTAGTTCAAGAAAAAAGCCCCGTCATTTGGGGCTTTTTTCCGGATTCTCCTCGATAATTATTTGTTATTTACAATAGTGACAAATGTCGTTATTTCATAAGAACCATTTTTTTAGTTTGGCTGAAATCACCGGCTTCAAGCTTATAAAAATATACTCCGCTTGGATAATCAGCCGCATTCCATTCAATTTCATATTCACCTGCATTTTGCTTTTGGTTAACCAACAATGCCACTTCTCTTCCTGTTACATCATATATAATAAGCTTCACTTCACTGCTCATTGGCAATTGATAATTGATAATTGTTACAGGGTTAAACGGGTTTGGATAGTTTTGCTCCAGTGAATATACCTGTGGTATTTCGTTCGGTGTTTTTGGCTCTATTCCAACCCATGGAGAGAGACAAATATTCGGTAATGTTGTTTGTAAGGCACCTGAAATAATATCCAGACAGCCGTTACCAGTTGAGAGGTCCTGGTGAGCATGGTACACTCTGCCTGTTTTTGCAGTAGAGGCTACAGTCGAGCTAAGAGTCCAGCTGCTATTATTATAACATATTTCGATTAACAAGTTATTACCTGTATACATAAATGGTGTCTGCAATGTTATGAACCGCCACCCTGAACCGGAAATAGCATAACTGCCATTGTAGACTTCAGTCCATCCGGATAATTCAAAAGAAGAAATGGATGTTGCAATTGTATTTTTCATTTTAAGCTTGAAGCCGTTCATAACCTGGGAAGCAGGTGAGATTACATTAAATCCGACTGTATAAATATTCATTGGTAAGCCGCCTGTTCCAATTTCACTTGAAAGATAAAGCATATCTGTTTTCGAATCCATATAATAAGTATAAAACGGGTATTGAACTGCCGTTGTGCCGGTGCCGTTACAATACATTACTCCATTTGGATAAGCTAAAACATTCGTAGATACCGTATCATTTGGCCTGTGTTCATCAGTGGCAAGGGCGGTAACTATTTTTAAATTATAGTACACGGGATTAGTTGGAACCCAGTTAAAGCTCACCGAGTCAGCCTGCCCTGCATTTAGGTTTATATTAATTGAATTTATTTGCACTCCATCAACAAAAAATTTTACCGGGATACCTGACTCATTTGTAGTACCACGGTTAGTTATTTTTGCTTTTATCTGGTATGATGTATTTACAATAAGCATAGGTGGAAAGCTTAAGAACGGACCTGCCGCAACATTATGAGTATAAATTGTTGCAATTCCATCAGCCCTTACACCTATTTTCTGATAACCGGAATACCATGATGTAATTGAACTCCAGGTAGAATTAATATAGCCAAAACCGGGAATCCGGGGAGTTGAATTTTCATCAGCTCCGATAAAGTGAAAACCTGCTGTTGCAGGATTCCAGCTTACGCCTATATAATAGCTTCCGGATATCAACTGTGCTATACCCGTAAGACCGGTAAAATCATACCATGATACTGTTGGCCATATAGGTATATTAGAAACAGTTTGATTTGGGACTGTTGCTATTAAATTGCCGGGTGCACCTCCAAGACCCAGCGTATCATACACAACAATATCAAATGTAAAATTTGCAGTACCGGAAGTTGTTCTTGTTAATGCCAGGCAAACCTGGTTAAATGTATATGGATATATATTGGGTGTAAATTTCATAACATATTTACCAACACCGCTTCCTGCATTCCAGCCGTATGCATTCTCAAATGTATTGTCATCATAAACTAAACCCCCGACACATTGGGCACCAACTACATCTCCTGTTCCATTTACACCGGGACTAATGCTCATGACATCGATAGATTCCGAATTAGAATTATAAGGATTGTTTTTTGATTGAGAAAATATTATGCCGTATGTAATGAATGATAATAATACAAAAAGTAGAATTAACTTTTTCATATCAACTCCATTGATTAAAATTATTGATAGCAAATGAACCAATGTTAATATGATATAATAATAGTATTAAGTCAATGATATTTCATAGTTTAAAAGTATTATTCAATAAGTACTTTAATGTCACTTTACGCAAGAGTATAATAATCGGTTATCATTTTAGATTTTATTTATAATTTCAGTAGCAAATCATAAATCAATTTGTTACGAAAAAAATATACGTGTAATTTCAGCTCCTGTCCTCACCCCCCGACCCCCTCTCCTATGATACATGAAAGGAGACGGGGAGACATAAAAATATAAAACTTAACAAATAATAAAATCTTAAAAGTAA
>RPQH01000113.1 GCA_003820375.1 Ignavibacteriota bacterium
AGAGGGGGAGACATAAAAATATAGAACTTGAGTAATAATAAAATCTTAAAAGTAAAAGGAACTCCCCCTCTCCTAACACCTATCATAGGAGAGGGGGTCGGGGGGTGAGGACAGGAACTGAAATTACCCGTATATTTTTTTCGTAACAAATTGATTTATGATTTGCGAAAGGTGACTAACTAAGATAAAATACCGGATTTTCCACTCCGGTATGTTTATATTTTTCATTTTTCAATTCCTGTAACTTTTCTTTTATCCAGTAAATTTCATCGGAATTACATTCATTAATACTGTTTTCCAGGTTCTTCATAGAATAACTGTTTTTTTTATCCAGGAACCTGATTTTCAATAAGTCGTTATAATTATTCAGGAATTTTATTCCCATATCTTTATCAATATCAGAAATAAGCTTATTATGTAAAAGATAATTTCTATAGTTGTTTGAGGCACTAATGGCATCATCATAAAGATTCATTTCGAAATATATTTTCATGAGTAATTTTTTTATGCGATGCTTAAAAAGAAATGCATTAGTTTTGATATGAGCAATATCATTTAAAGATTCACCATATTTTTTATTTTCAAAATCTACCAGTGCATTACAGTAGTTTAAAATATTATTCCTTTGCTCCGGGTCAATAAAGATAATATTATCATCTAAGAATTTTTTTACTTCACTATTTTTTCCCATTTTAGAGAAATTGTCTGAAATATGTAATAAAATATCAAATCTGATATAATTATCATCATTCATGCGATACAAGCCATATTCAAGAAATAGTTTATATACTTCATATAATTTTATTTCGAATTCACTTTTTCCTGAGTGAATCTTATTATTGCAATAATTAACTAAATAAGAAATTACTACAAATCTTCCTATTTTACTAAGTTTGTCCCAATTTAGTAATACAAGTTCATGAAAGTTGTAATAATATTTCTCTTCATCAAAATTCCTGAAAGCAAGAAATGCAGTATAATACAAATTTATTATCTCTTTGTCTTTAATGTCATATTTATCTAAATAATCAAAAAAATTTTCAATATTGAAATTTTCAAGGAAAGCTTCAGGCAAATTAGGTTCGGGATTATATCCAAATTTCTTCCGGTTAGTATCTATATCTTTTATAGTCAAAATGATATCAAACAAAAAATAGAATATTATATAATTTCCCCTTTTTAGAATATTTGGCGCTATTTTATGCTGCTCACCCCGGTTAAGATAAAATACTACATATTCCCATTGGAGTAGAAATTTTTCCAAATAATTATCAAAGTGAAAATCCAATTTATCAATAAACTCATTAGCTTCGGAAAATTTTTTAAGGAAAAGTGAATCGAGTTTCTTGAAGTTTAACCTATCTAATAATATCCTGTTATATGCCATCTCATTGTTTTCTAACCCAAGTATAACGAGATACTTATTTAGTTCTTTATAAAATTCCGAAAAAAGCTTGCGGAATCTTTCATCATGATAAACAGAATTACCATAAATGTTTTTGTAAACTCTTTGTTTAGATAACTTAGCATGACTAAACCCGGGATAATACGGTTTGAGCAGCCTGTAAAGCTTCATCAGGTTTTTATTTGTAGTAAAAAATGGTGAAGATAAATACTTCCCCAGCCGCTTAAATTCTTCTTTATTTAAGGATTTTAATATATCTATTGCCTTATAATTTTTCACAAATTTTATAAAAAAAGTAATTTCATATTATAGAATTAAATCAAAAAACCACGGAAAACGTATAAAAAACAACAATTTCAGCTAACGTTAAACTGCTATGATTATTGATAATCATATTTCCCCCCTTTCAAATTCCTTTCACAATCAGGAAAAAGTTTATTTGCTATTTCAGGCATACTGGTATAGATTGAACAAATCTTAATAATAAAATTCTGGGGGGAATTAAAATGATAAATTTTATAGAAGTTTTCTCAAACAAAACAAACTTATCTTGCTGCAAAATAATAAGTTTGCTTATTATGCTGTCCATATCTTACACTTCCCAATTATATTCACAGGATGATTGGGTAGTAAGATATACTGGAGCAACTAACAGCAGTAACGATGCAGCTAAATCCATGATAGTTGACCAATACAATGGTGATGTTTATATTTTGGGTTCAGGCGATAGTGATTTTGTAACAATAAAATATAATAAAGCCGGTGTTCAGCAATGGGTTGCTGTATATGATGGTTCAGGTAATGATGTGCCTCAGGACCTGGTGACTGATATCTATGGTAATATTTATGTTACAGGCGGAAGTGACGGAGCGGGAGGCACATTTGATTTTCTTACTATCAAATACAACAATTCGGGGCAGCAGCAGTGGGTTGCCAGGCATCAGAGTAACAGACCTGCTAATGCTGTAACGGTTGATTCAGATGGGTTTGTATTTATAACCGGGACTAACCTCAATGTTAATAATTCCATTGCATTGGTTACTATTAAGTATAATTCATCCGGTCAGCAGGTATGGATAAGAAATTTTCATCATACAACCTCTTTTCCAAATGACGGTAAAATGATCGCTATAGCATTAGATTATGCCAGCAATGTTCATATCAGCGGATATTATACTTACCTTAACGATGGAAATTTTAATTTCGATTTTTTAACAATAAAATATGATACAAGCGGAACACAATTATGGATAGAAAAATACAATGGACCTACTAATGGAAATGATATATTGTATGATATGGCATTAGATCCGTCTGTAAATGTATATATCACCGGCTCAAGCAATGGAGTTGGAAACGGCAGTAATTATACCACTATCAAATATAACTCAACCGGTGTACTTCAATGGGTAGCAACTTATAACGGACCTGCATCAGGTGATGACGTACCAAATGCTATGATTCTTGAAGCTAACCAATACATTTATGTTACGGGCTACAGTGCCGGAAATGGAACACAAAATGATTTTGCGACAGTAAAATATAATCCATCAGGCCAGGAGCAATGGGTTGCAAGATATAACGGACCGGGATATTTCAACTTAAAAGAAGATAAAGCAACTGCACTTACTATTGATTTATTCGGAAGTTTATTTGTTACCGGTTACAGCCAGGGATATACAGCATCTGATAATGCAGATTATGCAACCATAAAATACAATTCTTCGGGTCAGCAGCAATGGGTTGGTCGTTATAACGGCTCTGGAAATTTGGGCGATATACCGTGTGCTATCGGATTCGATGAATACGGAGCTATATATGTTACAGGGTCAAGTATAGGCAATGGTACAAATTCTGACATCCTTACAATCAAGTACACAACACCTCCGGTTACAACACCTGATTTAGTATCCCCTTCTAACGGAGCTGAAGTACTGCCCGGCTCTCTGCTTCTTGATTGGAGTGACGTAACAAATGCATCAAGCTACCAGGTGCAGGTTTCTGTTGATTCTTCCTTTGCAACAACTGTTGTAAATCAAACAGTGTCATCTTCAGATTACACTGTTCCAAACGGTACATTTACAAACTCTACTCAATACTTCTGGCGGGCTAATGCTGTTGATGTTTATGGTCCGGGTTTTTGGTCTGTGTTGTGGTCATTTACTCCAGTCTCCCCATGCAGCTTAACTGTTAATGCCGGCAGCGATACTACAATTTGGAACCTTAGCGGTGACCATGCAACATTAACGGCAACTGCCGCAGGCGGAACAGCACCTGTTCATTACAGTTGGTCAACAGGTGATACTACACAAACAATAAACGTCAGCCCTGCTGATACTACAAAATATATCGTAAATGTCACAGATGGTGCCGGCTGCTCTGCATATGACACTGTTCAGGTAAATGTTTTCCATATTGCATGTGATAACAACAAAGTTTTAATTTGCCACAAAGGACGTACATTATGTATAAATCTCAGCCAGATACAACAGCATTTAAATCATGGAGATAAGCTTGGACCCTGTAATACAGGTGCACAGCCCTTTGCGCTATATGAAAATTATCCAAATCCATTTAATCCTGTTACTGCAATTAAATTTTCTGTACCTGTAGCTTCACATGTTAAGGTTGCGATATACGATATTACAGGAAGAGAAGTTGCTAAGCTTGTAGACGAAAAACTGGACGCAGGGATACACAGCTATAACTGGGATGCTTCGAATTTTGCCAGCGGTGTATATTTCTATACATTCAGTGCAGGAAGCTTTTATGAAACCAGGAAGATGGTTTTAATAAAATAATTCCCCCACTCAGAGAAATGGAACTTATGGTTCTGTTACTTGCAGAAAAGACGCCTGGAAAGAAATTTCCAGGCGTCTTTCTTGTTTTTATGAACGCAAATAAACCTTGAAATTTTTAAAGTATTACATGTACATTTTATTTGTAAAAAATATTCAATAATTTTGGAAATAATTTATAATTTAAAAATGACCCAATTAGTAACAGCATTAATTTTTATTGTTAATTGCTAATTATTAATTGTTACAATGCTACTTGAAAAACTCCAAACATTAAAACCGCAAAAGGTGCTTGATATCGGCTGCGGATGCGGTGACTTTACAAAAGAAATGTCACCTTACTGCGGACATATTACTGCAATCGACTGTTCCGAGCGTTTAATTGAGCGGTGCAAAAAAGAAAACAACCTATCCAACATTGAATATTTATGTATGGATGGAAGACATACTACATTCCGGGATAAGAGCTTTGATTGCGTTATTGAACGTGCTTCACTTCATCATATGACAAGCTGGGATAAGCAAATAGATGAGATGTTCCGGCTGTCAGGTAAACATGTTATGATTATAGAACCGCTTGATGATGACAGGAGTGTTGAAAAACGTAATCTGAATGAAGCAGAAGATTTTTATTTAGAAGTACAGCATGAAGCGGGTTATGAGCATTATAATCATATTAAGAAAGATGTACTTCTTGATTATTTTATTTCCCGCGGAATAAAACACGAATGTATTATAAACAAGTTTGATGATGTAATAGAATTCGATGAATATTTCAGCATGTATGAATATTTTGCAGATAAGACTTCGAATAAAGATTATTGGATGAACAGGCTAAATGAATTCAAAGAAAAATTAAACGGCGGCAAGCTTTGCCCTAATGATGTGATAAATATTTTTTGTATTACAGATTGAAGAAATGAAATTATCTGATTCATCAGATTTGTCAGATTCATCAAATTATCAGATTCATCAGATTTTAAAAATAAAGATAAAGTAACCACGGGCTTTAGCCCGTGGTAATAACGGACCAACCCTCATGGACTTTAGTCCAAACACAATTAACTTTTTCTAATACTTGTGAACACGCTATTGATAAAGATTCCTAATCTGATGAATCTCGCAGCGAAGCGGAGATACAGTATTCTGGATGATGAATCTGCCGTCTAAGCTTTTCAATCCGCAATTGACAATCCGCAATCCGAAATTATGAGAATCTGATAAATCTGACAAATCTGATGAATCTGATAAATTCTATATTCTATTGCTCAATCATCGGAAGCATTGCCTTCAAAAAATTATCCGGTATGCGGTTTGATTGTGTGTTGTATAATATTATTATTGTGTAACCCGTCCTTGGAGAATGCACCGATATATTATGATAGCCCGGATACGAACCGTTATGACCTAAGTATTCATTACCTGCTTCAAATATACCAAAGCCATACCTGAACCCCGGCTGAACATCTATCCATTTAAAACGCTGTGTTTGTGTTTCTTTGCTGAGCAGTGTACCTTCTGCAAGAGCTTTGAGATATATTTTCAGGTCTTCGATTGTTGAGACCATTGCTCCTGCCGCCCATGCCCAGGTGGGGTTATATTTTTCCGTTACATCAATTAGCGGGTAAACAAAAGTGGCATCATCTTCATCGTAACCCTGCGGATGGAATCCGGCTATCTCCGGTACATTGGGAAAATCGGTTTGCTTCATTCCAAGCTTATCGACTATACGTTTTTTAATTTCATTCTCAAGAGTATTGCCGGTTAGTTTTTCGATTATCAAACCAAGCATAATTGTATTAGTATTGCTGTAATGCCAGTCTGTGCCCGGTGGGAAATATGTGCCGTGCCTCAGTGATATTTCTATCAGCTCTTCCGGCCTCCATAATTTTAGAGGATGATATTTTAATGAATCATTGAATTCATCGTTTTCACTGTAATTGTTTAAGCCGCTTGTCATATCACCAAGCATTCTTATAGTAATATTTTTGGCATTAGGCACATTGGGAAAAAATTTATCTATTGGTTCATCAAGTGTTATTAATTTTTCATCGACCAATTGCAGCAAAACTGTTGTTGTAAATGTTTTGGTAAGACTGCCGATCCTGAAACGCATGGTTTTATCCATTGGCTCCTTAGTATCAACGTTAGCAAGCCCTTTTGCTTTTTCGTATATCACCTCACCGTTGCGTGTAACACTGATAATCATACCCGGCTGCTGTGCTGTAGTGAGTATTGAATCAGAGTAATGCTCAATAAAAGAGAGCAGCTTTTCATTCTGCGAATATGATGAAAAGGATAATAGTATTAATGTAAATACAGAAAGGCTCAGTTTTCTCATATGTATTATGATTTATTAATAGTTACAGATGCAATTTAGATTAATAACTGTAAATGCAAAGGAGCGCGTTAAGCGTTCCCGGGGGAGAGCCAATTAAGAGTTAAGAATGAACAATTAGCAATTAGCAATGAAGATTGAAGAATTGTAATTTCAGTTCTGCAGCTCCGGAATTAATATTCACTCTCCATATATTTACCTTTGCCGTGTATCTTGATGATGCCAAGGGATTCGAGACCCAGCATGATATAATATATCGGGTCAATTTCATACCATTTGTATCCAAAGTTTGCACTAGCCGGAAACTTGTGATGATTATTATGGTAGTCTTCGCCCAGCATTAAGATATCCACAGGCATTAAATTTTTAGATGTGTTGCTTACTTCAAAGCTTTTTTTTCCGTACTTGTGAGCAAACCAGTTAATTATTGTTCCATGCACAGGTCCCATCAAAATGTGAATAGGAACCAGAAGGAAGAGCCACCAGTAAGGTGCAAATAGAAAATATATGACAACATACAAGAGTGCAAATAAACCCTTATTGATAATAGAGTGTCCCAGCTTATCCATCCAGGGCCAGTCAGGCAGATTTTTTGTAAAACGTTCTTCAATCTTTACCCGCTTTGTAAAAATATCAGCAAACACTTTTCTTGTATGCAGCATCATGGTAAAGAAGTTAGAAAAATATTTGGGTGAATGCGGGTCTTTATCCGTATCGGCATATGCGTGGTGCATGCGGTGAAGGATTCCATATGCTCTTGCACTCATATATGATGAACCCTGTGTAATATATGCAAAGACATAAAAAAAGCGTTCCCAGAATTTGCTCATTGTAAATGAGGCGTGTGCGGCATACCTGTGCTGTAAAAAGGATTGAGAGAATAAGGATAAATACCAGTGCGCAATAAAAAATATTATTATAATTTCCATTTTTTCCAAATAAATTGTTAAACAAAAAACAAGCTCTATGTTGTTCCTCATAGAGTATCAACTTCTTACACAGGCCTGTTAATTGCAGCAAATTAATAAAAATATTTTAAGAAATAATATAATACTAATTATAAGCGCAATATTATAATTTCTTAATGTTGAAATTCAGACGAATGGGAAGTTTACGTTATATATAAACGTTAAAATAAGTATTTTTTGTACTAATATCAAACAATCTATTCTCAAACAAGTTGCATAAAATAACCGGAATGTATTCAATTATGTGTCTTATGCAGTTCAAAAACAATAAATACAATGTCTTTGACAAACGAAAATGTTAAATGTTCACAGAAAATACCGGTGTTTAAAGTCACCCTGTTGCATTTTACATATTTTTTCATCAACTTTGTGCCTTTATTTTATAAACAGACAGCAAACGGAGGAAATATGAAAACCTATTCTATCCTTGTTTTGAGTGTTGTATTTATATTTGTTTCAATAAATACAACACTGTTAGCACAAAAAACAATACAGGGTGATACAAAGCCGATGGGGAGCGGTTCAGTTTCATCATGGATGATAGTTGATGAAAACGATAACCCTGTATCAGTGGGAGTTACCTTTGATGCCGATGCATTAAAGGGACTTCAAAAACCCACAGATGAAGGCGGTATGCGGCTTACAACTTTCCCTGATGTTGTTATATTTGAAACTGTGCTCAACGTTCCTGATAAAGACGGGAAGACTGCATTTAATCATATTGCTATTGACTGGAACCCGATGGGTCATCCGCCGGATTTCTACGGAAACCCTCATTTTGATTTTCACTTTTACATGAACACACCTGAAGATAGAGCCAAGATAACTTGTGTAGGAGATGATACGTTAAGGGTTTATAAAGTCCCTGCTCCTGAGTACATCCCTACTGATTATATGACAGCTCCTCTAACAGGTGAAGGCGGTATGGGAGTTCATTATTTTGATCCTAATTCATCAGAGTTTCATCATGGTTTCACAAAGACTATGATATATGGTTTTTATGACGGCATAATGGTATTCATTGAACCGATGATTACCAAAGCATTCCTGGAGACGAAGCCTAATACTACTGAAACAATTAAGCTTCCAAAAGCATATCCAAAGAGCAATGTGTATTACCCTACTGCATACACGGTAAAGTATGATGAAGCAAGTAAGCAATATACTGTATCGTTGGATGGAATGACTTTAAGAAAATGATGTTTTGATTTTAGTACATAAAAAATATGCGGCGGCTATATGAAAGCTGCCGCATATATTATCTGAATTAAAAATGAAGACAGAATTTATAAAATATAGGAGACAGACAGACCGGCTTTAATAAACAGAAAAACGCCAAGCAATAATAATATTACTCCTGCAAATGTATTAAGCTTGTTTATTGTAGCCTGGGTAATACGTTTTTTGTGGCCGCATATCAGCATTAAAAGAGTATAGAACCATCCGAACGTTCCAGCAAATGCTCCTATAGCAAAAGCTAAACCTCCTAAAAAAGTGGAATCCAAAAAGTTGTATCCTTTTAAATATCCAATCAGTGCAATCCATGAAGCCGGCAGTGTAATTGACGACAAACACAACATCACTCCCATAAAAAACAGCCCAATCAAATTTGACTTAGCAACTTCCTGCACTTTGAATCGTTTAGTTACGGCTTTTGTTCTTTCTTCTAATTTATGTGCTCTGGCAGCTGCAGATTCATACTTTGAAGATTCTTTCTTTTCTAGTTTTCCATATGTGATTTTTGATTTCATAATCTTCCTGCCGTAAAGAACAACAACTGCACACCCTGCAAAGGTCAGTATTATTTCAATCAAATTAGCATTTTTATTATAAAAATCAGCGGCAGCAGAAGGGAAGAAGGAGATAATCAACGTAATACCGCCGAATGCTATTAAGCAATAGAAGAAATCCATGAAAGCTGCTCCTAAGGCTATAGTTCTGCCTTCCTTAACCTCACCTTTAAATCCTTTTGAAATCATAGCAAAGGTTATAGGACCCATCGGAGGTATTGAAACTATGAAACCTGTTAATATTCCAGCTATTAGATTAATTATCATAATTGATTAAATTCCATCGGTTATTTTAAAGTTCATTATAAAGAAAAAGGGCAGTTAATAAACTGCCCTCTTCATAATCATATATTATTAATCAGGTAAACCATTCTTATCATTATCTTTAAATGATCTTTTAAATGATGCCTGAATATTATTATCAATATCATTTTGATTTGCCGGGACTCTTGGATCAAGTAATACCCCATTATTATAGAACCAATCATTCGGATTTACTATAAGCGTTACATTATATACAATACTTGTAGCAGGATCAACAATTACATTTGGAGAAACATTCACTTGCTGTACTGCTGTTCTGGGAGAATTATAAACAAAAGGTGTATCATTATATTTTCCCGCTATTACAAACGAATATCCCGGTGTATTTCCGCTTCCAAAGTCTGGGTCAAGCACAGGTTCGTTCGGATTATACTTATGGAACTTAAAGCTTAAATTATCATATGTTCCACCATTAATATTTGCTATTGCTAATGTATTAACTGTTCCATTAAAAATAATATATACAACAAATGGTCCGGTTTTGATATCGGCTGTGCCGTTTCCTTCAAGCTTTACAGTTTCCAGCAAACCTTTTGCACTGTCAAGAACTAAAGTTGCATCATGGTCTAAAGCAGTTGCATCAGTTTTTAATGAAACTTCCATCTTTGGATTTCCTGATACACTAATAGAATTGTCTTTACATGAATATGCAAATACTGCCAGCATTACAATTGTGAAATATATTAGTGTATTTTTTGTTACTAAATTAAAATTTTTCATAAATAAATCTTTCTTTGTTATTTTTTAAAAATATTACTTTTTGCCTTTTCCTTTATCATTTCCATTTTGCTTCTTGCCGTTATCATTATTTTTTGTGCCTTTGTTATTATTGTTTTGTTTATTCTCATTATCGTTATGCTTATTCACCTTTTCATTTTCGTTACCATTACCTGCATTGTTTTGTTTATACCCTTTATTATTGTTTTTGTTGTCTTTTATTATTTCCTTTTCTACTTTTTTGAATTCCTTTTCACCTTTATTATATTCTTTAACTTCCTTTTTATATTCCTTTTCCTCGGATTTCTTTACTTTCCAGTCACTGTACTTTTTATATGATTTCGGTTCATTTACAGTGAACCTGGCATTTTCCTTGTTTTTATATCTTTTAAAATCGGGTGTATAAACATTGTATTCTTTATCGGAATAAAATACGCCGTCAAAATTTCTTATGTGCTGAATTTTTACGAGCTCAATATTTCTTCCGTATAGTGTTTGAAATATATTAACATCCGGACCCCGGTTTATGATTGAATTATTTACAATTATTATACCTGGAGTTCCGGTCATTTCACTAATCAATATCCTGTTTCCATTATCACTGTAAAGATTATTGTATTTGTAAATATCCGCATCAAGAAAATGTTTTCTATCAACAATAACATAGTTATTGTCATCAATAAGAGGTGTGCTCATTGTACCGTTAACCAGATATACCGAAGGAGGTAAAGGAGCCCATGATACATAGGTATCATTTTGCTTCCAATCGACCCATGCAGGTGCCCACACTCTTCCGGGAACCCATAGCCAGCCGGCAGTCGGTGAATTCACCCATCTGCCATAATGGGAAACTGTTTCTTCTACAGGTGTTGGAGCTTTAAAATACCAGCCGGCGTCAGTATTAATCCATTGCCCATTGGTATAAGGTGTATATACAGGAGTTTCTCCTGCAGTTCTTATTACTGCTAATTCAGGTGCCGGTTTCCATACGTAAACCATTTCTACATTCATCTCCGAATTCATATCCGATGCTGCATATGCATTATTAATGCCAAACAGACTCGAAATTGAAAAATTATTATTAGTACTTGTAGATGAAGCAGTTTTTGGCTGGAGACCAATTTCTTCTGGTTTTACCTGTACCCACTCACCGTGAGCTGTAAGCTGATCATAGAATTCCTTGTAATTTACATTTGTCAGGTCTTCATCGGATTCCGTAAAATCTTTTTGGTCGATTGAAGATTCCTCAAGATTTTTATTCTGAATTTCCTTCTGATCTTTTGTAATATTCCCGTCTGCTGTTCTTGAACATGAAGTAAACATCAGTAGTGCAATAGCTATCATTAAAAGTCCTGCAGTGCTTAATATCAATTTGTTTCTCATAAAATTATCGCTTTCTTAATTTATTAAAATCAATTTATCAAAATTTAATATCTGCCCCAAGTTCAAGTGAGTTGAAGTTAAAGTTTCCAAGACCAACCCTTGCAACACCGGCAACAGAAGGACTAAAGAAATATCTCATTCCTGCCTGCCCGTAAGTCCATAAACCGCTTTCTTTCAATGAACTGCCGTTTGGTGATGAAGAATAAAATCCTAAAACCAATCCGGCAAACGGAACAAACTTACCGCTTTCTATCTGGTTGAAATTAAAGTTTACCTGTCCGCCAATAAATGTATTTGAGAATCTTTCAAAATTGTTTGGATAATTTGAATATCTGAGCAGTGCTCCCAAACCAATAGTTACAATACCTGCCTGTGTAATTTGATTTTCATAATTTAAACCAAATGTAGGAGAACTATTACGTGTCCAGAACCCCAGTGTCCCACCCATTAGGTTGTCATGTTCTTTTAACTGCCCATTTGTGGATGCTATAAAACATAATAAAAAAAACACGGAGTAGATTATTATTTTCATTTATTTTCTTTCGTTTAATTTTTAAAAAATTTGCAATTGTCATATTTCAATTTTGTCATCCATTTGATGATGTCATTTATATTCAATATGTAAAGGTACACAGATAAACATGGTTTGACAATGGAGCAACAGGATGAAAAAGGAACTACACCTCTTGGGTGAGTAAAAATAATAATTTATAGTTTGCATTAACATTATTGTTTTCTTTAAAATTCAAATTATGCAGGAATTTATTTTCGTAATTTATAAAGAAAAAGGGAGCCTTTTGGACTCCCAATTGAAAACAACATATTTCTCGGATAATTATTTTTTAATTACTTTAGTAGTTTTCTGACCAAAGTAAAAACTCATACCGGCAAAGAATTGCAGGTATGCCATTTTCTTTGATTTTGTAGCTGTAGTTTCTTTATCATTTAAACCATAA
>RPQH01000114.1 GCA_003820375.1 Ignavibacteriota bacterium
TCTATTTTTAGATAAAACTTGACAAATGGTAATTTCGTATATACATTTGTATAGTGATACGTATTATCACTCAATACCGTTCTTTGATAATATCGAAATGAAATAAAGCATGTCGTAATATTGCCTGAAAATGCTGCTCACGGATTTAGTTAGATTTTGGAAAGCTGAAAAAAATATGTACTGAAAAATACCCTTAGGACAATTAACAATTAGCAATTAGCAATTAGCAATTAGCAAAGAGCAATTAGCAAAGAGCAATTAGCAAAGAGCAATTAGCAAAGAGCAATTAGCAATGAAGAAATAAGTATGAAGAAATAAGTATGAAGAATTTTTCCGAATGCAGATTTCGGATTGATAATTCGAATAACAAATTGAATGGAATGTCTCGCTTGACTGCCTTCGGCAGTCCTGACTGCCTCCGGCAGTTAGTGAAGTAACGTTTTAGAATAAATTAAATCATGAGCAAACTATGTAATGGTTTCTCCTAAATAATCATCCGGTAATGACGAATTAAAAAAAACAGTTCAGCTTTTTAATTTATCTATTAACTCTTTTTCCTTATCTGTCTTAATGCCGTATTTCGGTTCGTACCATTTCAATGACGAATAATAATCAATGCACATTGCAACTGATTCTTCGAAGCTTCTCATTTTCACCGGGAAATCATTAAGCATTTTTTTGTTTTCCATAACGAGGTCCATTTCACTTATCCACAAAGGAAGGTCAAGCCACTCTGTAATTTCATTCTCACGCAGAAATTCAAGCGGTGCATTTATAAATTTCGGATTTGTATTAAGCAATCTGACTGCAATATCAAGATACTCCCTTATAGAAACCGGGTCATGTGTTACGGCATTATAAACTTTATTGTGTGATGGGATATCGATTGCAGAATATATTACATTTGCAAAATCTTCCGAAAAAGTATTTGTCCCTTTTGATTTTCCTTCTTCGGGAATCAAAATTTCATTCTGTGTTTTTACCCTGTGCAGCCAGTAATAAAATCTATCGGTAGGATCGTACCTGCCGAATATCAATCCGGGGCGGAAAATAATTGTATCAAGCCAACCGGCAGCAAGAAGTATTCTTTCACACTCAGCTTTCTTCTGTCCGTAATTGGGACCAATATCAGGTGACTCGTATTGTTCCTGTGAACAAGGGAGCGTTTCCTGTTCTTCAGGTATCGGAGTCTTTATATTTCCTTCCAGTGGATAGGCACTTGCCGTTGAAATGAAAATATACCTGTTAGCTCTGCCCTTTAGCATGTTAACTATTTTATCAATATTTCCGGGCTGCATACCGCTGAAGTCAATTACAACATCCCAATCATTCGAGGTAATTTTCTTAATATCACCGGTTTCCCTGTCACCCTGAATTCTTTCATGTTCAGGCAATATTCCGGGATTCCTTTTTCCCCTGTTAAACAAAGTAACTCTGTTATCTGTTTGAGCAAGCTTTTCGGAAAGTATTCTTCCAACGAAGCCTGTACCGCCGAGGATTAATATTCTTTTCATTTATTACTGATTTAATTACTTATTGTGTTTCAAATACGTGAGGCAATCTAATTATTAAAATATAAAAGTAATATGATGAATAAATTCATATTCATGTTAAAGCAGTTCCTTGCTGATACATGTACATAAAAAAAAATCCGGACCTTACGATGAGGTCCGGACCATTAATATATTTGAAATTTATTTCCCTGAACTATGGATTGAAACTTTAATATTTTATGAAAACATAACAAAAATCCTGAACAAAAATAAATTGGTTCTTACATTTGCTGTTCATCAAAATCCAGCTCAACAAGATCAGCAATAACCTGGCGGGCTTTCATCGATTTGGTGAATTCAACTTTCAGTTCAACTTCGCCGTTCCCGTTTGTTTCATCATTATCAATATTATGCTCATTACTTTCACCATCTCCGGTTATGATATAATTTATACCTGCCTCATCAAGCAATGATTTAGCAACAGAAATTATTGCCTGGTTGCTTGTACATAATACAGTGGTATGGTTACCATTTTTCTTTGACATACACATTCTCCTGGTTGTTACGTGTTTTGGAATGATAATTTAATAAAATATTTTATTAAAATCCCACTTTGTCTATCATGTAAATACGTGAATTTAATGGCATATAGCCTCGGATTGCTGCATTTTTACTGGATTTTTGGGGCTTAAATAAGGAATTCCAAGATTTAATCCCCTAAGAATGAATATTATTCCAAGTATTAAAACAAAAACAGGTATTGCAGTTGTAAGCCTTTTTCTCACATTCAGGTTAATTAAATTACCCAGCAGGGAGGTTGTAAGCATAACAGGAAGGGTACCGAGCCCAAATAAAAGCATAAACAAACCGCCGTTATAAAAAGTATCTGCAGAGACAGCTATTGCCCCGGTAACTCCAATATAAACAAACCCGCATGGAAGGAATCCGTTTAACAAACCTATTATAAAAAGTGAGCTTTTATTTTTGCTCTTGAAATATTTGGAGAAGTATGATTTTAATTTAATTAAGTATATATCAAAACCCAGGATGGCAGATATCTTCTTCTTTACATTTGAAGGAAGAACAACAGCAAGAATAACCAGTACGCCAAGTATCACAGAAACAACCTGTTGAAACCCGAAAAGTGCAACACGGTTACCGAGCAGGCCAAACACTAAGCCGATGAAAGAATAAGTAATAATTCTTCCGAAGTTATAAAGAATTCTCCCGCTTATAAATGACCGGCTTTTAGATGGGGACCCGGGCAAGGCCAGCGTAATAGGTCCGCACATTCCAATGCAGTGCAGGCTTCCGAATAAACCTATTACAAATGCTGTGAGCAGTTCCATTTATTGTATCATTAAAGATTGTTCTGTAAAATAATTTTCATTGTTGAAATTCCAGCTCACCTGTATCTTCCATAATCCTTTGTTAAGCTTTTCTGCAGGGATAGCAATAATCCCGTTTATATTTGCAGATACGGGGACAATGAAATCTTTCTTCTCATCCGATGGACGGTAGAACTTTACTTCACCCGTAATTTTGGATACATCCAGATTGGAAGGAAACTTTACATTTACAACCGAACCATTGTAATCTATATTTACATTCTCCTGTAAATTGCCGGTTTTTTTTAATTTATCTATTTGCTCCTGGTATTTTATTTCTTTTTCGTAATAGTTATTTGCAACAAGGTCAACGTTCTTTGTCATAGAAATGCCAACCATTATAAATGTCCCGGCAATGAATATTACAATTGCTATTAGTATTCCTTTACCCCAGCTTATTTTCATCAGTAATAAATATTAATTTGGTTTTGGTCCCAAAAAAGTTGTACTTAACTCATCAATTTTTTTATCACTATCATATATTCCAATGGTTAATGGTGTATTCATCGTTTTTAGATTTGCTTTATCAATCATCACAAGGAATTTTGCCTCCGATACTTCATTAGCATTTACTTTCAATTCATTGCCGATTATCTTCAGTTCGCCCTGAACATTTTCCAGCTTTAATGAAAGCGATGCGTCAGCAAATGTTTTGTTGGTAATGTTAACATTATAAAGATTGCTAATCTTGTTTCCCGGCTGTTCCTGGAAGAGCATACCCGGAGCCCTTAATATACTTACATCAATATCCTTTCTGTTCGCAAGTAAGAATGAAAGAACTCCGATTAGAATTACCAGTACTATTGAATACCCGACAACCCTGGTGGTAATTTTAAATTTAGTCCTGTTAAGTATTCCATTTGCTGAAGCAAATTTTATCAATCCTCTTGGCATGTTTGTCTTATCCATCACATGATCACAGGCATCAATGCATGCGGTACAGTTCACACATTCAAGCTGTGTTCCGTTCCTGATATCAATACCTGTCGGGCAAACATCGACACATAATTTACAATCGACACAATCGCCGTTTGTTCTTACTTCATCTTTTCTTATTTTACCTCTGGGCTCTCCCCTCACATGGTCGTATGCAATAACCATTGAGTTCTGGTCAAGTAATACACCTTGCAGCCTGCCGTAAGGACAAATCATAATACAAGCCTGCTCTCTGAACCATGCGAATATCCAGTAGAAAAGTAAAGTAAAAGAAAGCATGCTGATTAATCCTGCAATATGCTGTGTAGGGGGGTCAGTAACTATTTTCCACAGGTCATCAATACCTATTATAAATGCCAGCAGAAAATTTGATATGACAAATGACAGCACAAAGAATATTGAATATTTAAAATACTTCTTTAATACCTTACGTGTAGTCCATGGTGCTGCGTTTAATGCTTTTTGCTTTAATGCGTCGCCTTCAATCCAGTATTCAATCTTCCTGAATACCATTTCCATCAGTACTGTCTGAGGGCACACCCATCCGCAAAATACCCTCCCAAATATAACTGTGAACAGGATTATGAACACAGCAAAAGCAATCATAGCTATAACAAAGATATAAAAATCATGCGGACCGAATGTTAATCCAAATAAAATAAACTTCCTGTCTACAATATTAAATAAAAAGAACGGATGATTATCTACTTTAATAAAAGGAGTTACAAATAAAAATGCCAGTAAAATGAAAGTAACAATGCCACGGGCATTATAGAACCTCCCCTTTGGCTTCCTGGGATAAACCCACAAACGCTTTCCTTCTTTACTAACAATTGACATCGAATCGCGGTACGACTCGCTATCAGGTTTCATTACTTCCGGCTGCATTTTATTTTTTATTTACTTTTTCATTGTATCCGTTTTAACCGGTTCTGTCTTTACTTTATTTGTTTTCGATGAATCAATTTTTGTTGTACCGGTTTTTAATGAATCGGTTTTACCGATTCCGGTTTTTGTACTGTCTGTACTTACATATTTCTCACCTTCCGGAGCTTTGCCGTTTGGAGGGTTTGTTCCGTGTATTGAAATAACATAACTTGAAACTTCCTGTATCTTCTTCGGATTCAGCAGTGAACTCCAGCTAATCATTCCTTTTGCAGGTACACCGTTTTTAATAGTGGTAAATACATTCTTAATTCCTCCGCCGTGTATCCAGAAATCATCAGTTAAGTTCGGACCAACAGTGCCTTCTCCGGCAGGACCGTGACATGGAACACAGTTGGTTGTAAATGCTGACTTGCCGTTAGCCAATGAAGCCTCATCAACCAATAGCGTAACGGTATTTTCATTTATCAATGCACCGGTTTTAATCAGCTCTTCCCTTTGAATTTCCGCCGCCTTTAGTTCGCCGATATATTCATCAAGCATTAAAGGTTTAATATTAAACACATGGAATACCAGCATGTATACTACTGCGAATACTATTGTACCATAGAACAAATAGTTAAACCATGGAGGAACAGTATTATCAAGCTCTCTTATCCCGTCAAAATCATCTTCTAAAATAATTTCACTTTCTTTTTCAATAGGCACTGCTTTTGTGAGACGCTGTTTAAATTTTGCAAAAGCTGCCGATTTCTTCGGAGCTATACCGGTATCTTTATATTTTTCGTCGCCGAGAACAAGTATCAGAATAAACATTATTAATATGCCAAGCAGAACAAGCAATCCCGCGACCTGGCCGTATGTATCAAGTGAATTGTCCTTTGCCTGTGCATATATATTACTTGTGAAAATTCCGGTGAATGTGAATAAGCTTATTATAAGCTTATTCGGAATTTTAATTTTATTTTTTAACATAACTCTCCTTTTCCGGGTCTTTGTTAATGTTTGAATCTTCATCTAATGGAATAACTTCCATTTGTTTAACATATGATTTATCCATCCTGAATATCCAGACTGTAACTGCAATAAAGAAAAGGAAAAATATTACAAAGGATATTATCGGATAAATTTCTATACCTTCTATATTTTCAAATATTTGATTAAACAATTTATTCTCCTTTATTTTACCGCTGATTTAGTTACCTGGATATCTGTTCCCAGTCTCTGCAGGTAAGCAATTAATGCAACTATTTCTTTATTGCTTTCAACGGCAGCACCGTTTTTCTGCAGGTCTGCCGCAATTTTATCTGCCTGTCTTTGCAATGAATCATTTGCAGTATTTTCAAAGCCAAACGGATACGGAACTCCGAGCTTTCTTAGTGTATTTATTTTTGCTTCAGTACCGGCGATATCAATATCCTGTTTTTCAAGCCATGGATAAGCAGGCATTATAGAACCCGGTGATATACTCCGCGGGTCCTGCATATGCAGGTAATGCCATACATTAGGATATTTATTTCCTTCCCTTTGCAGGTCCGGGCCTGTTCTCTTCGAACCCCAGAGGAACGGATGGTCGTAAACAAATTCTCCTGCTTTTGAATATTCACCGTATCTTTCTGTCTCCGAGCGGAATGGCCTTATCATCTGCGAGTGGCATGTATTGCATCCTTCTCTTATATAAATATCCCTTCCCTGAAGCTCAAGCGGCGTGTATGGATGTACACTTGAAATTGTCGGGACATTTGATTTTATAATAAACGTAGGGATTATTTCTATTAACCCGCCGATTAATACTACAATTGTTGCTAATATTGCAAATTTCATCGGCTTTTTCTCCAGGAACCGGTGTATCTTTTCACCGCTTCCTTTTTTCTTTTCAATGAATATTGCAGGTGCTTCTGCGGCTTCGTTTGCCATGAATGAACCAAGCTTAGCTGTTTTGTACAGGTTGTATATCATGATGATTACACCTGTAAGAAACATCGCACCGCCAATTGACCTGATAACATACATCGGTATTATCTCTTGTGTTGTCGTCAGGAAGTTGGGATATTGCAGAATTCCTTCAGCAGTAAACTGTTTCCACATCAACGATTGAGCAATACCTGCCCAGTACATTGCAGTTACATAAAATATTATTCCAAGCGTACCTATCCAGAAATGAAGGTTAGCAAGCTTCTTCGAGTATAAGCTAGTATTAAATAATCTCGGTATCAGCCAGTACAGCATTCCGAATGTAAGAAAGCCGTTCCATCCAAGTGCTCCGACATGAACATGTGATACTATCCAATCAGTGTAATGAGCAATTGCATTTACATTTTTAAGCGAGAGCATAGGTCCTTCAAACGTTGCCATACCATAAGCGGTCACTGCAACAACCATAAACTTCAGTACCGGGTCTTCTTTTACTTTATCCCATGCTCCTCTTAATGTAAGCAGCCCGTTAATCATACCGCCCCATGACGGAGCAATAAGCATGATTGAAAATACAGTACCAAGTGACTGAGCCCAATCGGGTAGTGCTGTATATAATAAATGATGAGGACCTGCCCATATGTAAATAAATATCAATGCCCAGAAATGTATTATTGAAAGTTTGTACGAATACACAGGCCTGTTAGCTGCTTTTGGAAGGAAGTAATACATCATTCCCAGGTAAGGTGTTGTTAAGAAGAATGCTACTGCATTATGTCCGTACCACCACTGAACTAAAGCATCCTGAACACCTGCATAAACCGAATAGCTTTTCAAAAATGATACCGGAAGCTCAATGGAATTAACTATATGAAGTACCGCTACGGTAACAACTGTCGCAATATAGAACCATACTGCAACATACATATGTTTTTCTCTTCTTTTGGCAATTGTGCCGAACATATTGATTGCAAATATTACCCATACCAGAGCTATAAGAATATCAACAGGCCATTCAAGCTCTGCATATTCTTTGCTTGTAGTGAGACCAGCAGGCAGCATTACGGCAGCGCATACAATTATTAACTGCCATCCCCAGAAATGTATCTTGCTGAGAAGATCACTGAACATCCTTGCTTTGCAAACTCTCTGCAGTGAATAATATATACCCATGAATATTGCATTACCCACAAACGCAAATATTACTCCGTTAGTATGGAGCGGTCTGATTCTCCCGTAAGTAATGTACTGGAAATTCAGGTTAAGTGCGGGAAGGTAAAGCTGTATGGCTATTATCACACCGACGAGCATTCCAACAACTGCCCATACCATTGTGGCAATTGCAAAATTTTTCACAATCAGGTTATCGTAGCTGAATTGCTCCATGCTTGGAACACCGAATTGTTGTTTTTGTTCGTGTGTTAATTCTTTTATCATTTATTTTCTTCTTTATTGTCAAATAAAATTCTTACTGAAGGAGTATACCTGTCATCATATTGACCTGATTTGACAGCCCAGATAAAAGCAGAAAGAAATCCTGCTGCAACAATCAAACTGGCACCGATTAATACAACAATTACACTCATTACAGACCTCTCCTTTTTGCAGATAAGTTCGTAAACGATACAGTAAACAATACCACAGTTATTGAACTTATTGGCATTAAAATAGCGGCAGCAAGCGGAGAAAAAGTGTTCTGAAATGCAAGCGTTACACCAAGTATATTGTATATAACCGATATTATAAAACTTGTAATTATAATTCTTTTAGTTGATATGGAGAATTGTATGAACTTAACAAGATTACTGAACATTGATGCATCAAGAATTGCATCACATGCGGGTGAAAAGCTCGAAACATCTTCAGAAATTGCAATTCCTACGTCACTTTGCTTTAAGCCGCCCGCATCGTTCAGACCGTCACCCAGCATCATTACTTTTTTGCCTTTACCTTGAAGCTTCTTTATATATTGAAGCTTATCTTCCGGTTTTTGTTTAAATAATAGCTGTGATTCATCATCAAAAAATCTCAGGAGGTTTTCTTTTTCTCCCTCATTATCACCGGATAGTACCGACAAATCATACTCATGTTTCAATGAATTAACGGCTTCTTCAAATCCTTCGCGGTAAATGTTATTTATTACAAAATATCCTCTTAGCTTATTATTTATTGACAGATATACTTTGGAATTTAACATATCCACTATATCTATCTCATCTTCCATTTCTTTTGCCAGAACAAATGAACGCGAGCCAAGCCTGATATCATAATATCCAATCTTGCCTCCAATTCCTTTTCCAATATGCTCGATGAATGAATTTGTTTCGAAGAGCTCGTTTTCTTTTATTGCATCACATATCTTTATACTTAAAGGATGTGTGGAATTTCTTGCAAGAGATTTAATTATCCTTTGTTCAAATGATGTCAGCAATCCACCGGAAAAGTTTACATTTGAATCACCCGACTTTGTTATTGTACCTGTTTTATCAAATACTATAGTATCTATCTTTGACATCCTCTCAACAACAGATGTGTTCTTAACATAAAATTTATTTCTTCCAAGAATTCTCATTGCATTGCCAAGTGCAAAAGGGCTTGTAAGAGCAATTCCGCATGGGCAGGCAATTATTAATACAGCAGTAAAAGCATTAATTGCTGCTTTAATACTTGTTGGATACCAGTAAACAAATGCTAAAGCTGCAACTAAAATTATTACTATTGTAAAATATTTTCCAACAACGTTAACGAGTGATTTAAATTTATCTTCATCCCTCTTTACAAAAGTCTCGTTATTCCAGAGTTGAGTAAGATAGCTTTGCGAAACAGTTCTGATTACTTCTAGCTCTATTGCACTGCCAGTCTGCCTTCCGCCGGCATATATTATCTCACCTGCAACTTTACCAACTGGAATTGATTCTCCCGTAACAAAGCTGTAATCAATGTTTGCTGTTCCGTTAAATAGTATAGCATCACCCGGAATAAGCTCATTGTTCCTTATAATTATTCTGTCACCAACTTTTAGCTTCGATACAGGAATACATTGTTCCTCTCCGGATTTTTTAATCGTAACTGAGAGCGGGAAATATGATTTATAATTCCTTTCAAAATTCAATGCATCATACGTCTTGCTCTGGAAAACCTTGCCGGCAAGCAGGAAGAATACCAGACCGGAGAGTGAATCAAAAAAACCGGGTCCTGAGTTGGTTAATATTTCAATTACACTTCTTATAAATAAAACTGCAAGCCCAAGCGATATTGGAAAATCAATATTTATAGTTTTCTGCTTAATGCCTGTATATGCAGATTTAAAATAATCTGAACTGCAATAAAGAATTACCGGGATTGAAAGCAGTATATTTAATAATCCAAAGAAATTTTTATAAAAAAAGCTTATCGAATCATCAAACGAAAGATACTCGGGAAAGCTGAGAAGCATTATGTTGCCAAAACAAAAACCCGCTACACCAATTCTGTAATATAATCTTTTGTTAACATTGCTTTTTACCTTATCCTCAACTTCGTTTAAGCTTATCTGCGGCTCATAACCTATCGATGCAAGCAATTCAACTATTTTCCTTAAGCTGATTTCGTTTTCTTTAAATCTCACACTCAGCTTCTTCTCAGGAAAGTTTACCTGAGAATAAAATATTGCCGGGTTCAGCTTGTACATATTTTCAAGAAGCCATATGCATGAACTGCAATGCATTTGCGGTATAAAAAAGGATATTGAGCTTATTTTACCATCGGTAAAATCAAGTAACTGCTTCTGTATCTGTTCATCATCAAGGTAAGCAAATCCGGAAGTATTTATCTTTCTTTCACTCTGGGATATACCCGGTTTTTCATCTAATGAATAATATTTGCACAGCTTGTTTTCCTCCAATATCTCGTAAACAAGCTTACACCCATTGCAGCAGAAAACCTTATCTTCAATAGTTATATCGTGGTTTCTGCATGGCTCACCGCAATGGTAGCACTTAATCTCTGTTTTTGTTGAAAATTCGGGCAAAAGATGAAAAAGGTTATAAAATTTAACATCAAAAATAGCTCTTTGAACAGAGTAAAAACATGATTTTTGTCATTTTTAAGACATAAATTGACAGGAATAAAAATAAGTAATAATAAGTCCAGTATTATATTTTTAAACTCATAATTTACATATATTTAACAATTTTAGATTTATTGCAGTTCCTTTAAGTTCTATAAAACATGGGTTTATGTTTTTAATGCAAGTATAGGCAGTTTCAATAAGCAAGTGAAGTGTTATAATCTATTATCCCCTCTTCTCATATATCATAGGCAGGGAACAGTTAAAAATCCGGGCTGCAGCCGGTAAACCCCGCTAATGACTCTATCGTTTTATATAATGCAGTATTCTTTTGTGCTGACACACCATTCAAGTGCAAATTCCTGATTATAAACTTTCCCTCCGCCCTGTTTGCTTTTGCATCCAGTGTGCCGATAAATTCATTTCCTGCAAGCAGAGGTAAATTAAAATATCCAAACTTCCTCTTTGCGGAAGGTAAATAGCATTCCAGAAAATAATCGAAGCCAAATATATTCTTTAAGCTTTTCCTTTGTATTACAAGATTATCGAATGGTGATAAAATGTGAATCAACTCGGAATTAAATTTTTTCCTTAGCTGTTTTAATTTTTCCTCTGATGAATAATAAATATCTTTTAACTCACCAATCTTTATTTGAATAATCTTCTTATCTTCAATTAATCTATCTATGACTTTTTTCATAACATCAGGTTTTACCTTCCGCAAATATTTTGCTTCAGCAGTACTTGCAAATCCAAATGAGTTAATCCTTGATAACAATAAATGCTCAAACATTTCTTCATCATCCGGAATAGACGTATTTATTCCATCCGGTAAAACCCTTTCGGTAAGGTCATATGCCTTCTGAAAACCCTCTCGGCTTGAAATCATCAAATCACCCACCATGAACAAGCATTCAAGCGCTGCTTTAGCGGGCTTCCTATCCCACCAACCTGTGAGCTTTTTACCCGTGTGTTCAAAATCCTTGGATCTCAATGCACCTTCTGCTTTTATCCTGTCAGTTACAAAATTTACCATTTTCTTATTTTTCAACATCCAGTTACCATATTGTTTTCTGAACCGTTCTTTTGTATAAAGCGAAAACCTAAAATCCCTCATTGGTAAAAAAGCTGCGGCATGAAACCAATACTCAAATATCTTTTTATCCTTCTCAAGCAATGAATGCAGCATTGATTGTTTATATGAAGGAAGCCTTGTCCATAAAATATGATTATGGGAACGCTCCACAACAGAGATTGTATCTATTTGAACATAACCTAATTGCTCAATTATTTTTAGTACATTGTTCTTTGTCTTGCCATTATTAGACTTTAAAAGAAACTGGTTTGAGACAGCAAGATATTTTGCTTCTTCGGTTGAAATATTTTTCATTTTTTACAATAGTTGGATTTATTGAAGGATTTGATTTAACAATTCTCTTAGGCGGACAACAAACTTAATAATTCACCTTACGCAAATCATAAATCAATTTGTTACGAAAAAAATATACAGGTAATTTCAGTTCCTGTCCTCACCCCCCGACCCCCTCTCCTATGATAAGTGTTAGGAGAGGGGGAGTTCCTTTTACTTTTAAGATTTTATTATTACTCAAGTTCTAAAATTTATTGTCTCCCCCTCTCCTCTCATGTATCATAGGAGAGGGGGTCGGGGGGTGAGGACAGGAACTGAAATTAAATACAAATACTAAAATCTTACCCTATGATTACACTCTTACGTAAGGTGACTTAACAAACTTAACAAACTTAACAAACTTAACAAACTTAACAAACTTAACAAACTTAACAAACTTAACAAACTTAACAAACTTAACAAACTTAACAAACTTAA
>RPQH01000115.1 GCA_003820375.1 Ignavibacteriota bacterium
ATTGGCTTCTAAATAGGTAATTTTGTTTTGCCTGAAATCACTTTGTAATTTCGAAATCTTGTTATCAGTTATTTTAACTGGTACATTAAACAGGTTAATATTAATTGAACCATTAAAAGGTATATCTGCATCTTTGTTTATGAATACGGTTGCTGTATCCTCCGGAGGCATTATCGTTAATGTTTTCATTTCCTTTGACAGTTCTTCTTTCAAGGGATTTGATTTAAATTTCTTAATCATAGATTTTACAAACATTTCTGCCATAGCCGTATCATTCAGATATCCTGAAGTAATGGTTATAACTGTATTATAATTTTTCATTTCATAATGACACTTTGCACTAAATTCAGTTAGGGTCTTATTATACTCATTCAACCTTGTAAAATCCCCGCAGCGGCAGCTTTCATTAAAAATTATTCTATCAAGAGACGATTTATAACTATTTACAGATTTATACTTTTCGTAATTCAATAAATTTTCAATACCGTCCCTGGACATATTCTTAAATGAACTGTATTCCAGTTCATTATATAATAATGCGTTCCTGAAGTCTTTTTCTTTATAATATATATTCTTCAGTAATTCAAATGAAGCATTTACATTACGCTTCCTTATCATATTATCAATATCTGAATTAAATGATTTATCAATATCCAGTATGATTTTCATTAAAGCAATTTTGGCATCATCGTATTCTTCATTATCAATATATTTTATTGCTTCATTAATAGTATACTCCTGAAGCATAAAGTTATCAATAACACAAGGTCCTTGAATAAAAATATTGTGTCTGTCATTTTCATCATAGCCAAAGGTGTAATATGTATTACCAAATACATCATGATAAATATATGCTCTATCACCCGAGCCGAAAAACCGTGTCTGGGAGAGAAACTGTAACGGGAGAGAAAACAAGATTATTAATATTATTTTTATAAGCTTATTCATGTTAATAATTCTTTTTCTTATACTCCATTACAAGCATATACAGCTTGCTGTTTTTAAAGCTTTCTTTTTGTTTTTCTATTGCAATTTCTTTTTCTTTATCTGTTAATGGAATATCTTCCCTTGCCTGAACTTTCACAGTATCTCCGTTTGAATTTGTATATTTATACTCATTAATTACCCGTGTCTGCATTTTAAAAAGAGCAACACAAATTTCATTTCCCAGAAGTGTTAACATAAATCTGTTACCATACAGCTTCAAGTTATTTAAAGCAAATATCATTTCACTTTTGAGGCTGTCAATTCCTACTTTCATAACGGCAAGGTCTACAAAGCGTTCAGAGTAATAATCCATATGAGAAACCAGAGCACTCATTGCACTGTCATATTGATTTAACTCTTCAAAACACTTTGATTTAAATAAAACACTGTTTGCAGCATCTGACATTAAACCTAATCCACAGCCGAAATAGTTAACTTTATAAATTCCGGTTGTAAGATTGTGATAGTATAATGCCAGTTTAAAATCTTTCTCTTCAAAGTATATTTGTTTTAAAATATTTGCAGCTTGCTTTTTCATATGTAAGTATTCAAATCCTGCAAGTTGAAAGGGAAGCGGCTTGGTAATATCTGTATCATTTGATGGTATAGGTTTGGAAATTGTCTCTATAAATATATTTTTAGCTGATTCAAATTGTTTGTTATCATAAGCATCCTGACCTTTATTAAATAAGGTTATAAATTCAAGGCTGTCAGATTTGTCTGTGTAATTAGATGCTGCTATGGCTTGCACATGTAGTGGGAGAGAGAATAAAAGCAATAATATTATATATTTTGTTTTGTTCATTGCTTATTTATTCTAATGATAATAAAATGTGTTCATGTTGAAGTCCCCGGGAATAGTTTTTGCTATAGATTGCCTGTGAATAGGGAGAGAGATAAGCAGTAACAATATGAATAATGCTTCTAAATTATTCAATGATATAATTTGTCTTGTTTTGAAATCAAATAGAAGATTTATTCACCTTCCATTTCTCTTTCTTAATTATATAAAATAAATATTTGTTTCTAATAAATATTTCATCATAATCCTTTTTTCAACCTCCAACCTACAACCTGCAACCATTCGCCCTCAATCATTCGTAAAATAAACAGATGACTGATACACTCCCACCTTCTCCTTCTGGTACTGCATCAGCAAATCATTCAATAATGATGAAGCACCTATCCTGAACAGATCAGGTGTAAGCCATTCATCACCCAGTGTTTCATTAACCAAAACAAGATTTGCAATAGCATCTTTAGTTGTTTTAATACCGCCAGCAGGTTTCATACCAATCTTCTTACCTGTTTCATCATAATAATCACGTATTGCTTCAAGCATGCAAAGCACAACGGGTAATGTTGCCGCGGGCTGTACTTTCCCCGTAGATGTTTTTATAAAATCCGCTCCTGCAAGCATTGCAATAAAGCTTGCTTTCCTGATATTATCAAAAGTTTCAAGCTCGCCTGTTTCCAGTATCACTTTTAAATGTGCATCTCCGCAGGCATTTTTTATTGCTTTTATCTCATCAAAGACATATTTATAATTTCCCGCAAGAAACTCTCCTCTGCTTATAACCATATCAACTTCATCAGCACCAAGCTGAACAACCTTCTTTACTTCTTCAAGCTTAATTTTCAGCGGAGTTTGTCCCGATGGAAAAGCAGTTGCAACCGAAGCAATTTTAACTCCTGTACCCTGCACTATTTCCTTTGCATATGTAATCATATTGGGATAAACACAAATAGCACCAACATGCGGAATATCCGGTGCACTTTCCAGCGGTCTTATTCCTTTGCGGCACATGGCATGTACTTTTCCCTTTGAATCTTTTCCTTCCAGTGTGGTCAGGTCTATCATAGATACCGCCATCTTTATTGCCTGAAGCTTGCTTGCTTTTTTTATACTCCGTGAGGCAAGTGATGCGGCTCTTTCTTTAACTCCAACTTCATCAACGGACATGTGGAAATTTTCCAATCCGCTTAAACTTCCATCCTGTTTTAATTTAAAGTTAATTGTCATATACTCAAATTAAGTAATAATTTTTTAAAGAAAAACGATAAGTAGTTAACCTAAACACAGTAACCTGTAAACAGATGAATTTTATCAATTTACAGCACTTGACAAACAATACACTTTTGTATAATTTTGTACAAGATATGCAAGGCATATGTCTTATATTGTCACTGAAGAACTCAGGGCAACTTTTCAAATTTCGGATTGAAAGTAAATTTTATTCAATTCGTAATTGAAAATTCGAAATTCATAATTTGGAATGTTGCCTTTTTTTATTTCCACCTCACCCCCAACCCCTCTCCACATGGAGAGGGGGAGCAGTTTATCTGAAATATTTTTATTGAAAATAAGAGATTAATAATACATTCCCATTTGGTATTTTCTTGGAATTTATTTAATTTGAATGAAATTAATGCATGTATTTTCAAATTTTATTTGAATCACCGCTATGCATAAAACCAATAAAATAATATTTCTTTCAGCAGCTTTGCTTTATTTATCCTGTTCAAACAAGGTGCCGGTTGATATTATTCAGCCAAAGGTTTGTGAAAAACTTTCTGCCTGCCTGGAAAATAATTCCGATAAAGAGAAAGTTGTCAGGCTTTTATTTGGCAGGGAAATTACCACAGATGAAGGAATTCCTCTTTTTGTTTCTAAAAACCATGATATAAAATTTGATAAAGTTGAAATTTTAAGCAGTGAAGAAATAGAAATCAGTGATGTCACAAAGGTTAAAATAAAAGTAACCGGTGCTGCAAATACATTTTGCTTAATGAAGAAAAATGATAATGTTAGTAAAAGCTATTTTTATGCCGAAGAAGACCATGGTGAGAAAAAATTCGAAAATACATTTTATGCAATCTTCTGGAAAGAAAACTCCGGCTGGAGCTGTGATTTATCAATATGGTAAAATGATATAAAAAATTAAGCACAGAATAGGAACACCTCCCAATTTATCAGTATCTAGTTTTAAAATATTTTTGCATTATGCAAAATAGAAAAATTTGAATCGGTACCGGGAAGAACTTTTTTTAAATACAGTAATAATAAGCTGGTCAAAGAAGAATCCTATAATTCAAATGGCTTGTTAAGGGAAACTGTAACTTACAAGTACGATGTAAACGAAATAAGATTGAACAATTATATGATAATGGTTTTTATGATAATGCTTTTGAAAATAACGGTATAATAAGTAAGTGGAAACAATTCAGGATAATAGCACACGCAGCAGATGACAGCGTATTCATTTGGGTGCAGGAAGAAATGTGGATAGAACCTTTGCTTGACACTTTTGATGTAATTGTGGATATCTCAAGTGATAACCCGGAGGAACAGTCTATCATAATTAAAACTGATTTCGCTCCAATCTCATTCCGGCATGCCTGGAGCACTATAAGTGAAAAAGTGAGGACGGATTTAATAAATTGGGAAGGGTTGAATAAGGAGAATACATATAGAGGAGACCGTTTAAGAAAAATCATCAGGAAATATAATGATAAAAATTTAATTACCGGGAAAATTACTTTCAAATTCCAGACACCTGATACTGTTTTTTATTATTATAATGAAAATGGTTTATTGAGAAAGACGGCTATTAATAAAAAATATGTTGATAGCATTGTGTATGAATACGATAAAATAAATTGGAAAAGAAATAAATTATTATTATTGGAATGGTGATCATTATATCACTGCCATAAGTTATATGTATGACAGTTCGGGCAATTTAATTCAAAAGAAGGAAGAAAGCAGTTATGGCTATGAAGCTCAATATATTTATAAATACAATGAAGAAGGCTTTTTGAAAACAATGACAAAATATGATAATGAATACAACCCTGAATCAGTTATTACATATGATTATGAATATTATTAGAAAGTGATGAAAAAATCTATCTTATCAATATTAAATATGCTTATATTTTCAAAAGTTGAATCACACCCCTAACCCCCTTCATTGATAAGGGGGAACTAATGAACCTACGGTTTATAATATTGCCAGCCTTCTTTATCAAGAAGCTGCTTGTTAAAGGTTTGATTGAATTGATAACTTGCGATTTTTAATGTATCGTCTGATGCAATAAGAAATGGCATACTGATTCCGCACTCCCCTACCTTTCTGAAATCGCCGAAATATCTTACTTCATTGTCTTTCACAGATTTCACCTTCATAAAATTAGATTTATCAAAATACATTGTAGTGAGAAGAGTATCATTTTTGATGAAGTTTATACAATAATAATTGGTGTCATTATTTTCACTTTCATCAAATTCATATTTTATTCCAAGGTCATATCCGTCAAGATAATAACCCCAGTAATTAACAGAATATAACCTGTAATAATTAACTGCATTCTTATCAAAATCAGAAACCTTTCCGCTTTTAGTATACCATCCTTTACCGGTCTGATTGTTGTATGAAGTTATTTCATAGAAATCTTCTGCCTGCATTATCTGGTAATAAAAATCCCTTCCAACATATTTTGATATGCTCATGTCCATACCCATCACATTAATTTTTCCATCAATCTTAACGGTATGGATTTTTTTGATTTTTTCTTTGCCGCCTATTGATGTGATGTAATTATCTATAACATCTTTAGCGATATAAACAGGAACAAAATCTTTCTCTTGTGCAGTAATAAACGAGTTCATAAGTAAGAGCAAAGTAAAAACTGAAATCATATTTTTCATGAGCCCTCCGGTGTGAAGTAATATTTGCTTAATATAAATGGAAGAATTCTTAAAATATATAACATTATAATAAATAGCCATATAGAGTAATCTAAATATGGTAACTGAATTTCATGGATAATCAGATTATTCAGATTAGTCAAATTTATCAAATTCATCAGATTAAAAGATTCAACACAAAGAACACAAAGAATACAAAGTTCACAAAGAAAAGCATTATTAAAAATAACCGCTTAGAAGTAATCTCTTTTAAAGAATAACTACGGACTTTAGCTTGTGGAAATAAACACTCCCCGTATTTGAACTTTAGTCCCAAATTACAAATTCTTTTTAAAATATATATTTTATTAAAATAATTTATAAAATTTTTTAAATTTGTAATCAAAAAAAATCTAATCATACATAATCATATTAATCTGTGTTAATCTAGGGTTCAGCTTTTAAAATCATTCAAATCATATTAATCAGGGTAAATCCGGGGTTCAAGGTTTTTAATCAGGGTAAATCCGGGGTTCAGGTTCTTTCGTGGAAATGATGATTTCAATTCGTTATCTTTGTAAATTCATTAAAAAATAAATTAAATATGGCATCAATAAAAAGCAAACCACCAAAATACAGAATAGAACAGTTTTATGCTATCAGGCAATTATTCGGCTTATCAGTATCACCGGACAACAAGACAGTAGCTTATATAACAAACACAAACGGCATGCCTAATATATGGACTATTCCTATTGAAGGCGGATGGACTACTCAGGTAACACTTGAACAAAATGCAGTGAGGTCACTTGTTTATTCTGAAAAAAAGAATGAGATAATATTTCAATCGGATGTTAACGGTGATGAGAACCAGCAGATATTTATTGTAAATGATAAAGGCGGTATTCCTGAAAACCTGTCACCTTCACATGCAGGCTCACAGGCTTATTTTATTGATTGGGATAAAAGTTCAAACAAGTTTTTATTTGCATCAAATAAAAGAGACAAAAGATTTTTCGACAGCTATATATATGATATGAAAACCGGCAAAGAAGAGTGTATTTATGAATCGTGTTCTGTTCATGTTGAAATACCCGGTGCATGGAGCCAAAATGAACGTTATCTTTTGTTTAATGTTTTTTATCATAATTCTAATCATGATATTTTTATTTATGACAGGCAGACAAAAGTGAAAAAAAATATTACTTCGCATGAAGGTGATATGTATAATGCCAGCGGCAGGTTTAATAAACAAAATGATATTATTTATTTCATAACAAATAACGGCAAAGAATTCAATTACATTTGTCAATACAAAATAAAAACAGGTGAATACAGTAATACAGCAGTTGAGAAATGGGATATAGTAAGTTATAAGTTATCTGAATCAAATAAATTTCTTGTTTACCAGATAAATGAAGATGGCAGTTATAAAACTAAGATAAAATATTTGAAGACAGGAAAAACAATTACGCTTAATCTTCCTAAAGGAACCTGTCTTGATTATGAAATCACTCCCAATGAAAAGAGTATAATATTCTTACTTGACGGACCGCAGAATCCTAATGATATTTATATATATGATCTGCAAAAAAAGAAATTAAAACAGATTACATTTTCAATGATTGGCGGGATTCCTAAGGAGCATTTTACCGTTCCAAAAGTAATAACATATAAAAGCTTTGATGGACTTGAGATATCAGCTACCCTCTTTATTCCTTCCTGGATGAAAAAGAATGGCAAGAATCCTGCAATTGTTTGGCCGCACGGCGGACCTGAAGCGCAGATAAGTGTTTTTTTTAGTAAATATTTCCAGATATTTACCAACCTTGGATTTATTGTTATTGCTCCTAATTTCAGAGGAAGCACAGGATACGGTAAATCATTTCAGAAAAAAATATATAAAGACTGGGGTGGAGCAGAATTTAAAGATGTACTTGGTAGTTATGATTACCTCTTGAAGTGTGGTTATGTTGATGCTGCTAAAATTGCAGTAGTAGGAGGAAGCTTTGGCGGATTTATGACATTAACATGTGTTACAAAGGCACCTGAATTATGGAAATGTGCTGTAGATATATTCGGGCCATCAAACCTGTTTACATTTTTAAATTCAATTCCCGAGCATTGGAAACCGGCATCATATGAACTTGTCGGTGACCCGGAAAAAGATAAAGAAATGTTGACTGAACGCTCCCCTATTAATTATGTTGATAATATTGTTTGTCCTTTATTTATTGTACAGGGCAAGAACGACCCGCGTGTTGTGCAAAAAGAATCGGACCAGATTGTTGAGAAATTGCGTTCCAAAAATAAAGAAGTTGAATATATGGTATTGGAAGATGAAGGACACGGGTTTTCAAAAGTCTCAAACCAGATTAAAGTCTGGAGTGCTATAAGTGAATTTTTGGAAAAGCATATGAGGTAAAACCTCACCCCGCTCCCTCTCAAGAAAAATCCGGAGGAACTTCACAAGGGGGAACTCTTAACTGAAAAATCCCTCTATAATAATTAGATTGGAAATTAATTTTCAGATTACAAACATTTTAAACGAAATATAATATGCAGGAAAATAAAGCAGGCATTTTTAACAGGCTGGATGTTGTAATAATCAGGGTCAAAGATGTTAAATTAATAAGAGATTGGTACGAACAGGTTCTTGAACTAAAGCTGGCGTACTTCGATGAAAATGAATTAATGGCTGTTTATAAAACGGGTACTGATGTTAGTCTTACTATTTGGCAAATAAAGCCCGGTGGAAATATAGCCCCTGCCTGTTTGAACGGTTCATTTCCGATTTTCTACTCCGATAATATTGAAGAAGTACATAAATTACTGAAGGAAAGAAATGTTATTGTTGAAGAAGTTCACGGCACTGAATTTTTTAAATATTTCGGTTTCTTTGATCCTGAAGGCAACAGGATGGAAGTATGCCAGTATTTTAAATAATAAATAAAAATGATATGGAAGTAACAGATAAAAAAATAATAGACGGTAAAAGAATTTCAGAAGAAATACTTGAAGAAGTAAAGCGTGAAGTAAAAGAAAAAGGTATTAAGCCGGGAATTGCTTTAATACTTGTCGGCAATGACCCTGCTTCTGAAATATATGTAAGGAATAAAGGCAAAACATGTGAAGCACTAGGTTTTCATTCCGTAATTGAAAAGCGTGAGGATAACTGTTCTGAAGAAGAGCTATTGGCACTGATAGAAAAATATAATAATGATAAAAAGATTCACGGCATTCTTGTTCAGCTTCCCCTGCCAAAACATATAAACGAAATGAAGGTTATTGAAGCTGTTAATTATAAAAAGGATGTTGACGGCTTCCATCCAATCAATGCAGGAAAGTTAATGATTGGCGAAAAGTGCTTTGTGCCTTGCACACCGGCAGGAATCATGGAACTTATAAAAAGATATAATATTGAAACAGCAGGAAAAAATGTTGTTGTTATCGGCAGAAGCAATATTGTAGGAAAACCAATCGGTAATCTGCTTCTTCAAAAGGATAAAAATGCAAACTCAACCGTAACATTCTGCCACAGCTATACGAAGGATATAGCTTCTCATACAAGGAATGCAGATATTATTATTGCGGCAATCGGCAAAGCACTATTCCTGAAAGCTGATATGATAAAAGAAGGATGTGCGATAATTGATGTTGGCATAAACAAAATTGAAGACCTGACAAAGAAGAGCGGTCAGCGTACAGTTGGTGATGTTGATTTTGTTAATTGCTATCCAAAGGTATCAATGATAACACCGGTTCCAAAAGGTGTAGGACCAATGACAATTGCAATGCTTATGAAGAACACACTTGATTCAGCAACTAAAAAGGTTTATAACTGATTATTCAAACTGAGATAGACAGGAATATAAAGACAGGAATATGCAAGGATGAACAGAAAGTATTATAAAGCGGAAATTGCTTTCGATAAAAAAAATTACGAAGTAATTTATAACACGATATATTTAACAGGTTTTTCAACTATACTTGAAGATAACGGTACAGTACAAATATTTGTAACTGAAGATGAAAAAGACAAACTTAAATTATTAAAAGAAGAGCTTGTTGAAGACAATGCAATTAGAGAACAGGATTTTATAATAGAAGAATTCAAAGACCGTGATTGGAACAATGAATGGAAAGAATCTATTGACCCCATTTATATAAAGGACAAGCTGGTTGTAACACCCTCCTGGAAATTAGCTGCAATTAAAGAACCGGAAAATAAAGTTATCATTCAGATAGACCCCAAGATGGCATTTGGTACAGGACACAATGAAACAACGCAAATGATACTTGATATTATGGTTGATTGCATAGATGAAAAAGATAAATACATGCTCGATTACGGCACGGGTACAGGTGTGCTTGCTATTGCAGGAATAAAGCTGGGTGTTGAAAAAGCAATTGCCATAGATAATGATATTGATTCAATATTCAGTGCAGAAGAGAATACAGCCAATAATAATGCTGCAGATAATATTACTCTCTATAAAGCGAATATTTCAGATATAAAAGAAAAAGATTTTGATATCATTATTGCAAACATTGACAGAACTGTAATAACCGAAAATATGATGCATTTGAAGGATAAATTAAAACGCGGCGGGAAATTGATAATTACCGGAATCCTTCATGAAGAAAATGATGAGTTAACAAAAGCTATTAAAGACAGCGGGTTTAAATTAATAGAAACAAGAGAAAAAGCGGAGTGGTTAGCTTATTACGCAATAAAGAAAAAATAATATGAGAATTAGTACAATTGATATCGGAACAAATACAATGCTGATGCTGATTGCGGACTATGATAAAATGACTTCAACTATTCTTACAGTAAAAGACAGCCAGCAAATCCCCCGTCTTGGTAAAGGTGTTGATGCGAGTAAAAACATTTCTCAGGAGTCAATTAATAAAGCCATTGAAATATTAAATGAATACAAACAGGTTTGCACAGAAAACGATGTGCAGCTTATGATACCTTTTGCAACAAGCTTCCTGAGAGATGCGAACAACAAAGAAGAATTTATTGAAAAGGTAAAAGAACAAACAGACCTTACAATTGAAGTATTATCCGGTGAGACCGAAGCAAGGTGGGCTTTCTGGGGTGCAGTATATGAGCTTATCCAGGACGAAAATCCTGATGAAAATGTACCTAAAAAAACCAAGCATCCTATTGTAACAATTGATATTGGCGGAGGCAGTACGGAAATAACTTATTCACGTTCACTGCCTGATAATTTCAACAAACAAATTCTTATGAGCCAGGAAATATATGGAAAGAGTATAGATGTTGGCTCCGTAAGAATTAAAGAGAGATATATGCCTACACAGCCTGTCTTTCCCGATATGATTCAGGATGCAGAGATTTTTATTAATAAGTGTTTTAATGAGATAAAAATGGATTTAGCAAATGCTGAGCTTGTAGGTATTGCAGGAACAATTACAACTCTTGGAGCTATCTCAAAAGGATATGATATATTTAAATCGGAATTAATAAACGGGTTAACATTAACATTAGAGGAAATAGATGATATTTTTGATGACCTTTGTGACAAAGAAAACAATGCAATTTTAAAAATGGGAAGTTATATGGAAGGAAGAGCTGATATAATTGTACCGGGTACTTTAATACTCAGAACATTCATGAAAAAATATGGATTTACTAAAATCAATGTAAGTACTAAAGGTTTGAGATATGGAATATTTTTAAGAGAAGCAGCGGTATAATATCCGAGTTCATGAGTTATAAGTTAAAGTATTATGAAAATATTGCATTCTGAGTTTTCAATGATATTTGATACATTTGTTAAATATCACTTACTTACATAAATTCAAAAATTCTATATACTTATATTAAATAATTACCCTACCTTAAATTTCAATCATTTAAAATTTATATACACCCATTAGACAAATTTGTCATCATAAAAGTGACATAAGGATAATTTTATGCCCTTTTGAACTATTCTTATATCAGGTGCTTAAAAAATTATATTGTGGCACGTGCTTTGTACTAATATATGAAGTAGCATTGAAGTAGTATTTTATTAATGAATGAATGGAGGATATATCATGAAAAGGTTAATCGCAATCGCAGTAGTATTATTTGCAGTTACTGCAGCATCTAATGCACAGTATTCGACTTCGTCTAATTACAGGTATTGGACAATAGCACCAACTGCAGGTATAACAATGCCTATGCAGAACCTTGATGACCGTTATAATTCAGGATACAATATTGGTGTAGATGTCGGTTACAGGATGAGTCAGAGTATGGGTGTATTTGGTAACGTAAATTATAATAATTTATCAGGTGAAGGAATAAATTCATCTGCTAATTATCTTGAGATAACAGCAGGACCAAGATTCTTCCTTGGTGGTTCAGCTAACACATCTGCATTTTGGATAGATGGTGGTGTTGGTGCATATAACTTATCAGACGGTGGAATCGGAAGCGGACCAACTAATGCAGGTTTAACTGCAGGTATTGGTTACTCAGTACCGCTTTCAGAAACTATCAGCTTAATGGGTAAGGGTAAATACAACATGGTATTTACTGCAAATGAACCGACCACTTTTTCAACATTAAGTGCCGGTGTTAGATTTATCTTAAAGTAAAAATATTTAATATATATATTACAAATGCAAAGAGGCTGTCTCAAAAGGATAGCCTCTTTTTTTTATTATTTTTTATTAAAACAATGAAAAATAAAGAACATAATAAATAAAAAGAAGGTTATTAAGTTATAAAACATTTTTATTTTAACAA
>RPQH01000116.1 GCA_003820375.1 Ignavibacteriota bacterium
CCTGTCTGTTCATTAACAAAAAAAATAGAATTCAGCCAAATTGTAATACCGGAGGATTGTAATGTCCAGGTTGCACCAGCATTAGTGGTTTTAATAATATAACCTTCGGATCCTGATGCCCATCCGGTATTCACATTTATGAAAAACGATGATAGAAATCCGCTATATCCTCCTGTTGGTGACCCAAGCCAGTTTGCTCCTGAATTAGTAGTATAAAAAAGTGAATCTGAAGGTCCAACAAGCCAGCCATGTAAGGAATCAATCATAAATACATCATTAAAAACGTAAGTTGTTGGCGATGGCTGAAGGAACCAACCGTTCTGCGAGTATAACGAAGAATAGCACAGGATTATAACAAGAAAGGTAAATAATTTTGTCTTATTATATTTCATAATAAGTAAGTTTTATTATTAACATAGTAACATATGTATTGTCGTAAATCAATGAAAAAAAAGTGATTGACGAAAAACCATAAATTGTCCCAAATACCTGTAAAAATATATTGAAGCTTAAAAATAATTAAACACAATATTTAAAAAATTATCTCCTTGGTATCTTTGCAGGAATGGAAGCATTAATCCGTTCTGGAAAACCACATATGAAACATCCTTATATTTTTTTGCCATTTCATTATAATTGAGATTCGGGAACATGGCAACAATTCTGCCGATAGGATAATACGGTTTCTTTAAAAAATTATCCTTCGCTTTTTTCATCTGTGTTTGCCGCAGCTTAAACTCTGTTGATGTTGAATCCTTAGTAGTTTCCGTTTCCGGCTCAGGAATATAAATATAAACACTGTCGCCGGTAAATACACCGAGCTCTTCTTTATAATTCTCATCAATTACAATTAAACGCAGGTCATACATGCCGCTTTCAAACGGAGAAAGACGGAATTTTTTTGAATAGTTTAAAAGTGCAAACGGCTTAATTGTAATAATATTTTTTATCTCTTCCGTCTCAAAAAATTCTTCAACATTTCTTTCCGAAAATATTTTTGTGCTTTCATCGTAAACAGCAGAATCATTATTGACCGAAGCCAGCTCTATTTTCACCCTGTAATTTCCGTATTCATCTTCATCTGTTGCAAGGTTATCAAGAATTGACATGTCAGCAATTTGCCATCGCAGTGTAATAGTCTGGGGATTTACACCAAAATGGCTGTTATCTATTCTGAATTCTTTGACAATTAATTTTTTATCAAAAGAAATTGTATTTGGCGGAATAGTAGTGCCGGTTGTTTTACTTACCTGTACATTGCCATTTGTTTCAGTGCGTTTATTTTTTAGCTTGTTTTCATTAAGGTAAAATATATGATAATCACCTATCTGCTCGCTCTTATAGCTTAATTTGTGGAGCTTGTCTATCAGCAGGTCGCTTCTTGCAATAAAGAGCTTTATTTTTTTCTGCTCAAGGAATTTCCTCAATTCAAGGATGTTCAGTTTCTGCTGTTCCTCGATACGTTTTTTTTGAGATAACTTTTTTGACGGCATGTTTACAGGGAACGTTGCAGGGATTGTATCCATGATAAACCTGCCGGGTGTATTTGAAACTACCTGTAACGGGTAAATATCAAAGTATCCTTCGGTCATTTCAAAATATATCTTGTCTTCGGGTTCAAAGTATCCTTTATCTATCAGCTTTTTTGTAAGGTCTGCAACTTCGTATGTGTCTTCGCGGTATGCCTGCTGGTAGTAAAAGCTCCAGATAATATTAACCAGCAGCAGTGCAGTAAAACCTCCCCAAAGAAGATATTTTCTGAAATCAACCAGCTGCCATACAGCAAACGGGAAAAGAAGAATTGAGTTGATAACTATATACCGTGATATCAGGTTAGTACCGCCTGAACCGGCAATTCCCGTGAGCATCAGAAGTAAAAGCTCTATAACATTATAAAGAAGGAATATTCTCAGCAGGGAGAAATTTCCTTTAAACCCATTCCTCTTATTCTTTAATACGCGGTATATCTTTATTAAACCTAAAAAAGTTGTAACGGGTGCTACATAAAAAACAAAAAAGGGATATTGAACTACACGCTGAACAAATCCTGCATTGTTAAAATCTTTGAAAATCCTTGTTGTCTCTTTTATAAAATAAAACGGATCACCGAAATCCAGATAATTCTGGTATATCCACCATATTGCCGTTAATGTTGAAACACATGCAATTGCAGTATTAATATAAAAGGCTTTCGAAAACTTAAATTTCCTGTATGAAAGCACAGCAGTTAAAATTATTATAGTAGCACTGAAGAACCATCCTTCATACCTGAGCAGGTTGGCAGCATCAAGCAGTAAAACAGCAATAATAAGATGAACAACCGGGTCCTTACCTGCCTTGCTTTTGCCCAGGTCATCATACCATGTAACAAAATAATAGAATGATGCTGTAATAAAAAAGAAGAATATAGATTCCGGCATTCCCGAAGTACTCAGCCAAACCTGGAACGGGAAAACACAGAACAGCAAGCTGCTTAAAAAAGCAATATTTTTATCCCATATTTTCCTGATAATAAGATAGAAATAAATTAAAGTAAGAATAGAAAATACAGTATTGGCAAAAACAGGAGCGAGGGTAAGGTCTTTTATCACGGCTATAAAAGCAGCATTAATCCAAAAATGCAGGCCAAGCCAAACGCCGGCATATATTTTCGGATGCTGAAGCCAGTCATAAGATATAACGGTTCTGCAGTAATCATCAGCCGAAAGCCATTTCAATCCGCTTTTAACAACTATAATCTGAAATATAGTTTTTATCAGGATAAGAGAAATAAGGGCAATGACAACACTATTCGTATATTTCTTTAAACCGCTGTCTATTTTTTTGAGTAATTCCAATTTTAAAAGACGCTGCTTTGAGGAATTTTCCTTAACAATTCTTTATTTTCTTTATATAATATTTCCAGTTCCATGCTCATGAATTCAAGGAATTTTAATAATACCTTGTTCCCGATTTTTGGTTTAATTTTTATTAAATCTTCAAAATCAGGTTTTGTAAATATAATTAACCTGGAAACTTCTTTTGCAACACATGAAACAGTATGATTTGTTTCGGAGAATAAATGTGCTTCGGAGAAGAAACCACCCTCCTTATAAATACGTAATACTTTTGGCTTTACCGTGCCGTCAATAGTTGTTTCCGAAATCACTTCAACAGAGCCTTTTGCAACTATATAAAAACATAATCCGATTGTACCTTCGGAAAATATTTTTTCATCTGCGGAATAATCTCTTATATGTGTAATGTTATGAACTGTTTTCAGTTCACTTTTAGTCAAACCGTCAAATAACGGGCATTCACTTAATACCCTGTAAACTAATTCTTCGGGAACAGTTCTGTTGTTAAACATTTTTTTGAATTCTTTAATTTTGAATTCTTACTTTTTTAAATGGTCTTTGTTTAATCTGATTCTAAACGTTGTGCCTTTTCCGGGTTCAGATTCCTTGACGTACAATTTTCCTTTGTGATAGGTCTCAATAATTCTTTTTGATAAGCTGAGCCCGAGGCCCCATCCTCTTACCTTCGTACTGAATCCGGGTCTGAATATATCTTTTTTATGACGCATATCAAGCCCTTTACCTGTATCCTTAACGTCTATACTGATATAACCGCCTCTATCCTGTATATCATAAGTAATACATCCGACTGAGTTTTCAATGGCATCCAATGCATTTTTAGTCAGGTTTTCAAGCACCCATTCAAACAGGTCTTTGTTTACAAGGGCAGCAGCACTTTTAGAGCCGTTAATGATAAGGTCAATTTTCCGTTTATCACTTTCTTCGCCAAATGAACCGCCGCTTATTCTTGGAATACGCTTTTCAAAATAATTTGAGACCTTATGAATAACATCATAAAGATTTTCCATTTTCAAATCCGGTTTTGAACCGATCTTGGAAAACCTGTTGGCAATTTTTGTTAACCTGTCCAGGTCGCTGCTCATTTCATTAGACAGGTTTAAAACCTTTGCCGGACTATAAGCATTGGTTTTGATAAGCTCGTTCCAGCCCAGTAAGCTTGAAAGAGGAGTTCCAAGCTGGTGGGCAGTTTCCTTTGATAATCCAACCCAAATATTACTTTGTTCCGTCCGTTTTATATAATTAAATCCGAAATAACCAAGAAAAATAAAAAGCCCGCCGACTATAAATTCAATAATCGGAAGTATTTTTAAGCGTGTTACAAGCTTTGACTGGCCGTAATGCACATAGCTTAAAACAAGCGAATCCTGGTATGAAACCCTTATGGGTTTATTCACCTCGTCCATATCTTTTATCATTTCCGCTACCAAAATATTTTGTTCTTTTGGAGGAAGCGTAGTATCGATATCAAGGTTTTTCAAAAAGTTATGGTTGCCTGATTTGGCGTCCGTAACTACTATTGGAAAATTAATAGTATTTGAATTAATTACAGTATTAAAAACAAAATTATACTCTCCCGAAAGATTTTCATCGTTGGCTATGAACTCAATCGATTTAGCATATAAATTAGCAATTTCTCTTTCCCTGTCAAGTATTTCAGAAACAATGACCTGGGTATAAATAAGAGTAGCAATAATTATTACAATACCGGTAATAAGTAGCGCAATTTTAATATTTGCAGAGCCGTAACTTTTCATAATATTTTAAAAAAATAACATAAAAGTATATCATTTTAAAGATAAATCATTTTCTGAATTTTGTACTGCCGGTTAGCTCTTAACCGGCTTTAGATAATAATTCTGTTAAACTAATAAGGAACTACAGCTTACATATTTTGTTCTTTCCGGTAACGGTATATTCCGGTTCATAACCTCAAAATAAGTACATTTATATCCTATATTAAGCTCTGATTATCCCTGCAAAGAAAAGCTTAAACATATATCGGACTAAAAATACCCGATATCAGGTATACGATTTCTTAAATACGACCTTGACATACTTATTTCCATTATGTTATATTTGCCGTACGTTAAACGACGGCAAATTTTATGAATGAAGAAATAGTACAGAACATAGAATCTTTAGGATTCACAAATTATGAAGCAAAGGTATTCTGCGCTTTGTTCAACGGCTCTTTTATGACTACTACCGAAATTGCCGGTGAAGCTAAGATACCACGCTCTTCCGCTTATGAGATCCTGAAGAGCTTCACAAAAAAAGGTATTTGCAATGAGATACTTACAAGCTCAGTTGTCAGATATGAACTTATTGACCCGAAGGTTGTGGAAGATAAAATGGAAAAAGATATTAATGATGATTTTAGATCAAAGATATCAAAATTGAAATACTCTTTTGATAAGCTTGAGCCGTTATTCAGAGCAAGGGAAGCAGAAGCCGAAAAAGTTGATGTGGAGCTTATTAAAGGATTCAACAAACACAGGCATTCGAAATTCCTGAATCTTTTAAAGGAAGCTGAAAAGGAAGTACTTTTCATGATAAGACTGGAAGGGAATATTTCTCCGGAATTAGATGAAGCAGTTTCTAACCTTTATAAAAAAGGCGGTATTGTAAGGTCTATTTATGAAGCAAGTTATAATTTCAGAGTGAAGACTCCTGAAGGATGGAAAAAAGTTGACGAAGCGGGTTTGGTAGATATAGTTAAAAAATTTGAATCCTTTGGCGAACAGGTGCACATAGCTGATAAAATTTACCAGAGCTTTATGGTAATAATAGACAGGAAAATTGTATATGTAAGTCTTGTTGACCCGACTATTCCAAAGTACAACAGGTCTGATGTTATTATGAATAATGAAAATTACGCATTATCGATGGCCGAATATTTTGAAACATGCTGGAACAAATCAAAAACAATTGAGGAATTTGAAAAAAATATAATTAAAATCGCAAATGAAAACCAATAGCATATATACAAAAATAATAATAAGCTTACTGCTTTTAATTTCTTCCGGAATATCTTTACATGCTCAGAATTATGAATGGTCAGGCTTGGGAAGCAATTCAGCCGGCTTTGGTGTGAACGGAAATGTTTATGCTGTTACAATATATAATGGTACGCTGATAGTTGGCGGAGGATTTACATTAGCAGGAAATGTAAATGTATCAAACATTGCTGCATGGAACGGAACAACATGGTCTGCCCTGGGTTCTGGTATCTCGGATACTGTTTATGCGCTTGAGGTTTTTAATAATGAATTATATGCCGGCGGAATATTTCTGCAGGCAGGTGGACAAAACATAAGCCGTATAGCAAAATGGAATGGTACATCTTGGTCTCCGGTTGGAACAGGTGCAAATGATGAAGTGCAGGTACTTAAAGTCTATAACTCGGAACTGGTTGCCGGTGGACAGTTTTCAAATATTGGAAACAATATTGCGAAGTGGAACGGTTCATCATGGTCTCAGCTTGGTTCCGGTGTTGATGATGATGTGTTTGCATTAACCGTGTACAATAGTAATCTTGTTGCTGCAGGAAGATTTACAAATGTAGGAGATAAAATTGCAAGATGGAACGGAAGCACGTGGACATCATTAAGCAATAACACAAGTGACAGGATACATGCACTTGGAGTGCATAATTCATTACTTGTTGCAGGCGGCAGGTTTACATCTATTGGAGGTGTGAATGCTAATTATATAGCAGTGTACAACGGCACATCATGGTCAGGCATTGGAAGCGGTTTAGATGACAGGGTATATGCTATCGGTTCTGTGAACGGAAATCTTGTTGCAGGCGGGAATTTTAAATACGCCGGATCTTTGTATGTTGACAGGATTGCAATGTGGAACGGAAGCTCATGGCAAAGAATGTCTACAGGAATGAATAATAAAGTGAATGCAATTACTGTCAAAGATACTATACTATATGCAGGAGGTGAATTTATCACAGCCGGCGGCAGAGTTATAAATCACATTGCACAATGGAGCAAACCCGCGTTGACCCATTCAATTTCAGGTGTTGTGAAGTATAATGATAATAATCAGCCGGTAATAAACGGCAGGGTAAGAGCTTACAGGATGGACTTAAATACCAGGGAACTTATCTTAGTTGATTCCGCCGTAATAAATAACGGGAATTATAATATTCCTAAGGTGCCGGAAGATACGTTATTTATTATGTCAGTACCCGATGATGAGCTTGATTATGTACCCACATTTCATCCTTCGACTATTGATTGGGTAACCGCAGTAAGAGTTTATGCTTCCGGTAACTTATCAAACGTCAATGTAAATGTGTACAGAGTTACACCCGGACCGCAGGGACCTGCATTAACAAGCGTAAGCGGTCATGTATATTTAAATTTTCTTCCTCCTCCGGTTCCGGGACCGCTTCCTTTTAAAAGTGATGCATATGTTTATGCCAGGCAGGGGAATTTATTCAGAGGCTTTGCAGTCAGCACACAAACCGAGCAATATATGCTTCCTTCATTGCCGCCCGGTACATATGATATATATGTAAACAGGATTGGCTATACCGCTGCATTTACCAATATAGTAATCAGCTCTGCAAGCATAGATACTTTGAATTTTACTCTTGATACTACAAGTATTACAATGGGAGTAAATCATATCGGCTCAAAAATACCGGAGAATTTTATGTTAAGGCAGAATTATCCGAACCCGTTTAATCCTTCAACTAAAATAATATTTGAGCTGCCGGAAAAATCAAATATAAAATTAAGTGTATTTAATATACTGGGAGAAGAAGTAGCAGTATTAGCAGAAGAAGAAGCAAAGGCTGGTAGCAATGAAGTGATATTTAATGCAGTAAAATTATCAAGTGGTATTTATTTCTACAGGTTGATTGCAACAGGTCAATCATATAATTACACCGAAACAAAGAAAATGATATTAGTAAAATAATAAATCATAAAGGAGGAAAACCCAATGAATAATAATTTAATAACATCATTATTTCGCGGTATAGGATTTATTTTTATTGTAGCACTTGTAAATATACAAAACCTCTGGATTGCAACTTCTTTAATAGAAAAAATAATTGAATTTGTAAAAGCTTAAAGAAATGAAAAAAATGAGAAAAACTAAAATTACATTTTGCTGGGTCTTTTGCGGAAGTTCAGAATATGGAACTGACGAAAGTTTTTACAGGGATTACCTGAAAAAAATATATCTCGATAATCCCTGCTCATGTCTTGTTATAAAAAACGAAATAGAAAACATAAATAATAAAAATACAGATAAAGGAAATTAAAATGAGAACATTGAAATTAGATGCGATTAAGGTAGTTTTATTAACTGCAATTCTTGCATTGATGTTATTCTATGCAGGCGGATGCGGTGACACAAGTATCATTAACACCGACCCTTCTGTAACGAATGATAAAAATGTATCAATCAGTGTAAAATCAGAAAATGGGGCACTTGATAATCCTTCAGCTAACATTGTAATAGATGAAGCAAAAGCATTAATAACTGAAGTAGAATTTGAGCTTGAAGGTTCAGGAATAGAACAAGAAGTACATGCAGGTCCGTTTGTAATTAACTTTAATGTAGCAGGCGGTATACAGCTTGCAGCATTAGGTAAAGTTCCTGCCGGAGTATATAACAAAGTTAAATTCCAGATACATAAACCGGAAGATAGTGAAAGTATACCGGACCCTGAGTTCAGGGAAGGAACAAGCGGAAACCAGCGATATTCTTTTATTATAAAAGGAAAATATAACGGTAACAGCTTTATTTATAAATCAAAGAAGTCTGTAAATCTTGTAATAAACTTTTCCACGCCGGTAAATTTCCAGGAAACAACCAGGAATCTTACAATAATATTTGACTTCAATACATGGTTTAAGAACGGAACCGTAGAGTTAGACCCGCGTAATCCGGAAAATGAAGACGAGATTGATGACAACCTGAAGAATTCATTCAAAAGAGCATTCAAAGATGATGATAAAAACGGAATGCCGGATGATAATTAAAATTTTAAATTAAGAATAATAACTAAATCAATAACAAAAGAGGAAAACAATGAAATCAATAATTAAAATACTAACTATAATATTATTTTTAACAACATTATTAACATATTCACAGCAGCCGGATAACTGGCAATGGATGAATCCAAAGCCGCAAGGCAACTCATTAAACGCACTTGATTTTGTAAGTGATAATGTCGGGTATGCTGCGGGAATTTTCGGCTCTGTATTAAAGACAACCGATGCAGGGATAAACTGGACAAAATTACCTACCAATATTTCAAAAAATTTTCTAAGCATGTCATTTCCTAATGAAAACACAGGTTATATTGGCGGCGGTAACCAGCTCATGATGAAGACAACCGATGCAGGTAATACATGGTCCAATCTACAGCTGCCCGTACAGGAGCCGATGGATACTATGTTTTATGTTCTGGATATAAAATTTTTAACGGCTAATACGGGTTATGCTCTTGGTTTCTTTTTAATGGAAAGTAAAATCTGGAAGACCACAAATGGGGGCTTGAACTGGACAGTACACACTACAGGAGGTGCAAACTATCTTAAAGAGCTGTTTTTTATTGATGAAAACAACGGGTTTGCTGTCGGGGGCTCTTTTGTCGGTGAAGTTATAAAGACAACTAACGGAGGTCTGAACTGGGCACTGGTTTATAACAGTGATTATGCGTTAATAAGCGTCTATTTTTTGAATCTTTCTACCGGGTTTGCCGGAGCTGAAAACGGAAGAGTTTATAAAACAACAGATGCAGGTAATACATGGAACAGCATGTGGTCTCCTTCGTCGCTTGACATAAATGCTATAGAATTTGTTAATGCTAATACAGGTTTTGGTTTTGGAACAGGTTCAGTATTTGTAAAGTCAACAAATGGCGGCAATAACTGGACGGAAGAAAATATCGGATTAAACAGCAACAGGCAGTATATGGATGCTGAAATTACACCAAATGGAACAATTCATGCTATTGGCACTTATGGTGCAGCAATACGTTCAACAAATGCCGGAAACAGCTTTATTTCCCAGCCATCTGTAACAGAAGCATCAATTTCAAATATAAAGTTTGTAAATGAACAAACCGGTTATGCAGTAGCAGGCTTCTCGGCAGGTGATATATTAAAAACTACAAATTCAGGTGAAACATGGGTATCACAGATATCATCATATCATACTCCTCTTTATGGAATATCCTTCTTAAATTCCGAGACAGGTTATCTTGCAGGCAGCATAAATATTAAGAAGACAACCAATGGAGGTACTAATTGGGTTAATGTATATACAAGCTTCTCTAATGAAATATTCGGCGATGTATTTTTTACAAATTTAAATACAGGTTATGCAGTTGGTTCTTACAGAAAGTTATTAAAAACCACTAATGGGGGTTTAAACTGGAGTGCTTCAACAATTCCGGGCTCCGGAACATTTCTTAATTCAATATTTTTCGTAAACGATAATACAGGATTTGCTGCAGGAGAGAGCAATACTGCAGTAAAAACCACAGATGCCGGAACAACCTGGTCACCTATGTCAATACCTTCCGGTTCAGCAGCCAACAATAATGTATTTTTCACAGATGTAAATACAGGGTATATGGCATCAGGTGCCGGAATATTTAAAACTACAAATAGCGGCAGTTCATGGTTTGCGCTTAATACACCTTCCGGAGGATACAGCAATGTGCAGTTCAGAGGAAACTTTGGTTATGCAGTTGCAGGCGGTGGAAAAATAATTAAATCTATCGATGCAGGTGCTTCATGGTTTATTCAACCGACAGTAACAAGTAATTCATTGTACGCATTATATTTTAACACTGACAATTTTGTACACGCCGGAGGATTGCTTGGGACAATGATAAAAACTATTCCAACAGAGCTTATTATGACTCCTGCTGCAGGAAATACCAATGAAACTCCTGAGAGCTATTATTTATCGCAGAATTATCCTAATCCTTTTAACCCGTCAACAAGCATAAAATTCGCTTTACCTAAAGCCGGTGTAGTATCAATAAAAATATTTGATATAACGGGAAGGGAAATCCGGGAGCTTGTTAACAGCAATTACAATGCAGGTAACTATGAAGTGAAATGGGATGCGAATAATTTTTCCAGCGGAATATATTTCTATACTATAAAGACAAATGGCTTTACAGAAACAAAGAAAATGATTTTAGTAAAATAACTTAAAATAATTAATTACAAATTAACTGATAGCTGAGGAATAAAAAGATGAAATACCTTATAAATAAATATGCATTAGTTATCATAGCCATGGTTACTGTGCTGACCGTTTCAAATGCACAGAATGTTCAGTGGACCCAAACATACGGAGGTCCCGGGCAGGATGGAAGTGAGGCAATGGTTTTATCAAGCGATGGCGGTATTGTGATGACCGGCTTTAAAAGTCCCGGGCAGGTAAAGGATGTACTCCTGATGAAGACCAATGCTTCAGGCGTTGAGCTGTGGAGTAAGACATACAACCTGGGAATAAATGATATTGGCAGATCAGTACGTCAGACGACAGATGGAGGGTATATTATCGGAGGTATGGTTGAGGTCAATCCCCAGACATTTGACCCTTTTCTCATTAAGACAGATAATATGGGAAATGTACAGTGGCAGATGCAGTATGATTTTGGTTTAGGTGATGATGACAGGGGACATGCAGTATGGCAAACCTCAGATGGTGGTTATATACTTGCCGGTCAGACATGGCTTATGCATGGTGCTTTTGGTAATTATGATATGTATGTAGTGAAAACAGATATGAACGGGACAGTACAATGGAAAAAAGTATATTACAGGGAAAATGAAGGCGCCGACGTTGCATTAGCAGTACAGCAGCTTAGTAACGGCGGATACATTATTGGAGGATTTACTCAAAGTTCTTCCTGGGCTTCTTACATAATAAGAACCGATAGTTTAGGTAATACGGTCTGGAGTAATATATATGAAGGTCCCTGGCAAAGCGAATGTTATGATATACAAGCTACTCCTGATGGAGGATTTATTATGACCGGTACGGAGACATCCTTTGTAACAGATGCAGACTTGATGCTTATAAAACTGGATGCAAATGGCAATGTTTTATGGAAAAAAATATGGGGAACAGAAGATGCAGAGGATGGACAGTCAATTCAGCAGCTTCCTGATGGCGGTTTTATAGTAGCAGGAATGGCAGCCAGTATGTCGAATTCATGGGATGTTTATATTATACGAACTAATGCAGCAGGAGATTCGCTTTGGTCAAGAACGATAGGCGGTACAGGCGATGACAGGGGTCACGGAGTTATATCTTTACAGGGAGGCGGTTATGCAGTTTCGGGCTGGGCTTGGTCTTACGGGCAGGGTTTAGGTGATGTTTATCTGATAAAGTTAAATGAATCGCTGACATCAGTTAATGAGCCCAATAATGCACCGGCTAAATTTGAGCTTTCACAAAATTATCCCAATCCGTTTAATCCTGTTACAAGCATAAAATTTGCTTTAGCTA